>JAAWOU010000105.1 GCA_022799755.1 Lachnospiraceae bacterium
CAAAAAGTCGAGAGTTATGGGATATTTGTATAGCATCCATAACTCTCGGCATAACGGCCTTTTTCCTACGTTGATTTTTTCTTCGTGAAACAACCCTGGTCGTCCAATATCTTAATCTGGATCTGTATGTTCAGTCCGTCCGCCAGAAGCTTCTCATTGATTGCTGCCACTACCTGCTCCTGACAGGCCGCTTCCGTACCCAGGGTAGCGAATGTCAAAGTGACCGCATCTCCGCTTTCGGCCTCCTGGGTTCCGCTCTCCTCCGTTTTGCTCTCCGTCTCACTGCTCTGGCTCTCACCTGTTTCCTGGCTGCCCGAGGACTGGGATGAACTTTCCTGATCACCGTTGCCGCAGCCGGCCAGAACGCTTACAGACATTGCCGCTGTAAGTAATGCTGCCAATAATTTCTTTTTCATACTTCTCTCCTTTTCTGTGTGAAATTCTCCCTCTGGGGGAGCGTTTACTGCTTATATCAAGCTCCATGGGAGCCTAATACCAAATTTCATTCCCGATCAGCCCTTTACCGCGCCTACCATAATCCCCTTTACAAAGTATTTCTGTACAAAGGGGTAGAGCAGTAAAATCGGTCCGATGGTGACGAACAGTGTCGCCATCTGAAAGGTCTGGGTGGGCACTTCCATATTCGCCATGGCTCCGTTCTCCCGGATGAAACGCATCAGCGATTCGATTCGGTACAGCATATATTGCAGGGGATACAGCTGCCTTTCGTCGATAAAGTACAGCGCATTGGCCCAATTGTTCCAATATCCCAGGCCCACGAACAGGGATATCGTCGCTATGATGGGTTTCGAAAGCGGCAGCACCACTACAAATGCCGTTTTCATCACCCCGCAGCCGTCTATCTCAGCCGCCTCCAAAAGAGACGAGGGAATTGTCTTAAAGTAGTTCCTCATCAGGAAGACATTGAAGGGCGATACCAGAGATGGCAGTATCATGGCCCACAGCGTATTCTGCAGATGAAGAACCTGCGTACACACCAGGTACCAGGGAACCAGTCCTGCGCTGAATACCGAGGGGATGTAAAGGTACAGCGCGAAAGCGTTCCTGTACTGCACTTTCTCGTTTGCCATGCCATAGGCTGCCATTGCGGTCAAAAGCAAGGACAGCAGCGTTCCTATGAGCGTCACCAGGATTGTGATCATATAGCCTGTATAGATACTGCCGTCTGCGAAAACGGTTCTGTATGCGGTCAGGGAAAATCCCTCCGGCATCATTTTAAACCCGTTTCTGACAATGCTCTCCTCCGTGGAAATGGATACCATGAAGCTCAGCACAAAAGGATACAGGCATATAAAGCTCAAAAATATCATGCCCAAATGCATCAGAATATCACCGATGCTGCCATGTTTTTTTGTTCTCATCTCTTTCCCCTCCTAGAATAATCCGCTGTCTTTGTCATATTTCTTCGCCAGCCAGTTGGAACCCATGACCAGAATGAATCCTACCACCGACTGGTACAGTCCGATGGCCGTGGTCGTACCGAATTCCGCCGCTCCCTTGATGGCCCTGAACACGTAGGTATCGATGACATCCGTATATTTGAACAGCATGCCGTTGTCCTCAATGATCGCGTAGATATTGGCAAAGTCACCCCGGAGCATCCCGCCGATGCTCAGCAGCATCATGACAATGATAGACGGCATCAGGAGAGGAACCGTTATATATCTGATCTTCTGCCATCTGGAGGCGCCGTCCAGGGATGCCGCCTCGTACATCTCCCTGTCAAAGCCGGCGATGCTTGCCAGATAGACGATGGAGGTATAGCCTGTCAGCTGCCACAGATGAGCGCCCACGATAATGAACGGCCAGGCAACGGGCACCGTAGACCACTTTACGGGTTCCGCTCCGAACAGCCCCAGCAGCTGATTGATCACACCTCCCTGGGCGTCCGCAAACAGCATGGTCCTCACCAGTCGTCCCACCACTACGGAGGAGATGAAATAGGGGATGAAGATCGCATTCTGATATATCTTCTTGGAGACTCTTCCCTTGATCTCATTGAGTATGATCGCCACGGCCACGGCCAGGAAAGTCGTCCAGATCAGGTAGTTAAAGTTGATCACCAGCGTGTTCACCGTAGTCTGCACCGCGTAGGAACTGGTAAAGAAGAACTTGAAATTGTTCAGTCCCACAAAAGGACTCTTGAATCTGTCCACAAAGTTAAAGTCCTGAAACGCAATAATCAGTCCCGGCATGGGCAGGTATGCGAATAAAAAGACCACAAGTCCCGCAGGCAGCATCATTGTATAGTACGCCCAGTTTTTCCTCATCTCCTGAAAGAATGTCCTCTTGTTTTTTTTCGATACCGCAGCCGGTCTCTGTTTTCTGTCCATGTTCTGTCTCTCCCCTTTCCTTTTCCTCTCCGTAACCGTGAACGTTTTTGCAATTTTTATAAAAAACATTCCGCCCTTTTTGCGGAACTCTCTTTTTCGTAAACGTTTTCGTACCTCCGAATTAATCATAACACCTTTATTGGCAATTGTAAATACTTTTTTTTCTGTTTTTTTTCATTTTTAGGCATATCTGCATACTGACATTTATTGCCTGCAATTATTTACCATATTCCGCATTGCAAAAACGTTTTAATTTTTATATAATATAACCACTACACGCATGCAATATAACCCAGAAAGGAGCTTCCCATGAATCGTTCACCGTTTCGTTTTTCGGAACCTGTCCTCGACACCCAATCCGGCCGGATCCAATGTCTGGAGCGCACCTGTCAAAACACCTCCCGCTGTCCTGTCTTTCTGCGAGATACTGTTTATCTGAAGCTGTCTCTGCCGGACAGCTTCGACAGGGTGGTCTGGTACCGCTCCGGCTGGGCCCGGGAGTTTACCCGTCAGGAAACCGCTTTGGCGGCCAGTTTTTCTTTCACCAACGCCAAGGGGCGCTGCAGCGGGGAGTGTGCCCCTTTCTTTACGCTGCTGTGCCGGGACGCCTCCCTGGACTTTGCCGTCTGCACCAGCGGCAATTACAAAGTGGAGCTGTGCCGCGCAGACGGACAGACCCTCCTGACCGTCAGCAGTCCGGACGACGGCTTTTGCACCATGGTCCAGCCCGGAACCGTGTTTCGCTATCCCAAGATTCTGGCTCACCGGTATACGTCCCTGGCAGAATGCTACCGCGCCAAGCAGGCCCGGGCTCTTGCGCTGCTGCCCGATCACCCCTTTTACCGGCAGCTTCCCGTGATCTACAATCACTGGTGGGCTTATGAGGACCGCTGGGTCAATGAGGACGTCATTTTGGAGAATGCCCGCACAGCCCGAAATCTGGGGGCCGAACTGCTGGTGCTGGATGCCGGCTGGTTCGGTCACGACGACCCCGGCGAGGAAGCTTTCAGCGTCAGGGGAGACTGGAATCATGTGAACAAAAGCCGCTTCCCCCACGGGCTTGCCTGGCTGAAAGAGCAGTTGGCGCAGCTGGGACTCACCATGGGGATCTGGTGCGAGCCGGAAACCATGGACTGCCGTTCCGAGCTCATAAAGCATCATCCCGAGTGGCTTGCCGTCCGCAGCGGAGAGCGGCTTCCCTATCTGTGCTTCTCCATTCCGGAAGTACAGGAATGGGCTTATGATACCTTGCTCAATCTGTTCCGGCTCTGCGGAAGCGTCTACTGGAAGCTGGATTTCAACATAGACCCGGGGCTTGGCTGCAATGCTCCCGGCCACTGTCATGACAGCGGCGACGGACTGTCAAAGCATTACCAGGGGCTGTACCGGGTCATGGACAGACTGCGCAGGGAATTTCCCGACCTTGTCATCGAGAACTGCAGCTCCGGAGGGCAGCGTCTGAATCTGGAGATGGGAGAGCACACCCATCTTCATTTCCTCAGCGATGCCGATCATTCCGTCCATCAGATGCGTGTATTTAAGGAGGCCAGCAAATGGTTCCTGCCCAGACAGCTCCTGCATTTCATGTGGTCCGGCACCAGAACCCCCGACAACCCGCTCTTCCCCTCCCTGAATCCGGACAGTATATCTCCCGGGGAGCTTCGGTATCACATGCGCTTAGCCATGCTGCATCCCTTTGGGATTTCCCACAGGCTTACGGAATATACCCCTGCCACCCTGTCTCTCATGAGAGACAATCTGACACAGTATAAGGAAGTGATCCGGCCTTATATCGCGGAGGGGACCTATCTTCCCCTGTATCTGTCCGAGCATGTGAATGTGTTCAGTTATACGAGAGGGAGAGACAGCCTGCTCTTTTTGTTCGCCGAGGAGCCGGAGGCCGCATCTTTCACATTAGAGCCCCTGGGGGAGCAGGAACCGGTATCCCCGGCCGGGGAACAGGCCCTGTCCCGTCATGGTGTCCTGACCGACCTGGATACGGGGGAAAGGGTTCCTCTGGCGGATGCGGAACATCTCACTGTGGATTTCACGCCCCAATGCCGCTGGACCAGCCGTCTGATGAAATATTCCCGTTAAGGGCCAGGGCACCGCTGTGCGGTGCCCTGTTCTTTCCACATTGTTCTCCTGCCCCGGCGGCTCCCGGGACCTGCCTTTCGCTTACTGCATTCCTATGCCATTACGGCACCGCCAAGTATTGTTGCGCTTCCATCCGCAACAGCCGTGACGGCCGTGCGCCAGCATGCGCTTCCCCTGCCCATGTTGTGCGCTTCAGCTAAACTCCCGTTTAGAATACATTTCTCCCGCTTTCCAGCGTAACCGTCTTACCTGCCACTTCCGCTTCCACGGCCTCTCCCTGATTTCGGATTTCCAGGCTTTCTTTCGAGGCTTTTACATATAGCGGCGACCCTTTCCATACAATGCGGAATTCCAGCAGGTTCCAGGACTCGGGCAGAGACGGATGAATTCGAAGCCTGCCCTCCGCCACCCGCACCCCGCCGAATCCCAGCACGGCAACCTGCCAGATGCCTCCCATAGCCGCACTGTGGATTCCGGCGTCCGAAGAGCGCATCTCCTGCCCCAAATCCACTCTGGCCGCACCCCCATAGAACCTATAAGCCTCCTCGGAGAGTCCCAGGTCATTGGCCACCACCCCGTGCGTGCACTTGCTCAAAGAGGAATCGTGGAGCGTGCGCTCTTCATAGTACCGGTAATTGCGGCGCCTGACATCCTCGTCGAAAAGATCCTCCAGCAGATAGAACAGCACTACCAGATCCCCCTGCTTGGACACCTGGCAGGCGTTAATTTGCTCCGGATTCAGATCGTTGTAAATGGTAAGGACCTCCGAGGCTTCCTTGTATTTTGTCAGATCCAGATACTTCAGATCAAAATACCCCTCGAACTGGGGGATAATTCCCCCGTCTCCCTCCGGTCGGGGCAGGTACAGCCTGGGCCTGCGCTCTTTGAGCCTGGTTTCCAGCAATGCCAATCCCAGCCGGCTGTCCAGCCTTGCGTAGACTTCAGGCTTTTCTCTGCGCAGTCTGTCTATCGCCTCCTGCGCAAGCTTCATGTTGTAGTCTGCCAGGTAATTGGTATACGCGTTATTATCCACATGCTCCTTGTATTCGTCCGGTCCGATTACGTCCGTGATTTCGTATCTTCCCTTTTCCTCTTTCCATTCAATGCGGCTGGCCCAGAACTTCCCAGTGTCCAGGATCATTTCATAGCCGTATCGTTCCATAAAATCCTCATCCCCGGTAGCCGTATAGTACTGCCAGACGGCAAACGCAATGTCGGCGGAGATGTGCTGTTCTATCATCCCTGTCAGATACTGGATGGGTTTCCCCGTAACCACGTCCGCCGGCCCCCAGATGGGCGTCACCTCCCCGTCCGTAATCCAGGCAGCCTCCCACGGATACATAGCGCCCTCATAGCCGTATTCCCTGGCTTTCTCCCGGGCCCCCTGCAGATTATGGTAGCGGTATTCCAGCAGCGTCCTTGCCGTCCCCGGCTCGGTCAGCAGATAATAAGGCAGAATGAACACCTCGGTGTCCCAGAAAGAATGCCCTTTGTACCCCTCTCCCGTCAGCGCCTTGGCCCCGATGCCGACTCTGTTGTCATCTCTCTTCACCATGATGTTCAGATGGTAGACAGCGAAGCGTACCGCCAGCTGGTCAAAGGCATCCGAAGAGTCAATCCGCACATCCTCCCTGCGCCAGATCTCCGCCCAGGCCTGCCTGCTCTCCTCCCACAGCCGTGCATACCCTGTCCGGTACAGTTCTTTCACGGTCTCCAGCCCGGATTTGCGGATATCCGCCAGCACCGCCTCCCTGTCCGTCTCCTCCGCGTACTTCCTGTCCCGGGAGGTATATACGCAGGAAAGCTTCTCCACAGTCAGCTTCTGCCCTTTCTCTACGAATATCCGGGCGCTGATTTTGATCTCTCTCCTGGCGATAATGGGCAGGAGCTTCGGTTCTATTTCCTGTCCCTCCTTTTGAAAGCGGTGGGTGGTATAGAGGCCGGCCGTCACTTGGGAGCCGGTGGTTTCGGACACCATCTCCAGATAACGGTAGTCGTACAGCCGCTTGTCCCCCTCGCAGAAATGCTGGGCGCCGCTGTTGGACACGGTTCCGTTGATACCCGATACCAGCTTAATCTCCACATCCCGGTTGAGCGGTGTGATTTCCACCCTTGCCCCCAGCGCATGCTCCCGGGCCATGGAAACCGTCCGGAAAAAGCGAAAATAGAGCACATTTCCCTCCGGATCCTCCCACTCGGCCTCTCGGACCACCTCGCCGGTCTTGAGATTCAGGGTTCTGTCATAAGACCGTATCCTGCCTTTCTGCAGGCAAAACGGTTTGTCATTGACATACAGCTCCATCCCGGTCACATCCGGAAAATTGGGCAGCTCCGTCACTTCCCCCTCATGGAACTGATTAAAAGTGCCGGTGACGAACATATCCCTGGTCTCTGAGGCGTACGCCTCCTCCAGCGCATGGCGGACTCCCAGATAACCGTTGCCCTGGCAGAAGACGGCCTCGCATTTTCCCAGGAATCGCTCGTCAAACACTTTCTCTGTAACCAGCCAGTTCGCTTCGTCCCCTGTCCCTTTGTCATATTTCAGATGCTCCATATCCACGCCTCCTCGTAAACGTTTTCGTAAAATTTTGAAAAATAACCGGCTCTTTGTTTCGGCCGGTTATCGTTTTTTCACGCTATTTCTCTCGATAAATTCATAAGCCACATAGACATTTCGGCTCTGGGTCGGATTCCGGGTCAGGTCCAGCAGAACCCTGGCCGCGTGATATCCTATTTTCTCCATGTCCTGTTCAATCGTGGTCAGTCCAGGCGTCGTATAGCCTGCCACCGGAATCCCGTCAAATCCTGTCACGGAGAAATCATCCGGCACGGAATACCCCATGTCCGTAATGGCCCGCATCACCCCCAGCGCCATCACATCGCTCAGGCACATAAAAGCGGTGGCGCTTTCCTTTCCGTGCTCCCGAATGTACTGTTTTGTCGCTTCGTACGCGATATGCTCCCTGAACTCTCCGTTGATGATATTGTCCCTACACAGCTCCATGCCCCTCTTCTGCATGGCCGCGTAGATTCCCGCGATCCGGTAGCTGTTGACCTCCGTCTGCTTTTTCCCCTGGACCACCACGATTTTTCGATGGTTGGCATCCAGCAGATAATTCGTCATCTCCTCTGCGGCTTTCACATTGTCGATGGACACGCACCCCAGCCCTTCTCCCTTGATATAGACATCGATCAGTACACAGGGAAGCCCTGCTTTCACCAATTGGTTAAAGTACACGTCGTTGGTGGCAACCCCGCTGAGTACAGCCCCGAAGATGCTGTGCTCCGTGCAAAACTGCTCATATGACTTTGTTTTCTGCTGTTCCGCGTCCAATGTATACAGGGCCACTTCCAGATTCTGTTCATAGGCATACCGGTAAGTTCCTTTCAACAGGGACAGGACAAATCCGTTCCTTGCGTCACTTTCCAGAAAGCCTGACACAATCAGTCCCATGTTGCGGGAAACCTTTGAAGAAAGCGATTTTGCGTTTATGTTCGGTGAATACCCCAGCTGATTCGCCACAGAGAATATCCTCGCTTTCGTCTCGGTATTGATGTCCGGATATCCGTTGAAAGCCCGGGATACTGTGCCGATGGAAGTTCCTGCCGCCTTTGCCACATCCTTAATTGTTGCCATTCTTCCACCCTTATTCTATCAATTATCTTATATAAGATATAATACAATAATATCCGGACACTTGTCAACTTTTAGGTTTCCCTGTGTTTTTGTGCTGAATGGCGCCGCGTTACTGTCACGGGTAGGTCCGCGAAGTGTTTTCGTGCGCGTTTTGCACGAAAATTACGAGACAGCAGGCGCCGAAATGAGCGCACTTTGCTCATTTTGTGTGCATCACATTGCTGTGAGCGGCGAAGCCGTGAACAGTAACGGCGCCACTTCTCAGCTCAGCCGGTATCTGACTGTCGTTTTCCCGCCGGGCGCGCAGCTATCCGGACTCTCTCCGGCGCACACATACTTTGCACCGGGCCGCAGCTCTGCCGGATAGGAGGTATTGTTCTCCACCGTGACCTCCACCTCCTGCCCTTTGGTCTCTACCGACACGGATACTGCTCCGTCCAATACCAGCACATTCTTCAGGGCAGCCTTTTTCCACTTATCGGGCATGCAGGGTGTCACGCGGATCTTCCCCTCCGAGGCCAGAGGCTCAATGCCGAAGAAGAACCTTACCACCGGCAGAAAGGCGGAATAGGCCGTCCATGCCTGCACGAAACATCCGTAATCCGGCGACATTTCCGATATGGAACCAGGCGTTGCCATTCCGAAAGAAGCAAACATTTTCTCTATCAGTCTGAGCGCCTCGTCAGTCTTTCCGTACATTGCCTGGGCCACAGCCATAACCCCTGTGTTGATCGTCATCTGGGCATCCTGTGCCAGCGCGTTCAGATACATTCCGTATTCGCCGATGTAATCCGGCCCTTCCATTTTCCGGAGCGCTTTCATGGCTTTCTCCCCATCCGCAATGCCGATCTCCATGGGAGTGTTTATGACCCAGTTCCGGTTCAGCAGCCAGCCCTTTTCCTGATCTGCGTCGTCCTTTCTCTCCTCCAGAAGCTTCAGAATATGCTGCTTGATCTCCTGAGACCGGCTTTCTCTGAGCATTCCCTCTATGACATCGTGCTTCTCCTCAATGGTGGCGTAGGAGGCGTATGCGTCGCAGAACAGGCCGGCTTCCTCATCCCACAATTCGCGGTTGATCTTCTCCTTCATTTCCCTGTATCGTTCCAGATAACTCCGGGCTTCCTGTCCCTCCCCCACAAGTTCCAGCATCCTGCCGTAGCACTCGTAGGCCTCACAGGTATACACAATGGTATCGATCATCTCCATGTTCAGGCCGGCTATCTCAATGATACCGTATCCGCTGGGATACATATCGCCGTCCTCGTCCTGCTCTAAAAGCCACGCCATGCTTTTCTTGATATAAGGCAGACATTCCTCCAGAAACGCCCGGTCTCCCGTCCATTGAAAATATTTCCAAACCATGGTCACAAAATGGGCGGTCTCCTGCGTATTGCCGGGATTGGGACAGTATCCGTTGGGCAGGATCTCATGTATGATCCGGCCGTTCCCGTTCACCTTTTCGGAATACTCCCTGACCAGCCGCAGCGTATCCCGGCACAGCGCAGCATTTCCGATACCCAGTACGCCCTGCAGCGTATAAAAGCTGTCGCAGCCGAACCACCAGGGATATTCCGGCAGTCCCGCCGCAATGCCTCTTCCGTATATCTCCTGGTCCAGAATCAGCCAGTCCGTATTTACTTTCACCCAGTCGAAAATCTCCCTGAACCGCCCGTCCTCAATGTCCAGCACGGTCTTCGCCAGAATGTCCCGATATTTCTCTTCCTTTTCTCCCTCGTAGTCCCTGTCTTCCCGCAGGAGACGGTATTGCTTCAAAGCGTCCTCACGGGAAATCTCGGAACCGGCAAAGTAGAATGTCATCTCCTTTTCCTCTCCGGGCCCCAGCGCAAAATGATGCGTGACGGCACAGCTCACACCGCTGCCCGATGTGATCTCCGGCCCGAAGAAGTCTCCCGTTCTGCTCTCGTCCCAGCCGCAGTCGCAGCCGATCAAGGTATACCAGGGATTGTCGCAGTCCTTTGCCAGGAAGCACTTCTCTTCCTCCCAAAAGCACAGTTCCACTTTCTCGCCCCTATGTATCCCCAGCTCCTCCGAGAGCCATACCGGAGCCATGTGCACCCTGGCAAGCAGCTCCGTGGTACAGTCACAGGGCTTCTGCCCGTGATTCCGGAAAATGTACCTGACCAGGATCCCCTTGATTCCCTCCGGAGCCATCTGCACCCGCTTGGCGGTGACCGTGGTATGGCCCAGCCCGCCGCCGTAACGGAAGACGTTTTTATGAGGGAAATTCTCGAATTCATCCGCTTTCATATAGCAGTCCACGGTGCCCGCGGTATGGTCGATGAACCGCATCCAGAAGCCGTCCAATATTTTCACCGGATAAAGCCATAGTCCGCCCATCTCGTTTTCCAGATGATGTCCAAAATCCGGAAAATATCCGTCGATTCCACCGATCAGCTTAATCTTCTCATTGCTGCAGACATACTGGGGTCTTGCACATCGCGTTGAAACTTTCATGCCTGTTTTCCTCCTCATCGCCTACGGCAGATTTACCGTAAACGTTTTTGTATTGTTATCATACAATGTTTTGAGGAAATATGCAATCCTATTTTTTACATTCTGCCATTTCTAACAGCGGAAAATGATGGAAACAGGCATCAAGGGCAGCGGAACCCCCGCTCAAAAGATAGCGAGCACGTCGCTGCCCTCCCTGACAAAGGCCACGAATTCCCGTAGGCTCACGGCAACCTCAAGCCATGTGCTGCCCCGTTGGACGGTACTGTCCTTTGTGAGCACCCAGTTGCCCTTGGGCAGATACACCTTTTTCACCCTCTCTCCCTGTCTGACCACCGATGCAAAGAGGATATCGTCACCGAACATATCCTGTTCCCCCAGGCTGCCTCTTCCACACAAACTCCCTGGTCTCCGGGTTCGTGGGGTCTGTCTCCGACTGGGGGCCGTAGAAATCAAACACCCGCTTGAAGCCGCCTGCGGCCCTGATCAGGAGATTGCGGTCAAACATCTCGCTGTAGTTCTCGCTCTTCTCATTGATGGTGGGCCACATGGAAACCATCAGCTTCACGCCCATGGCATGGAGTTCCTCCGCCATGGCTTTGGGGTCCGGCCAGTGAAATTAGACAGGCTAAGGCCGCTAAAGAACTGGGAGTTCCCAAGAATACCATGTATGGCTGGATGAGCGCCAGCCGCCTTGGTAATCTTGACCTTGGGGCTGGCTCACAGACACCACAAAGCGCTATGCCTCTTAACGAGGAACTCATCCGGCTCCGCCAACAGGTGAAAGAACAGGAAAAAGAAATCAGGCGTTTGAAGAAAGAAAACGACTTCTGGGAGGAAGCCAGGGGTTGTCGGGAAATAGATAGCCCACCACCACCAGAGGAGAGGCAGTGACGTATGCAAGCCACTGTCCCTCCTCTGAAATTTTATTCAAAAAAGAGAAAACTTTTGTTGGTAAAGGTATTGAATAAGTTGAAGTAAGTAGTGTATAAGGTCCATGAGCAGTGGCTCCTTTCGTAGGATGTGAGTTTGGTCGCTGACATTAAACTACAAAAAGGGAGGTCAATGCTCTTTTTATTGCAGATTTCCCTTAAAATCAAGGTTTCTATTAGTTTTAGATACAAAAAACAGGGTAGTTTTTGACA
>JAAWOU010000106.1 GCA_022799755.1 Lachnospiraceae bacterium
CCCATTTTCAGCTTCGCATTCCACACCATTGCAAAACATACGTTCTCTGTTCTCACCTTGATTTCGGGCCAAAAATCAGGGAGTTTCGCAATTACCTACTTTGCAATATTCGCGGACCTTGCCGCGTGATGATTCCATGGTAATGGATTTTCGCCGTAAAAGCAAGGTGCATATTTTGGGCAGTGGGGCCATATACATGAAAGGTATGGCTTTTGAATTCTATTCTATAGATGTATTAAAAAGGGTATCAAAAAAGGATTAATTTTTTGTGAATCATATATATTTGTATTGGAATTTATGGTATACTGTCTTTACACTAGGCCGAAAACGGCCGGACAGCCGTGGGATTCAGGGCAGGCTGCGGATATGGCACGGGCGATATGTTAAGGAAAGCACAGACCTGACAAAAGGAGTAAATATGGAATTTAAGGAAGACAATGGGGACGGAATCGACAGCTGGAAAGAAGTGACTCTGATGTACAATGCCGCGCTGAAAATGATGGAGACCAAGATGGAGATACTCAACGACGAATTTCAGCATGTCCATCGCTACAATCCCATCGAACATATAAAAGCCCGCATCAAGACGCCGGAGAGTATCGTAAAGAAGCTCAAGCGCGACGGACATGAATCCACCATAGACAATATGGTGAAATATGTCAACGACATTGCGGGCATCCGAATCATCTGTTCCTTTACCTCCGACATCTACCGGATCGTGGACATGATCAGCGAGCAGCGGGACATCAAGGTCATAGGGGTAAAGGATTACATCACCTTTCCCAAGGTCAGCGGGTACAAGAGCTACCATATGATCGTGACGGTGCCGGTCTATCTGTCCGACCGGACGGTGGATACCAAGGTGGAGATTCAGATCCGCACGGTGGCCATGGATTTCTGGGCCAGCTTAGAGCATAAGATTCACTATAAGTTCGAGGGGGACGTGCCGGAGAACATCAAGAACGAGTTGGTGGAGTGCGCTAAGATGGTATCGGACTTAGACGTGCGGATGCTCAAGCTCAACGAGGAAATCCTGGCGATTACCAGAGAGCGGGTGGTCACGGTTCACGGGTAGTTTGGCGGGGCGTTTTCGCGCGCACTTTGCACGAAGATCCCGGGGACGGCAGGTGAAAGAGACGGTTCTCCTTGGCGGAATCGGAACTTGTAATCCGCCCGGAGAGATGATAGAATAGTCGGGATGAAAGCAGGGAACACAGCTGTCCGCACAGGCCGCGGGCAGGGCAAGAATAAAATGCCCGCATAAAAGCGGGCGTGGGGGTACACAGATGGATATGTTTATGGACAAGCTGGCACAGAAGCTGACAGCCCAGGAGATCATCAAGGCGAACACGGCCGCGGATGTGGAAGAACTGAACAAACTGAAGAATCAGATAGCGGAATACAATGAATGTCTGGTGAAGCTGCAGAAGCTCATAGAGGACGGCGCCGCGAAATTCTCCGAGATAAGGACAGGCGGGGAGGAGACGGCCAGGGCTCTGGAAGAGGGCACGGGCAGGACGGAAGCTCTCAGGCAGGATGTGGAGAGCCTGAAAGAGCTCATAGAGCAGCAGCAGGAGCGTCTGGACAGGATAGACAGGTCCGCCGCGGGACAGATGGAATCCCTGGGCGGGCAGGTGAAATCCCTGACGGCGGCTTTGGGAACCAGGATGGAGGCCCTGGCAGGCCAGACAGAAGGGCTTTCCGGAGCCGTGGGGGAGAAGATAGACCAACTGTGCGGACAGCTGGAGGCCCAGGCCTGCGGCGGGCTGTCGGAGCGCTTTGACCTGATGGAAGAGAATGTGCACAAGGAGTGCGTGAAAGTATACCGCAATGTGCAGGCCGTGATAGCGGAGGAGAGCGGCAGGCAGAGCGAAGCCCTGTCCGGGGCCAAAGCGGACGTGGCCGCGGTCAGGGGGAAACTGGGTGCTGTGATTGGCATTTCCGCGGCGGCTCTGATTCTGTCTCTGGCAGGGGTGGCGCTTCAGATTCTGAGCGGGCTCCAGCTGCTGCCCTTTTAGCGGCGTCCGGCGGGTGTGAACATGGCAAAGGAAATTTGGAAACCCGGGAATATGCTCTATCCGCTGCCGGCAGTCATGGTGAGCATGGCGGACGGAGACGGAAAGTATAATATCATCACCATCGGATGGGCAGGTACGGTCTGTACCAATCCGCCCATGGTCAGCATCTCCGTGCGCCCTGAGAGATATTCGTTTGGGATTCTTCGGGACACGGGGGAATTCGTCGTCAATCTGACCACCAAAGAGCTGGCTTTTGCCACGGATTACTGCGGCGTGAAAAGCGGCAGGGACGTGGACAAATTCAAAGAGCTGGGACTGACGGCCCTGCCGGCGCAGTCGGTGAGGGCCCCTCTGATCGGGGAGAGTCCGGTGAATATCGAATGCAGGGTGCGCCAGGTAATGCCTCTGGGCTCCCACCATATGTTTCTGGCCGATGTGGTCGCGGTTCATGCCGACGGGAAATATATGGACCGGAAGCATAAATTTCATCTGGAACAGGCAGACCCCATCGTCTATTCGCACGGGGTCTATTACACATGCGGGGAAGCGGTCGGAACCTTTGGATTCAGCGTAAAGAAAAAATGAATGTATAGTATCCCGGAATCGGGACATGCTATGGGAAAGGCACACCGGCGGAACACAAAATCAAAAGTGAAAGATTCAGGAAAACCATGGAAAAGAAGAAAAACAATCATAAAAAGTACAAATTTACATATATTAAAGCTACGATCGGCACTCTCTTCGTCTGCCTGCTCTTTCTGAAAGGGTATACGCCTTTTCAGGAGACGGGAGAGAATCTGTTCCATATCCGGATCAACGGGCAGGATGTGGGGACCTTGGGGGACAAGGAGAGAATCGATGCGCTCCTGCTTCAGGCCAGGAAAAATGTGGTCTCCGGGAGCAGTGAGCTGGTGTTCATGCAGGCGGATATCACTGTGGTGGGGGAGCAGGTCCTCTGGGGGGAAGTGGACTCGGAAGAGGATGTGGCGCGGAGAATGGAGGAGGTCCTGCGGGCCAGTATCCGGGAGACGCTGCACCGCTCCTACACCCTGAAAGTAGACGAGTATACCGTCAATCTCTCCAGCATGGCGGACGTGCAGGCGCTGCTGCAGGCCGCCATCGACAAATACGGCAATGAGGGAAAATTTACCATTGCTCTCAGGAACGACGAAAACAAAGAATTCGGCGTGCTGACCGCGGACGTGGTGACGGCCGGGGAGGGAGAGGACGAGAGCTGGCATTCCTACACGGAGGCAGGTGTCCAGACACTGATCGCCCACATGGGAGGAGAGCAGGAGACCAAAGAGAAGACCGACTTCGAGGACTTTGAGCTGGGCATCCAAAATATGGCTTTTGCGGACAAGGTGGAAATCGTGGAGTCCTATCTGCCGCAGAGCCAGCTGACGGATCTGGAGCAGGCCATCAATTTGGTGATCATGGAACAGGAGACTCCCAGCGTGTACGAGGTGGCTGCCGGGGATACCCTGTCGGAGATTGCCATTAAGGTGAACATTCCCATGGACACCATCGTGGAGATGAACGACCAGTTGGAGGACATTAACTCCACGCTGCAGATCGGCGACGAGCTGCTGATCACGGTGCCTGAGCCTGAGCTGTCCGTGACCAGAGTGGAGGAGGAATACTACGAGGAAAGCTACAATGCGGACATTGTCTATATTGAGAACGACAACTGGTATACCAACCAGACCTTTGTGCACCAGCAGCCGTCGGCGGGATTCCGGAAAGTAGTGGTGGACGTATCGTATATCAATGACAAGGAAGTGGGCCGTGAGATCCTGAAAGAGGAAATCGTCATGGCCGCCGTGCCGAAGATCGTAGAGCGTGGGACGAAGATACCGCCCACCTATGTGCGGCCCATCTCCGGAGGCGTCCAGACTTCCAGCTTCGGCCGCAGAAACGCTCCCACCAGAGGCGCCAGCTCTTACCACAAGGGAATCGACTGGGCCACGCCTACGGGGACACCTGTCTATGCCTCCTGCGGCGGCACCGTGGCAAAGGCCGGCTGGGGAAGCGGCTACGGGTATGTGGTCTATATCAACCACGAGGACGGCAGACAGACCAGGTACGCGCATTTGAGCAAGGTATTGGTCAGCGCCGGACAGACCGTGAAACAGGGCGACAGGATTGCTCTGAGCGGAAACACGGGTATCAGCACAGGCCCGCATCTGCACTTTGAGATGCTGATAAACGGCACTCAGGTAAATCCTCTGGATTATCTGGACCGATGACGGGAAAGCATGTTCGGTTTACAAACGAGGGAAAATGTGGTAAGATAGACTCCATGCGAAAAGGCAGTGGCCGGATCGGACGGATAGCCGGCCAAATACTTGACCCTAGACAGAGGAAAATTAAATGGAAGAATATGTAATCAAAGGCGGGAATCCGCTGGTAGGCGACGTAGAGATAGCGGGGGCGAAGAACGCCGCGCTCCCCATTTTCGCTGCGGCAGCCATGACGGATGAGACCGTATATATAGATAATATACCTGACGTGCGCGATATGGATGTGATGCTGGAGGCAATGGTCAGCATCGGAGCTGCGGTAAAGCGCATCAATCGTCACAGAGTTCTGATCAATGCGGGAAATATCCACAATCTTACCGTGGAGCATGAGGGATGTAAGAAGATCAGAGGTTCCTATTATCTCCTGGGAGCATTCTTAGGAAAGTATAAGCATGCGGAGGTGGTACTGCCCGGAGGCTGCGATATCGGCAGCCGGGCCGTGGACCAGCATATCAAAGGCTTCCGCGCTCTGGGCGCGGAGGTGATCATTGAGCATGGCCTGATCAAGGCAAAGGCCGGGCACCTTAGGGGCAGCCATATCTATATGGATAAAGTCAGCGTGGGAGCTACGATCAATGTGATGATGGCGGCTACCATGGCGGAGGGAACCACCATCATCGAGAACTGTGCGAAAGAGCCCCATGTGGTGGATGTGGCCAATTTCTTAAACAGCTGCGGCGCCAACATCAGGGGGGCGGGGACGGACGTCATCAAGATCCGGGGCGTGGAAAAGCTCCACGGAACCGAGTACGCCATCATCCCCGACCAGATTGAGGCAGGCACCTATATGTTCGCTGCCGCGGTCACCAAGGGGGATGTGACCGTGAAAAACGTGATCCCCAAGCATCTGGAGTCCATTACGGCTAAGCTTCTGGAGATCGGATGCGAGGTGGAGGAGGCGGATGACTGTATCCGTGTGGTGGCATCCAAGCCGCTGGCCCACACCCAGGTGAGGACTCTGCCCTATCCGGGCTTTCCCACGGATATGCAGCCCCAGATCACGGTGGCGCTGGCGCTGGCCAAGGGAACCAGCATCGTGACCGAGAGCGTATTCGAGAACCGATTCAAATATGTGGACGAACTTGTCAGAATGGGAGCGGACGTAAAGGTGGAAGGCGGGGATACGGCTATCATCGACGGGGTGGAGCGGTATACCGGGGCCAGCATTACCGTGCCGGATCTGCGGGGCGGAGCCGCGCTGGTCATTGCGGCGCTGGCGGCCGAGGGCTTCAGCACCGTTGACGATATCAAATATATTGCGAGAGGATATGAGGATTTCCATATCAAGCTGCAGAATCTGGGCGCCCAGATCGAGCTGGTGGAGACAGACAAGGATGTACAGAAGTTCAAGCTCAAGGTGGGATGAATGCGGGCAGCCGTATTTTACAGAGAGGATAGGAAAGGGTCTTGTCAGATGGTGATAAGGCCTTTTTGCAAAAAGGATAGCGTGGGAATCAATTTGCGGGAGAGGCGGTGAAATTTATGCGGCGCAGCCAATGGCGATGTATGCTGCCGGTAATGCTGTTGTCACTGTTTACAGGCGGATGCGGCGGCCCTGCTGCTCCGCAGGAGGGACCTGTAGAGAGTGCGCCGTCAACAGAAAATACATCACAGGTCTCTATGGTGGTGGAGAACCAGGAATATGAGGCGGCCCCCAAACCGGGCGGCACCTCGGCCGGGGAGGCGGATTTTGTGCCCTATCAGGCGCCGGAATTCGCCGACTCCGCCTTTCATGCGGAGCATGCCCAGGGGAACGGGCAGGTGAAGCTGGACCTGGAACACACCAGCGAGGGATACATAGGTGTTTCCGGAGAGTCCAGCACCCGGCTCAAGCTCCAGGTGTTCATGGGGGAGACGGAGTACCGCTACGATGTTCCGGCGGACGGAACGCCGGTGATATTCCCTCTTCAGGTGGGGGACGGCACTTATACCATAAAGGTTATGGAGAATGTGGAGAGCACAAAGTACAGGCCTCTTTTTTCCATGGATTGCGAAGTGAAGCTGGCGGACGAGTTCCAGCCGTTTCTGCGGCCCAGCGCTTATGTGGACTACAATCCGGATTCCGAATGCGTGCGTCTGGCCGCCCGGCTGGCCGCCCAGGAGGAGGACGCCCTGGGGGTGGTGGGTGCGGTGTTTGACTACATCTGTGAAAACATCGTATACGACAAGGAGAAAGCGGCGACGGTGCAGACCACCACGGGCTATATGCCGGTGCTGGACGACACGCTTCAGACGGGAAAGGGCATCTGTTTCGACTATGCCTCTCTGGTGGCAGGGATGCTGCGCAGCCAGGGGATTCCCACCAAGATGGTCTTCGGCGACGTGTCGCCGGACGACATCTACCATGCCTGGAACATGTTCTACACACAGGAGACGGGCTGGGTGACGGTGAAGTACGAAGTGAAAGCCGGGAGCTGGAACCGGTTGGATCTGACTTTCTCGGCCAACGGTGCGGACACTACGTTCATCGGAGACGGCGGAAATTATCTGGACGAGAAATATTATTAGGAAACAGCATATAAGGAGGGGCGCTATGAAACATGGGAAACTGGACAGTCTGGGGGTCAGCGCTTTCTGTGAAAGCATGGCGATGATGGTGCAGTCCGGAATCCAGATGGACGAGGCTGTGGCACTGCTTAAGTCCGGCAGCGGGCGGGGAGGTCCTTTGGAAGAGGGACTTGTAATCATGCAGGCGGAGACGGAGGCCGGCAAAGGGCTTTCCGCCGCCATGGATTCTACGGGAATTTTTCCGGAGTACGCTATAAGGATGGTACTGGCAGGGGAGAGAGCGGGCCGGTTGGAGGATGTGCTGTTCCAGCTGGCGCGGTACTATGAGGACCAGAAGACCATGACGGGGAAGCTGCGCAATGCGGTTCTCTATCCGGTGGCCATGCTGGGCATCATCATCGTGGTGCTGGTGGTCATGCTGGCCATGGTGCTGCCGGCCTTTTCGGATGTGTATGACAATCTGACGGGAAGCCTCACAGACTCCTCTTACGCGTATGTGAGCTGGGCCTATGCGCTCTGCCGGGTTGCGCTGGCAGTGATGGTAGTCCTGGCGCTGGCGCTGGCGGCCGGGTTCTTTTTGTGGAACAGCAGACAAAGGCATGTGGTGGAACGAATGCTCCACAAGATTCCTTTCTGCGCCTCCATCCTGGAAAGCCTGGGAATGTTCCGCTTTACGGCGGCGCTTTCCACCTTTCTCGCCAGCGGTGAGATTCAGGACGTGGCGGTGGCGGAGAGCAGGAAGATGGCGTCCTGCCATCCCGTGGAGGAGAGGATCGATCGGTGTGTGAGCCGCATGGATCAGGGCCACGGCATTGCCCAGGCGGCATACGAGGAGAACCTTTTCGAGCCGGTCTACGGGAGAATGCTGCTGGCAGGGGAGCGCAGCGGCAGTCTGGAGTCGGTGCTGCGCAAGCTCACCGGCCTGTTGGCGGACCACTGCGCGGATTTGGTGGACCGGCTGGTGGGCATTGTGGATCCCCTGCTCTCAGGCATACTGATGCTGGCGGTGGGATTGTCTCTGCTGAGCGTTATGCTGCCTCTGATCGGCATGATGAATTCCATGGGATGACGGCTTGGGACGCAGGTGCGGATGCCTGCGAAAGCCAGTGGGGGTATAGAGATGTATGTGGATAAGAAAAGGAAAAAATGGCCCGGGCCCGTGTTGACGGCTGCGGCGATTCTCATAGTTGTCTGTGTGTGGCGGTGTGTCTTTCCCGTGTCCGGAAAGGATATGGATGAGGAGAGCGTCAGGGCCGTGAAAGCCGCGGTGGAGCGCTGCGCTCTGCAGTGCTATGTGGTGGAGGGAGCCTATCCCTCAGGGCTTTCGTATCTGACGGAAAACTACGGCCTCCAGATCAATGAGAAAGAGTTCTATGTAAGCTATGATATCTTCGCGTCCAATGTGCCGCCGGCGGTGAAAGTGATCAGGCGGTAAGGGCTGGACGGAGATTTCGGGAGAGAGGAGGCATGGCGTGTGAGACGGGATGGCAGTTGGTCCGGAATCTGTACAATGGCGATTGCCGGGATTTTTCTGGCAGGATTTTTCCTGACGGTTATTTTCGGCGCACAAACCTATGGGGACATTGCCGCCGGACAGGCCGGGAACAATGAAAAGAGAGCGCTGCTCTCCTATCTTTCCACCTGCGTGAGGATGAACGACACGGCGGGGGCAGTGTCCGTGGCGGAAGCGGACGGGGAGCCCGTGCTGGTGATTGCGGACGGCCACAGCGGATACGCGCTTCGCATCTACCGATACGGGGACAGTCTCGTGGAGGATTACGGAGAGACGGACGGGGCGCTGTACCCTGATATGGCCCAAACGATCGGGGAGACGGAGGTTTTTCGGATTGAGGAGCTGGGAAACGATACATATATGATAGTCACGGATGCCGGCAGAGTGCTGTTGGGCCTGCGGAGCCGGAACGAGAAGGGGGTGGCCGCGGATGATTGAGGACAGCGGCAGAACCGGAGGAAAATCCGGGCGCCGTGGGACGGCCTTTTATATAGAAGCGCTGGTTTTGGTGGGAGTGTTTACCGTAGTGGTCCTTATTTTGACCAGGGTCTTTGTCCTGTCGGGGCGGCTGGGAAAGGATGCGGCGCTTCTGACGGACGCGGTGCACCTGGCGGAGAACGGGGCGGAGGCAGTGGCCGCGTCGGACAGCCTGGAGGAAGTGAGGAGGCTGCTGGAGGAGGCTGGCAACGGGGAGATCCTCCCATGGGCCCAGGAAGCGGAAAGCCAGGCGCGTATCCTGCGCTTGCATTATGACCGGGACATGAATCCTGAACCCGGCGGCGGGATATGGATGGACATCCGGTGGATACCGGAAGCCCCGGGGGAGGAATCCGGCGGGACAGGGCTTGTGAAAAGCGTTATCACCGTGCACGACGCCGGCCTGACAGAGCCGGTCTACACGCTGGAGACAGAGGTGTTCATCGGCCATGAAAGCGCGAATCCCGGGGCGGACAGGCAGTAGCGGCAACAGGGACTGCGGGGCGCGGATCGTTCGGAGGGAAAAGAGAGAATCGAAAAGGATGGGCGGTTATGAAACATGTACCGATTAAGCTGGGGCCGTTGGCGCTTCTTCTGACTGTAATCAGCATCTGCATGACCACGCTGGGCATTCTGGCTTTTGCCACGGCCCGGGCGGACTGGAATCTGGCGCAGAAGTACGCGGATACGGTGGGGACCAGATATGCGTTGGAAGCGCAGGGACAGCGTTTTCTGCGGGATGCGGCCGAGGCCTGGCAGGAGGGAAGCATGCCGGAGGGATTTGCCGGCACCCGGACAGATGAAGACGGAGTTGTCTCTAAAATTTTTGAAGAGGGCGAATTCAGTCTGAGGATAGAAGTTGTCAGTGAGGGCGGAGGCCTGCGGGTGGTAAGCTGGAGGATAAACAGAGAGTGGGAGCCGGACGCAGAGATGGATCTGTGGCTGACGGATTAGCGCGCGGCGTCTCGGGAATGGGCTGACGGACTGGAGCGCGACGTCTTGGGACTCGATTGACGGATTAGCGTGCGGCGCCTCGGGAATGGGCTGACGGATTTGGCGGAGACGGCTGCGCCTGTATGGCAAAGTTTAGGAAAGAAGGGTGGACATGGATATGAAATTACAGGATATTCTGGAGCAGGCAGTGCGGGACGAGGATGTGGCGGATATCTTTCTGGTAGCCGGCCTGCCGGTGACGATGAAACGAAACGGCGTACAGGCGCGGATGGATATGCCGCCGCTGATGCCCAAGGATATCGGGGAGCTGGTGGAGCAGATCTACGAGCAGGCCAGGCGCATGAAGACCAGACTGGACAGCGGGGACGACGACGATTTCTCCCTGTCCATGTCCAGGAGGGACAATTTCCCGGGCGGCCGTTTCCGCGTCAATGTGTTTCGGCAGAGAGGATCGCTGGCGGCCGTCATCCGTGTGATCCGCTTTGAGCTGCCGGATCCGGTAAAGCTGGGAATACCGGAGGATATCCTGGCCCTGACGGACGATTCCGAGGGAAGGAACAATAAAAACGGAGGACTTGTGCTGGTGACCGGAGCCGCGGGCACGGGCAAGACCACCACGCTGGCCTGTATGGTGGACCGGGTCAACAGCAGCAGGGACTGCCACATCATCACCATGGAAGATCCCATCGAGTACATCCACCGGCATAAAAAGTCCATCGTGAGCCAGAGAGAGATCTCCATCGACACGCCGGGGTATTTAAACGCCCTGCGCTCCGCCCTGCGGGAGAGCCCGGACGTGATCCTCCTGGGGGAGATGCGGGATTATGATACCATTTCCGCGGCCCTGATCGCCGCGGAGACCGGCGTACTGGTGTTCAGTACGCTGCACACCAACAGCGCGGCGGACACCATCAACCGCATCGTGGACGTATTCCCGGAGAAAGAGCAGGCCAGGACCCAGCTGGCCCAGGTCCTGAAAGCTGTGGTCTGCCAGCAGCTGGTGCCCTCCACCATGGAGGACGGGGACGGCAACCGGGTGCGGATTCCGGTGTTCGAGGTGTTAAAGTCCACGGACGCCATCCAGAACATGATTCGGGAGAACAAGGTGAACCAGCTTAATGCCGCCATGCAGTCCGGCGCCAACGAGGGCATGTGCACCATGGACGGAAATCTCCTGCGGCTGTGCCAGGAGGGGAAGATCACAAAGTCCACGGCGTTAAAATACCGCACCCATTACGGATACGAATACATGGAGAAGAGATTAAGCCAAGGGTGATTCGGATCCATCAGATTCGGGTCCGGCAGAAAATTCCTGTTGACAACGGGTTCCATTCGTAGTAAAGTAAGGAATGGATAGAGAGTACCCTTACAATTTTATATGATTTCTCTTATTCAGAGTCGGTGGAGATACATAGGATCGATGAAGCCGCGGCAACCCCATTTGAGGAAGGTGCCCACCTGAGCGAGTGTTTTTCGAAC
>JAAWOU010000107.1 GCA_022799755.1 Lachnospiraceae bacterium
CTGTATCTCGGCTTTCCACTGTTTCGGCGTTATCTTCTCGCCGTTCTGTAAAAGGCTCTGCATACGTTCCTTTAATTCGGGGTACTTCGATAAGCTGTCTTTATGCTCCTTATCGTATTTCATTTTCGCAAGTCCTTTGAGTGATTGGCTCTCCTTATAGGTGGCTTGGATTGGCGCATAGAGGGCATACATTTTTGACAGTTCCTTTAATCGGTTTAATTTCTGTCCCTTTGGGCTGCCGCAAGGCAGACAACACCCTCGCTTTCTTTTAGGCATTGGGGAGAGTGGATTGTGGATGAGTGGTTTCTCGGCTTTCTGACTTGATTTTAGCGATAATCTGCTGACACTCCCTTGTCTGCAAAGCAACCGACAAGATACGGTTTAACTCGTCCTCGTCATAGCGGTAACAGTCGGGGAAATACTTCCCGATAATACCGCCCATGATGTATTTGTGGTGGTTCTCGGCTTTGCGTTTCTTCTCGTTCTGCTTTTTCTTTTCGTTGGCTACACGCTGTTTTGCCTGTTCCAATGCCTGCAACGCTTTTTCTAAGTTCCTGCTTGCGTCATTCTTGCTTTCAATCATTTTGATACCTCATTCTTTCTGTATTGTGTTGATAGTTTCTGAAAACAAAAAAGGTAGCTCATTGTCTGTTAAAATAATCGCTACCTAAAAGTAAACAATATTCCGTTTTTACATCATTTTTCTGTTCTGATTTTCCCCGACAAATGGGAAGTTGTAGTTTATTTTGATAAGAATGACTTTGCTAATTCTATTTGCTTGTCTCGTTCCTTAATGGCTTCAACCTTACTGTTATTATTCAAAAGATTAATAACCTTTATTGCATAATCAGATGAAACGATAGCATGACCTCTCATATGCCCTGTTGCAATAGCTTGAGCATATATTCTTGATGAAAACTTACTTATTTCATCAATCGAATTTTTGGCAAGTGTATTAGCTAAAAATCCTGCTTTTCTCAATTCAAATGCATTTATTTTATTGTCAATTCTCTTTTGTAAAATACCACTTGTTTTAGAAATAATATCATTTTTTGATTTTTCGTTTCCAATATTTATATAAGAAATAAATCTTTCAGCATTTTTAATTGCCCAAATTGCTAATTCTCTTTGAGATAATCTTTCCAAAATATGCTCTAATTTATTTCTTTCGTTCACATCATCAATAATTTTTATCTTATATGAAGATGGGATAATAATTTTATTTTCAATATATAATTGCCTTTCATGTTCATTCCATGCGTATTCTACTGGGTTCATCATATATACCTCTACAATTCCGATTTGTCAAATTGTCAATGTCATTATCTTACCACAAACGCATACACAATTCCATTAAATTTTGCTTAATCTCCTTTTGCCTTATTCTTTGCAATCATCATCTGCCTTGCCCATTCTCTCTGCGCTGTGCTAACCGCCCTTGGCTTGCGGTAACTGACATATGATTTCGGAAAGGAATAGGTCTTAGATATTTCGTCGTGCCCGTTAAAAAAATCAAAAAATTATGATGTTTCGCGGTACAAAAGGATTCAATACAAAAAAATGCCGCCGGAAAACAATAACGTGAAAAAGGTTCTGGCACGCACCAGAACCTTTCTTTGATTTCTCCAGTTTACTTAATCTTATTGCCGTCTGTATCCCAAATTTCCTCATATGATACGGAGTCATCCAATGCATTCCCCGCACCGCCTACAAATTCAAAGCGCAGATAGATAAAATCCCCACCGTTACATATCTCATACCATTTCCTTTGTGCAGCCCGCTTTCTCCAGCAGGGCAACGACCTCTCTCACTTCGCTTTCGGACGGCATCCTGGCAGGATCCACTGTGTAGCCGGGATCAATGTCCAGCACGGTAAGGATGGATTTCCACTTGGCGATGTTGGATCCCAGGAGGACGTCTATGCAGCGGTTCAGTTTATGCTGATAGTTCAGCGCCTCCACCATGTCATTCTTTCGAAAACTGCTGTATATCCCGCAAGCCGTGGCAGGCATCAGGTTATAGGTAGTGCCGATGGCCCCGTCCGCCCCCATGACCAGGCCGCTGAGCATGGATTCGTCCGGCCCGTTCAGGATATTGATGTTTCCGTCCTTGATCAGCTTGATCTTCTCGAACAGATAGTAGTCCGCTATGGTCAGCTTGATGCCCACTACATTCTCTATATCCATGATCTGGCCCGCGAACCACATCACGTCGCATGTCAGCACAGGTGTCACATAGGCCAGCAAAGGCGCTTTTGCGATGGAGGCGATCTGCCTGTAGTATTCGATGATCTCATCGGGCTTGTAATAGGCTGTCAAAGAGGGCGGAAGCGAAGCTATGGCATCCACGCCCACCTCATTGGCATGTCCGATCAGGTCCATGACATCGTCCATATGTCCCGCGCCCACATGGGCGATGATCTTTCCCTGCCCTCCTGCGCTCTCCTTGACTGTCTCCAGCATCTGTTTCCTGGTCCTGTTGGGCAGCACAGTGCATTCTCCCGTATTGCCGCCCACGTAGAAACCGTCTATGCCGTTCTTCAGATTGTACCGGACCAGTTTGTCCACACTCTCCTTTTTTACGTTCAGATTCTCATCGTAAATGGAAAAGGTGGCGCTGTAAATTCCTCGAAACAATATATTGTCCATCTTCTATTTCCCCCTCTTAACGCCGGTGATCACACGGATCTGATATTCTTTTCCCTCTTCATAGGGTAGCACATCACCCAGGACAGCCTGGCCGTCAGCCAGTATTTCTACTACATCAGGTCCGTTGTTCTCGTACTGAATGTGATAACAAGCTCCCCGGAAAACCTTTTTCACACTGCAGCGCTTCCAGGATTTCGGAAGACAGGGATCGATACTCAGGCCCTCCATCCGGGGCATCAGGCCAAATACGAACTGAATCAGCGCCTTTTCCAGCCATGGTCCCGCAGCGGTCCGCCAGCTCTGCCCCGGCGTACCGTAGCGGTAGCCGGTCTGCTCCCCGAAGTAGGAATTGCACAGGATATAGGGCTCTGCCCGCCCGTCCACCACCTTGTTTCTGAAAGGCAGGATGCATTCCAGATCCCGCTCTACGTTTTCCCTGCGTTTCAGCATGGCATCCGCGGCGATCTTCCAGGCAATGGTGTGCAGATATACCCCGCCGTTCTCGTGTACGCCGGCGGGCTTTAAGGTCACGGAGCCGATGCGGCTGTCATACTTTGTGTAGCCCGGCACGGAGATAACCGTTCCCAACGGTGTGGAAAGATATTTCTCCACCGCGTCCATGGCCCGTATATGGCGGCCGTCTCGGGACACGCCCGAAAGCACTGCCCACAGCTGGGGCGGCAGGAACATTTTCCCCTCCTCATTGTCCCTGGAGCCTATGGGGGTGCCGTCGTCGGAAATGGCGGTGAGATAATATTCCCCGTCCCAGCCGTAGGTCTCGATGATCTCCTGCATCTCAAGCCCGCGCTCCCGGCACAGGACCGCATCCTGCTGCCTGCCGCAGATCTCTGCAATCTCCCGGAGCATTTCGTTTGCTCTGTACCATGCAATGCTGAGCCATACGCTGACGCCCTCTCCGTTCATGCCCGCTTCGTTCATGCAGTCGTTCCAGTCCCCGCCCCAGATCCGAATCAGCCCGTTCCGGCCCCGGAAATGGTACAGAAATTCCACGCTGCAGCGGACATGCTCATACACGGAGCCCTCCGAGCCGTCGTTAAACGGAACCGTCTCCTCCAGAAACGATCTGTCTCCCAGCTCCTTTAGAATCGTGCAGGCAGTGAAAGGGATCCACACCCCATTGTCGGAGAAATTGTTGTCGCATATCCTGCCGCCCGATATGGTCCGGGGCGCATATCCGTTGGAATACTGGTACGAGAGCACACGCTTAAACCTTGTGAGCGCAAGCTGCGGGTTCACCGCAGCCAGACATTCCGTGTCGCTAGTCATGTCGCGGTAGCCGTTGTGCCGCACCCTGGCCCAGCGGGAGCCCATGTTGGCCTGATGCTTGAGCCAGAGGAACAAATGATTCAGTTCCCGGTCCGGCGTTTGGATCTCCACCTGCTCCACCCGAGACAGCAGCCGCTGCTGCGCCTCCTCTTTTGCAGCCAGCACATCCGCCTGTTTTCGGTATTTCCGCCGCAGCTCTCCGGCCTCCTCGTCGGAGAATGCCACGCCGCAGACAAAGGCAAGTTCCGCGCTCTCCCCCGGTTCCAGGGCAAGGTTCTTCTGCAGTGCAAAGGCCAGCTTTTCCGAGTTTCCGTCTGTCCCTGTCAGTCCCCCTGTCTTCAGACATTTCGGATACGCGAAAGAGCCGTAGGGGCCTGTGATGCCGTTCACGGTGCACTCGTAGGAATCCGCTGTCTCCGAAAGCGCCATAAATCCCAGGAACTGACGGTTCTTTTCACCGGCAAAGTCGCAATGGCGCCGGCAGATGATTCCGTTGAATTCCCTGTCAAAAGACGCGGCAGATACATTGTATCCCTGGCGGGTGTACCTGTCATCCACCACTGTCCCGCAGGCGCCGATGAGCTTCAATTCCTGTCTCTCCCCGCTGTCATTTCGCAGGCTCACATTCCAGATCTCACAGGTGTCTTCGGCGGGGACAAAGAATGTCACTGCGGCGCTTATCCCGTTTTTCTTGGTCTGAATGCGGGTGACACCCGGCTCATGGATACATTCGTAGCTCTCATTTTCCTGCTCCACAGGCAGACCGCAGATTCCCCAGGACGCCTCCCCCCGCAGCAGGTAGAGTCCTCTCTCTGCCACCAGCCCTATCCGGTTGCCCATGCCATCCTGCGCAAAGCCCTCCCCGGCCCCTGTCTGGGAGACAAATGTGATATAGTTATCGTTCCACAGATAATTGTACCAGTTTCGCGGAATATCCGGCGTTGTAATCCGAAATCCTGTACCGTCCGACAGGAAATCACCGTATTTATTTTTCATCTCTCAAGCTTCCTCCATTGATGTCCATTATAAAGATACCCCGGGACGGCCGCACGCCCGGTGTGGCAGACCGCACTTCCATTTCGAACTCTCCGGGACTTTTCATCACTTCCAGGAGATATTCCTTTTCCTCGTATGGCTCTGCCGTAAAGTCCAATGTCTCTGAGGCAAAGACCACCCCTTTGGGCGCGTAAACCTTAAGCGTCCCGGAAACCGGCTTAGCACTCATGTTCCGAATTCCAATGCTCACGGCATTTTCTCTGCTCCGGGCCAGGGTGATGCAGGTCCTGACTTTGGGAGGATTGGCCAGACGCTTTTCCTCCTCCAGACCGATTGAGCCAAAGTCCCCGTCCACATAGCCGTACTCGAATGCCTGAGAATCCGGCCGCACGGTCAGATCTCCCCACATAGCGTCCGCAAAATCCTCCGGGGAGGCCGTAAAATTGCCGATCCAGTGCAGCTCCCCTTTCCGGGCCGACCAGGTAAGGCGCAGATTCCATGCGGGATCATTGATGTAGCTATGAAGAT
This sequence comes from Lachnospiraceae bacterium, assembly GCA_022799755.1. Lineage (GTDB taxonomy): Bacteria > Bacillota > Clostridia > Lachnospirales > Lachnospiraceae > Acetatifactor. The sequence goes on from JAAWOU010000107.1 coordinate 5,460, forward strand.
AAGGCGGCGGATTGTCCATGGGCTTTCCAAATTCGTAGTAGATTCCCTGCTTCTCATCATGGCGATAGCGGAATCCGGCCTTGGAGCAGAAGACATTGCCCTGTATCCATGCGCTGCCCGGAATGCGCGTCTTCCCGTTTACCGGGTTCTCATAGCATTCATGGATTTTGGCAAGCTCCGGATACCTGCGGATATATTCGCTCTCCATGGCGTTTATGGTCCCGTCCCTTTCGCTCTCACAGATCCGCTGCTCATACCGGCTCATCAGCTGCTGGTCCGGATAGGCGTGTATCTGATAAAAGCGCTCCCGCAGCGTGTTTTCCACCGCATTCCGCCATACGGGATGATCGTCTGCGCTGCGGCAGTCAAAGCCGATGGCCGGGTAGCATTTGACGAATACATTGTTTTTCACCACAAAGTCCCGTCCCCCTCCCATAAAAGCGGCCCGGGAAACCTCTTCAAAGTAATTGCGGCACATCTCCGTCCCGGAGACGGCGTCGTCATTGTAGATCGCCATGGTTCCCATGCCCACCCCGCCCAGGTGATGGATATAGTTATGGTTCACTTTGTTCCCGCGAAACGTATAGTCCCGTCCCGTGTAAACGGCCCCAGCGTCCCCGGTCTCCAGTACCGCGCTGTAGATTTCATTGTCCTCTATCACGATCTCGTTTCCCCAGTACATGATGGCGGTGTGTGGGCAATCGTGAATCAGATTATGCCTGGCCGTGAATCCCACCCCGCTCAGGGAGATGGCCGGATTGTAGCACTTTGTCCATTTTGCAATGCGGTAGATATGGTTGTTCTCCACCTGGCCGCCCGCCTCCTCCAGAGTCAGGCGGTTGCCGCCGAACATCAGCACCCCTCCGTCCCCGCAGTCGTGGATGTCGGAATTCAGCACCCGGTTGCCCTTTCCCATTGCAAAGCCTACGGCGTAATTGCCGATATCCCGGAAGCAACAATGATCGAATACCACGTCCGTGGCAGAGATGCACTGTACTGCTTCCCCCCGCACCATCTCAAACGTGATTCCCTCCACCGTGATACGGCTGCTGCCGTCCACGGCCAGCAAAGGCTCTTCCAGCATGGATAATATGATTTCCGAGGATTCCTCCATGGTTTGGGGATAGATGTACACTTTCCCATGGTCATAGTCCACATAATAGTCTCCGGGCCGGTTTACCTCCTCCAAAATATGGTAGAAACGGAAACGCTGCCCCACCTTGAAGTAGTGATTGCCGTAAGGCGGCGCGTTTCGGATGAACTGCCGCTCCGGGTCCAGCTGCGCCACGCGCTCGGTGGAATTGCCCCAGTCGTAGGCCCAATAGCCCAGACACCAGATATGGTCTGATTTCTGCCACTGTTTCGGACGCTGGTCCCTGTAATAATAGCCCTCCTCCAGGCGGCCTCCCTCCACATTCCAACCGCTCTCCACCATTTTCCCGCCCACATCCGTAATGGTAAGGAATCCGTCCCCCTTAGGGTACTGGGAAAGGTTCATGGGCTCAGTGTCAAAGAACACTTCCGGATGGGAGGCCCTCGTCTGGCGATCAAATCCCCTTGGGTGGAATTCGTCAGGCACCCGGATTCCCTCTTGGTTCAGGTCGCACACGTAGATATGTGCTCTGGCGCTTTCGTCAAACCGTTCTGCCGCCGGCGTTCCCTCCACCCTGCTCCAGTTTTTCAACCGCTTTCCGCCGTTTAGGCGCACCTCTCCCTGCCCCCTTATGGTCAGGTTCCTATGCTCTTTTGTCAGTGTAAGCTTTCTGTCAAGGTAATAGGTTCCCTGACGGAATATGATTTCCGCCTCCTCTCCCCTGCAGGCATCTAAAATCCCCTGAATGCTCGCGCCGTCATCTCTCTCACTGTCCACATAATAAGTTTTACTCATCTGCTCCGTCCGACTCCTTTTTGTCTTCTTATCCCGGACTTTCCTCCGTACCTGATTTTTGATTTTGAAAGGCAGCCATATCCCAAGAAGAATATGGCTGCCTTTCTCAGCATACTGTAAGTGCAAATACTTTCATTCATTTCCCTTATTCGGTCAGCAGAGGGTACTGGCTGGCAATGTCAAGGGCGCTCTTAAAGTCCTCTTTGATGTAATCCGCTACCATATCAAGGCCGCTGTCATTACATTCTTTCTCAAAATTCGCCCACAGCGCCTCGAATTCCGCCTCATCCTTGCACTGCGCCATCTTAGCGGCCTCTGTCTTCCACAGGTTGTTCACGGAATTGTGGATCATGTCCATACCGCCGTCGGTGGTGACGCCCACGGTATAGCTGAAAGCGTCGCTCTTCCTGACAGCGCCTCTGTTTTCCGCGAACTCTGCCACTGTGGTGCAGTCGTTGATCTTTCTCCACTCCAGAACCCCCCAGGCCGACTCAACGTCATAGATGCCCTGCCAGAACTGATGGTACAGAGTCTGTCCGCTCTTGGGATCTTTCGTGCTCATGGTATAGGGAGAGGTATTGATAAACTGCCTGCCGATGGACAGGCTGCCGCCGGAACCTACGCCGTCCGGAGATGCCTCAAGCCTGTCACCCCAGTCCTCGCACAGCGCAACATAACCGTTCTCGTCATACTCCCAAATATATCCCTCCGGTCCGTTATAGAGAATCATCTCCGCAAAGGGGCTGTAGAACCAGTTCAGGAAACGCAGCGCTCCCTCAATATCTTCACAGTTTGCGGAGATAGCCAGGCTGGTGCCGGTTCCCACAGGCGCATTTGACGCAAGATAGATGTCCATGTCGTCCGCCACGATGGGATACATTCCCATCTGAGCCTCACTGTGGGCTTTCTTGGCAGTGTAGGACTCTCCCATCCACTTCACAGGAGCGAATAATCCCTCTCCTTTGATGAGCTTAGGCTTCGCGGTATTCCAGTCCATGTTCAGGGTATCCGGATGAATGTAACCGCCGTTGTTCAGCGTCATATAGCCCTTTAACGCAGCCTGCACGATGTCTTTCAGCTCTCCGTCCTCAAAGATCGTGGCAATCTGAGAGCCGTCGCCCTTTGCATATACCAGATTGCTGTCGTCAACTCTCCACCATCCGTAGTAATTCGGCCAGTTGAACATTCCAAGGGGATCCCTTGCGTCTTTTCCCCAGCCCAGGATGGAGTAGACGGGTTGTCTGTCACCGTTGTCATCCGCATCGGCCTCCACGCCCGTTTTGTCGCGCATGTCCATGAGCATCTGAAAATACGCTTCTATATCGGGGATCTGGGGCTCGCCCAGCTTCTCCCACAGATCGATTCTGCTCATGGGGAGCTCCGTGGCATCGTAGTTCTCACCCACAACCGTAGGCACCACGTAGAGCGCTCCTGCGCTTCCGGACCTGTAGTCCCGCCAGTAGTTCAGCGCACTGGTCATGATATAATTATCGTATATGTTCGGCAGCTGGTCCTTGTAGTCGTCCAGGCACAGCAGCAAGCCCGACTCTGCCGCTGCAATTGCGGCGTCTATCGTCTTAAAGCCTATGATGTCCGGCAGATCCTGAGAGGCCATGACCGTCTGCTCTACCTGCTCGGTAGAATTTGCGATCCTGTCGAACTTCACGCCCGGATACTCCAGGAAGACATCCTCCACCCAGGGACAAGGCTCGGTCATATCCCCTGCGAAAGGAGCGAAATAGGATAAGTTGGATATCTCTCCGGTCCAGGGTGTATCGCCATAGTCGGTTGCCCATCCTATTTTACCGTCTGCCCCCCCTGGGTTCTCTGCGTCCTCTGCGCTCTCACTTGATTCTTCGGTCTTGCTCTCATCGGCCACGGATTCCTCGCTCTTTTCCTCGCTTTTCTCTTGGCTCTCTTTCGAGTCTTTTGCCTGGTCCGAGCCGTTTCCGCAGGCTACGAGGGACGGCAGCATCATGGCCGCCAACAGTACTGCCAGACTCTTGTTCCAATAACTTTTTCTCATTCTCTTCTCCTTTTCTTTGACAAATCCGGTTGATGACTATCGGCATCTTTCAATGCCAGAACCCGCATAAATGCGGGATTCTTTCCTCTCACAAATCTCTACCCTTTCACCGCGCCCAGCATGATGCCCTTGGTAAAGAAGCGCTGGAAATACGGATACACCAGCAAAATCGGGAACACGGTGATAAAGGTCAGCGTATAGCGCACGCCGGCAGGGCTGATGCTCACCGCCTCACCTAAATCGTCCAAAATCTCGCCGTTCTCCAGCATCTTGGCCAATGCCGTAGCCTGGTTTAAATATTTGAACAGCAGAGACTGCAGGGTCTCCCACTTGCCGTTTGGCATGTAGATAATGGTATCCATGTAAGCATTCCACTCGCCCACCGCGCGGAACACGGCGATGGAAGCCAGCACGGGCTTGCACAGAGGCAGTATGACCCGGGTAAAGCGGGTCGTGTACCCCGCTCCGTCAATGACGGCCGATTCCTCCAGGGACTGACCGATGGATTCCACATAGGTCTTTACCAGAATCATGTTGTAGGGACCTACGATACCCGTAATGACATAGAGCAGCGGGTTGTTGATCAGGCCCAGGCTCCGGATGTTCATGTAGACCGGTATCAGGCCTACGCTCAGGTACATGGTCAGAATGACGTAGCGATAGCAGAACTTTCTGTGCCACAGTTCCTGTCTGCTCATCACATATCCCATGAAAGAGGTGCACAGCACATGAAGTATGGTTCCCACAACGGTCCTTATGACGGATATGGCCGCCGCTTTGCCGATCCCACCGATCTTCATGACTCTCACATAGTTGTCGAAATGCACACCCATGGGCGTAAACAGAATCCTTCCGTTTTCCACCAGGTCGTTATTGCTGATGGAGTTGATAAACAGATAGTAAAAGGGCCAGAAGCACGCAAAGGCAAATATGCCGAACACTGTGTAGATGACTACATCCACCGCGATATCTCCGGGGCTGCGCTTTGTCTTGGCGCCGCTGGAGACCATCTCCAAATCCTTTTTTCTTCTCTTCATCTCGCCCTCCCCTAGAATACGCTCTGGCCTTCGCGGAAGCGCTTGGAAACGTTGTTCGCCGCCGTCAGGAGAACCAGACTCACAATGGACTGCACGATACCCACTGCCGTGGACATGGAAAAGTTGCCGCTTCCGATACCCTGGTTGAAGATGTACAGGTCAATGGTCTCCAGAGTCTCTCTGTTCAGTGAGGTCTGGAAAGCGTACAGCTTGTCCACGCCGGAGCTGAAGAGATTGGCAAATCCCATTACAAACAGTACGATGTAGAGCGGAATCAATGCCGGCAGCGTGATATGTCTCATCTTCTGGAATCTGCCCGCCCCGTCAATGGAGGCAGCCTCGTAGAGCTCCTGGTCGATTCCCGTGATGGTAGAGATGTACACAATGGCGCCGTATCCGAGACCTTTCCAGGTACCCCAGGCCCACATCTTGATCCACATATGGTTCGGGTCCGCCAGGAAATTGACCCTGCTCCAGTTTTCGTTGATGACTGACAGCAGGTTGTTGAACATGCCGTAGGAGGCCGAAAACAGTGAAAAAGCAACGGAATAGATAATAACCCAGCTGATAAAATTCGGAATGGTCGTGACAACCTGAACCAGCTTGCGGTACTTTACATGCCGGATCTCCATCAGGAACATGGCGAACACCATGGGAATCCAGTTCAGCGCCGTCCCCAGAAGAGCCATACCCAGCGTGTTCTTGACCACGCGCACGATGTTTCTCTGCATCGCCGGATTGAGCAC
>JAAWOU010000108.1 GCA_022799755.1 Lachnospiraceae bacterium
ATACGCTTGCCATATGATTGGCCCTCCTTTCGCATTAAACTAGCATTCTACCTTTACGGTCTCTTTGATGGTTACTAATCCCTTCTTGGGACCGGGCACCGAGCCTTTTACCAGCAGCAGATTCTTCTCCGCATCCACTCTCACCACTTCCAGGTTCTGCACGGTCACTTTCACGCATCCCATGTGGCCGGGCATTCCCTTGCCCTTGAACACACGGCTGGGAGACGAACATGCGCCGTTGGAACCCTGATGGCGATGGAATTTGGAACCGTGCTTCATGGGTCCTCTGTGCTGTCCGAATCTCTTGATCGCGCCCTGGAATCCCTTACCTTTGGAGATTGCAGACGCATCTATCTTATCGCCCTGTTCGAAGATGTCAGCCTTGATCTCCGCGCCCAGGGAGTACTCTTCAGCGTTCTCGAATTTGAACTCTCTGACATATCTCTTGCAGCTGACGCCGGCCTTTTTGAAATGGCCCTGCTCAGCCTTGGTGGCGCCGTGTCTGTGGATGATTTCGCGCTTTCCGCTGGCATCTTTGTTGACGATTCTCGCTTTCTTCTCAACGAAACCTACCTGTACTGCCTTGTAACCGTCATTCTCCACTGTCTTGACCTGCGTCACCACGCAGGGGCCTGCCTGGAGAACGGTTACGGGAATCAGTTCGCCGCTTTCGCCGAAGATCTGAGTCATTCCGACCTTGGTAGCCAAAATTGCTTTCTTCATATTTCCTCTCTTTCTGCCCTGTAGGGCTTCGTCTACATAGCGGACCACACAGCCACCGTTGCGCCGCAGCCGATGTTCATACGTCTAAGTAGAGGCTTTATTTTCATTATTTGGTTCTCATTTTGATGTCGATGTACACACCGGCAGGCATCTCCAGTCTCTGCAGCGCATCCACCGTCTTCTGGGTGGGCGCGATGATGTCGATCAGCCTCTTGTGGGTTCTCTGCTCGAACTGCTCTCTGGAATCCTTATATTTGTGTACTGCCCTCAGGATAGTGACCACTTCCTTTTTCGTAGGAAGAGGCACGGGGCCGCTCACCTCGGATCCTGTCTTCTTTACAGTCTCAATGATTTTCCTGGCAGATGCATCCACCAACTGGTGCTCATACGCTTTCAATGTGATTCTCATTACCTGACTTGCCATAAAAAAAGTCGCCTCCTTTTCGCACTTTTAATAAGTGAAACGCATTTTCACAAATGAAACGCATTTCTTCACTTTTAGTACGACAAGCGGTGACTGTACACTCTCCCGTGTGTGTCCTAAACTCTCACGCAACACTCTCGACTTTCGGATCCCACATTCAGGACTGCATGTCTGCAGAATTTCAATCGGTACAGTGACTTGTCGTCAGTTTCTAACTTGACATTCGCTCCACGGAAAACCTGATCGCCATTGCTGGCGGCCAGCAACCTCACGCTTCACAGCTATCATGTCACAGCATTAATCAGTATACATGGGAAATACTTACTTTGCAAGTTTTTTTTCAAAGCTTTTCGAAAAAAATTGTATTTTTTTTAGTACAATCCGTTCCCGGAAAAACAAATGACTTTTTCTCCTAAATATGATTTAATAAAAAACAGTATAAGCTTACAAAAACGAAAAAGAAATCGGGGGAGCGGACATGTGGATTGCGGATAAATGGAGAGACTACGAAGTGCTGGACGCAACGGAGGGCGAAAAGCTGGAGCGCTGGGGGGACTACATTCTGGTCCGTCCGGATCCCCAGGTCATCTGGAGCACGCCCCAAAGCCACAGAGACTGGAGCAGGAAGAACGGACACTACCACAGAAGCCCAAAGGGCGGCGGGGAATGGGAATTCTTCCGTCTTCCGGACGAATGGAGCATCTCCTATAGTCTGGGCGATTCTGACCTCACGTTCCGGCTCAAGCCTTTCAGCTTCAAGCACACAGGCCTTTTCCCGGAGCAGGCCGCCAACTGGGAATGGTTCTCAGCGCTTTTGCGCCAGGCAAAAAGGCCCGCGGACAGGCCCTTAAAAGTGCTGAATCTCTTCGCCTACACCGGGGGCGCCACCATAGCCGCGGCCTCCGCCGGAGCCGCCGTGACCCATGTGGACGCGTCAAAAGGCATGGTGAGCTGGGCAAGGGAAAACGCGGTCTGCTCCGGCTTGGGGGATGCCTCCGTCAGGTGGCTGGTGGACGACTGCGTGAAATTCGTGGAACGGGAAATCCGCCGCGGCAGCCTCTACGACGGCATCATCATGGATCCTCCCTCCTACGGCAGAGGTCCCAAAGGAGAAATCTGGAAGCTGGAGACAAGTATCTGGCCTTTCCTCACCTTGACCGCAAAGCTTCTCTCCCGGGACGCCCTGTTCTTCCTGATCAATTCCTACACCACCGGGCTCCAGCCCGCGGTGCTGTCCTATATGCTCAACCAGGCGGTGGCAAAGCGCTTCGGCGGCCAGGTGGAGGCCGGGGAGATCGGCCTGCCCGTCTCCGGAACCGGTCTCATCCTGCCCTGCGGCGCCGCCGGCCGCTGGCATCGCTGACGCTGCGCTTTCTACAGTACATACCTGCGCAGGGGCCGTATCCTGTACAGGATCCATGCCGCCAGAGCGGAGAGAACCGCCGTCCCCGCAAAGAAGAGCAGCACAGCGGCCCCCATTGCAACGGGAACCGGTATCCATTCGGCCAGAAGCGCCGAAACCGAGAGCGGCGTCCATGCAAAATATTTGTACCACAGGTTTAAGAACACCGGATGCACAAGGTACACCGCAAAGCACAGCGCTGCCGGCCGGGACCAGGAGGAGCTGCCGGCACGTTCGGTCTCGGCTCCCGCTCCCCAGGCAAACAACAGCAGCGCAAGCAAAACGGTAAAGGGATAATTGTACGCCATCCGCAGAACAACCCCCCCGCAAAGGCGGCCCAGCGCCATACCCGCGGCCAGCACAAAGGTCAGGACAGGAATGATTCCTTTTCTGACCGCTTTTTTTACGGTCTCTTTCTTTTCCACCGCAAACAGATATCCGCATATATAATAGAAGAAATAGATTCCGTCCCCGGGCAGCGAGAGACTCTTCTCCCATCCCCACAGAGCGGACAAATAGGGCAGAACGGAGCAGCCCGTCAGCAGTACAATCAGCATTCCGTATACTGCCCACCTGGGAACCGAACAGAGCGTCCGTCTGATAAGCGGTGTCAGCAGATACAGAAGCAGTATCAGGTACAGATACCACATGTGGGCCCAGGTCTCCCCCCGCAGCAGTCCCAGAAAACTCTCTCCCAGCATTCCCAGGCGAAATTTCCCTTCCGCCGCCGTCAGCTCCAGGCATCCGTAGGGCATCCCGAACAAAAACAGAGCCACGACGATACGCCTGCAGTACTTGTTCAGCATGTTTCCCATGCCGATCTCCCGCCCCGGATTCAGGAACAGATAGCCCGAAATCATCAGAAATACCGGAACGCACCAGCACACCAGATCCAGCACCGCCAAAAAGACCTTTCTCTCCTGCGGATAAAGGCTCATATCCGTGGTATCCGCAACCCCGCTCACCGTATGGAGCAGTACTACCGCCCAGGTAGCCGCCACCCTCAATTTATCCAAAAAAACTTCCCGTTCTTTCATCCTCCTGCATTCCACTGCCTTTCTCAATTTCTGTCTGCAATAAAAACGGGCTCATCCCCCGTATCTATCACCATTGTACTCTTCCTGTCTGTCACGGACAAGCCAAAAAGAAAATTTTAAGAAACGGTTTTCTGTTGACTACATCTTCTTAACAATATCTTTATACCGGTTTTCTTGCTTCTTGCACGGAAAAAATATATAATGGAAGACAGGTACGGTTTCAAGAAACCATTTAAAGAAAGGAAGCATTATGCGCAAAAAACATTCAAACGCATCACAGCAGACGGGACAATCCGTCCACACCGGCAAAGGCCTGATCTCAGCCCTTTGCACAGCAGCGGCAGCCGGCACCGCAGGTGTCCTGGCCTTTCGGTCCATAAGCCGGAAGCCGAAAAAAGAACTGCCTCCGTCGCCGGAGACGGAGGCCGAGAAAATCCGCGAGAACCTCATGCGCACCATCTCCCATGACCTGCGCACTCCTCTCTCCGGCATCATGGGCAACAGCCTCCTTTATCTGGAGAGCGACGAGACCCTGGACGATGTGGAACGGCGCCGGCTCGTGACCTATATTCACAAGGATTCCGGCTGGCTGCTCAACATTGTGGAGAATCTCCTGGCCATCACCCGTATCAGAAACGCGGAAAACGCCATCGGCATCCGGGAGGAGATTGTGGAGGAAGTTCTGGGAGAGGCCCTGCAGAAAATGGAAACACGGCATCCGGAATTCAAGATCCGGGCCTCCATTCCGGATGAAATCATCATGCTGCCCATGGACGCTCTGCTGATCGAGCAGGTTATCATCAATCTGTTGGAGAACGCCCTGCTCCATTCCGGCAGCAAGGAACCAGTAGATATCATCGTGAAAGACAAAAAAGACTGCGCGGCCTTTATTGTCAGGGACTACGGACAGGGGATTTCCGAGGAGGTACTGGGCCATCTCTTCGACAGCTCACCCCTGTCGGACGCGGTATCGGATTCCCACAAAAAGACCGGCATCGGGCTGCTCATCTGCAAAGCCATCATCTGCGCCCACCACGGAACCCTCATAGGCCAAAACCACAGCCTGGGTGCGGAATTTATATTTACCCTGCCAAAAGGAGCCAACAATTTGTCATGAATGCCAAAATCCATATCCTGTTAATCGAAGACGAAAAGAGTTCCTGCTCTTATATCACTGCTCTCCTGGGCAAAAACGGATACCACATCACCACTGCCATGACCGGCAGAGAGGGGCTGAGCCTTGCGGCCTCCCTCTGCCCGGATCTGATTCTGCTGGATTTGGACCTGCCGGATCTGGACGGGCTCAAGGTCCTGGAGCAGCTGCGCGTCTGGAGCCATGTCCCTGTCATCATAGTCTCTGTCTGCAACGAAGAGCGAGAGAAAGTAAAGGCATTGGATCTGGGCGCCGACGATTACGTCACGAAACCTTTTTATCCCGACGAGCTGAGAGCCCGCATCCGCACCGCCCTGCGCCACAGCCGCCGCAACGCGCCCAGCCAGATCTACAGGGCTCTCAATCTGGAGATCGACCTGGACAAGCGAATCGCCTACCTGGCCGGGCAGCGGATCCACCTGACCCAGATCGAGTACCAGCTGCTCTCGCTCCTGGCCGAAAACGCCGGGCGCGTGCTGACCTACAATGCCATGCTGCGCCGTATCTGGGGGCCGTACGCGGAAGAAAACAACCAGATCCTGCGCGTCAATATGGCGAATATCCGAAGAAAGATAGAGAAGAATCCGGCCCAGCCTCAGTATCTGTTTACCGAGGTGGGCGTGGGATACCGAATGCGGGAGAACGAGAATGGGTAGAGCCGGCAGGACCTGCTCTATTCGTTTTCTCCCATGGAACAAAACATCTCCCAGATTTCCTCGGCTGTGCCCCTGCCGTTGAACCGCGCCAGCACGCCGTCCGGATACAATACGCAGAACCGCCCCCGCGGCGTGTCTGTATCTCCCAGATCGTCATAGGATCTCATCCGGCTTCGGACGACTTCCAGTGTAAGGTCCTCCGCAGCAAAGACCGGATCCTCAAAAATTTCCCGGTAGTCCTCCGGCACAGTCTCCCCATAGGGAATGTCATAGAGACTTTCGTCATAGTATTCTCTCCTGGCCACGTCTACCGTGGCGGGCAGCTTCCGGGGCTTTTCCAGATACAGCATGATAGAATCCATCCCCTTTCTCCAGTACACAGTCAGATTCGCCTGGCTTTCTTCCGGCACCGTATAGGCCGATTCAAAGACATAGCCCTCGGGCAGCGCTTCCGGAACGTAGACTCCCAGCGCCTCCCTGTTTCTGCTCTGCTCCTCCGTGAGCTTTTCCGCCTGCAGCTGCAGGCAGCTCTCCTTGTCTGTCACAGTCTCCCCTTCCTCGACGCCTCCCATCCCTGTGGAGCCGGACTGATCTGCGCCGTCCGTGTCCTGTGTTTTGCCCTCTGTGTCTCCCTCCCCGGCCTCCGGATCCGAAAGTCCGTCGGACCAGGACTGGTCTTTGCCGTCTCCGTTCCGCTCCTCTGAAGACACTACTGTCTCCTGTTCCTCCGGCGCAGTATTCCCGCTTGCCGGATCCTCCGAGGGGCTCGCCTCCCATTCCGCTTCCTCCTCCCAGGCTCCGTTTCCCCCTGTCCGGTCGGAACTTCCCATTCTCAGGTTGGACAGCTGATAGCCGCCCCAGGCAGCCGCCCCCACTACCGCCAGACACAGCACTGCCGCAAAGGCTCTGGCATTCCTCCACAGAGGCCGCACTTTCCGCCGGGCGCTGCAGCGCTCTAACAGCTCCTCGTCCACTCCGGACAAAGCTTCCATGATCCGCATGGCACGCTGCTGTTCCTCCTGACCCGGCTCTCTCTCATGGACTCCGCTCATATGATCACGCCCTCCTTTTCCAGATATTCCCGAAGCTTGCGTCTGGTACGGAACAGGGAGGTCTTCACCGTGTTCAGTTTCATGTCATAGCGTCTCGCGATATCGCCGTACTCCTCCACATACCAGTATCGGCGCAGAAATATATTGCACTCCCGCTCCGGCAGCCCCTGTAAAAAAACGTTCACCAGCCGCTCCAGCTCCGCGGCCTCCACCTCTTCCTCCGTATTGTGCGCATCGGGCAGGCATTCCGCCAGCTCGTCCAGCGCAAGCTCCATCTCTCCTCTCCCCCTCTTCATGGCACGCCTTTCTTTCCATCTGTCCAGAGACAGATTCCGTGTGATGGTCCCCAGAAACAGAGCCAGACGTCCGGGCCGCTTAGGCGGTATGGCGTTCCACGCCCGCAGCCAGGTGTCGTTCACACACTCGTCGGAGTCCTCTCTGGAGTACAGAATATTCCAGGCGATATGATAGCAGTATTTTCCGTAAGCTTTCTGTGACTCGTAAATCGCCTGTTCCTCTCTTCCCCAGTATAGATCCAGTATCTTTGCATCTGTCAAAGTATGCCTCCCTCCTAGGTTCTACGGCGTTACCCGGTAACCAGCCGTCCCTGACCTTATAGACGATGTATGTGTCACAAAGTTTCAAAAAGAACAAATAGAACGAAAAAGGACAGGATCCCCCTGCCCTTGGCTCCAAACATATATCCGCGGCGTATTCCCGGGCCCGTCATATAAGGGGGGCCACCAGCCGCATGATCCTTCCCAGCATCCTCTCCCACAGCTTCAGCTTCGTGTAATCCCCCTCCATGACTTCAATGCATTTTTTCAGAGTACTCTGAAAGTCCTGTTCCATCACGGCTATCTGGGAATTCCGGTACAGCACCACGCCGCACTCGAAATGATGGAATAAGCTCCTGTAGTCCAAATTCACCGTACCCACCACGGCTTTCACGTCATCCGACACAAACACCTTGGCATGGACAAAGCCCGGCTCGTATTCGCAGATTCTCACCCCAGCCTCCAGCAGCTGGTCGTAATAGGTCTTTGCCAGCAGAAAGGCATATTTCTTGTCCGGAATATGCGGCATGATGATGACCACCTCCACACCCCGCTTCACGGCATACGTCATGGCTGTCAGCAGCTGATAATCCGGCACCAGATAGGGCGTCATGATATGCACATAGGTGTGGGCCGTGTTCAGAATCTCCAAATACACCGTCTGTCCCACCCGCTCTGCCCCCAGCGGGCAGACGCTATAGGGGATGGCGTACCCGTCGCTGGACAGGGAGGCCTCCCCGGGAAATCTGTATTTTTCGTATGCTTCCTGCTCCTCCTCGTCCACATTCCACAGCTCCAGGAACATATAGGTGAACCGCTCCACAGCCTCCCCTCTGACCATGGCGCCCACATCTTTCCAATGGCCGAAGCGCTCCTTTTCATTGATATATTCATCCGCCAGATTGATGCCGCCTGTGAAAGCCACCTTTCCGTCGATGACCAGGATCTTGCGGTGGTCCCGATTGTTGTAATGGGGGGAGAACACGGGACGGATGGGTGCGAACATCTTGCACCGGATTCCCTCCGCCTCCAGCATCTCAGGAAAGAAATTCGGCAGATTCCACAGCACATTGGTGCCGTCGCACATGAAGCGGACCTCCACGCCCTGTTTTGCCTTTTCTTTCAAAATATCCAGAATCGTCCCCAGCATCTGCCCGCCGGACACAATGAAGAATTCCATGAAGATATACTTCTCCGCTTTCTTCAGCTCCTCCAGCATGTCCACGAACTGGCTGTCCCCAAGGGCGTAGTATTTCATCTGTGTGCTGTCGAAGACGGGACTGTTGTCATATTTTTCCAGGTAGTGCGCCAGCTGTCCCATGTGGGGACTCTCGTTCCGCAGCCTGTTTTTGGTGTCCCCTCTGGGAGGCACGTACTTTTTCGTATATTCCGCCAGTTCCGTCAGCCTCTCGTACAGAACCGTAGTGCCGGGCTGCATGACAATCGTCATATAAAAGATCGCGCCGAAGACAGGAAATATGGCAATTGGCAGCATCCAGGACAGCTTCAGATCCGGATTCCCGGGCGCATTGTAGATATAGATCACCACGATAGCGCTGAAGGCCAGAAAAATCACGTAAAACAGAAAGCTGTAGTTGCGCAGGAGAATGTATCCCAGCATCAGCAGGATAAGCTGTGCCAGAAAACCCAGCATAATCATGGCAAACCTGCCGTAGATGACTGTCTTTAGCTTTCCCAGCACCTGATTGACCTTTTCTCCCATGTTCATCCTCATACCTCTTGCCCGCTCTCCCGGGCGTAAAATCAATATTCCGGGCGGCCGCATCCGGCCTGCCGTCCCTTTAGTCTTCCCCGTTTCCGGCCTCCAGGAAAGCATTCAGATTCACAAGGCAGCGGTACAGGATCTCCATCTCCTCCCCGCCCAGATCTTTCACGATAGCCCGGATCATCTTCTTATGAAAATCCCGGTGGTGATAGAAAGCTTTCCGGCCCTTGTCCGTCAGCAAGACGTGCACTACACGCTTGTCTTTCGTACTGCGCTCCCTCTTAATATAGCCTTTGCGCTCCAGTCCGTTCATATTCGTGGTCAGGGTGCTGACCGTGACACTGAGACTGTGGGCGATCACGGACATGTTCCTGGGCTCCTCCACCCCGATAGCCTCTATGATGTGCATGTCGTTGTTGGTGATATCCCTGTATTCTTCCGTGAGCACAGCCTTTGCCTCCATGTCCATCACATGGTTGAACAGACTGATCAACAGTTCATTGATAGAGCGCTTCGTATTCTGTGCCATGATTTCCAGCTATCCTCCCAAGGCCCCGAGCCCAATCAGACAGGCCGTATAATAATAATGTACCCATTTCCGCAAAAAAGTCAATAGCTATTTTGACGCCCCGTAAACAGTACCTTTCTTACCGTCCACAGCTTCGCCGCTTACAGCAACGTGACTTTACCACTGCATCACGCAGGCTCCGCAGGTAAGCCCGGCCCCGAAGCCTGACAGCACCAGCCGCATGCCCCGCTTCAGGCGTCCCTGGCGGTTCAGCTCATCCAGCAGAAGAGGGATGGCCGCGGAGGAAGTGTTCCCCACATGCTCCAGGTTCATGGGAAAGCGGGACAGCTCTGCGCCCAGCCGCTTTGCGACGCCCTCTATGATGCGCCTGTTGGCCTGGTGAAGCACGAACAGATCCACATCGCCTACGGTGAGTCCTGCCCCGGAGAGAGCCTCCTCCACATTCAGGGGCACCTGGCGCACCGCAAAGGCGAATACTTCCCGCCCGTCCATCTGGAGAAAGCGTCGGAAATCCTGCCGCCCTGCCCAGGGGCTGACCAGCTGTCTGCCGCCCCCGGCAAGCACCCCGCCTTTCTTTCCGTCCGCATGCTGCACAAAGCCCAGAATGCCGCCCTCCTGACATTTCTCCACGTAGACGGCCCCCGCGCCGTCCCCGAAGAGAATACAGGTGCCTCTGTCCTCCCAGTCCACCAGCTTCGAGAGCACCTCGCTGCCGGCGATCAGGGCGTTTTGGTAGATCCCTGCCTCCACATAGGCCCATGCCGTGTGCAGCGCAAACAAAAAACCGGCGCATGCCGCGTTCAGGTCGAAAGCCACGGCATTTCCGGCCCCAATCCGGTCCTGCACCCGGCATGCCGTGCAGGGCGCTACCTCGTCCGGCGAGCAGGTGGCCACCAAAAGCAGCTCCACCTCCTCCGCCGTCTTCCCCGCGTCCTCAAGGGCCCGGCTGCAGGCGTCCGCCGCAAGGGACGCCGCTGTCTCCCCCACGGACACATGCCTGCCGCCGATGCCCGTGCGCTCTCTGATCCACTCATCGGAGGTGTCCACCATCCGGACAATCTCCTCATTCATGACCCTCCTCACAGGGAGGGCGCTTCCCGTTCCTAAAATCTTTATCGACATATTTTACCTCTATTCCAGTTCCTGTTTCCAGTTCCGTAACC
Source organism: Lachnospiraceae bacterium (assembly GCA_022799755.1). Classification (GTDB taxonomy): domain Bacteria; phylum Bacillota; class Clostridia; order Lachnospirales; family Lachnospiraceae; genus Acetatifactor. Next base: position 10,423 of record JAAWOU010000108.1, read on the forward strand.
GCCCGCCCAGCGCCAATCATATCCATCATGGCTTTTCCGGGCAGGGCAGTCACTCTTTTTTAATATTTCCGGAATCTTTCGTATCTCTGGTCGGCGATTTCCTGGCCGGTCTTTCCGCGGAATGTCTCCAGGAATTCCATGATCTGCTCTTTCAGGTAGCCGCCGATGGCCGCGGCGGTGGTGCTGTCCGCGCCCCCGAACTCCGGGATGATCTTCTCGATGACATGGAGCATCTTCAGGTCCTGGGCCGTGATGCGCATGATTTCGCTGGCCTCTTTCGCCTTGGAGGAATCCTTCCACAGAATCGAGGCAAATCCCTCCGGGGAAAGGATGGAATAGGTGGCGTTCTCCAGCATCCACACCTCATTCCCCACGGCTGTGGCCAAAGCGCCGCCGCTGCCGCCCTCTCCGATGAAGATGCACAGCACCGGCACCTTCAAAGCGGCCATTTCCCGCAGGTTCCGGGCGATGGCCACGATAATTATATTACTCACGGTGTCAATTATAATGCCAAAACCGGTGAACTGCTCAGTTTTTCTGATCTCAGCGATGATCCTCCCGCTTTCCGCGA
>JAAWOU010000109.1 GCA_022799755.1 Lachnospiraceae bacterium
GAAACAAGTTGCAAAAAAAGTGACAAAAAAGCGCGTTAAGAAAAACGTTGAACGCGGACAGGCACATATCCAGTCTTCCTTTAACAATACCATTGTTACATTGACGGATACCCAGGGGAATGCCTTGAGCTGGGCAAGTGCCGGTGGTCTGGGATTTAGAGGTTCAAGGAAATCTACTCCGTATGCGGCTCAGATGGCCGCAGAGACAGCTACGAAAGCGGCTTTGGTACATGGACTGAAGACAGTGGACGTATTCGTAAAAGGCCCCGGCTCAGGGCGTGAGGCCGCCATCAGGGCGCTTTCCGCGTGCGGGCTGGAAGTAGTGAGCATCCGCGACGTGACCCCTGTGCCCCACAACGGGTGCAGACCTCCTAAGCGGCGCAGAGTTTAATGCCTGATAGTTGTAAGGCAGGACTATAATACAGTAAGGTTGGAAGAAGGTGCCTCCGAAAGGGCACTGTAAACAAACAGAAAGTTGAGGAAAACAGAACATGGCAGTAAATCGTGTACCCGTATTGAAGAGATGCAGAACTCTGGGACTTGAGCCCTCTTTTCTGGGCTATGACAAAAAGTCCAAGAGACAGAATGTGAGAGCCGGCAAGAAAGTAAGCGAGTATGGCTTACAGCTCCGGGAGAAGCAGAAAGCAAAATTCATCTACGGCGTTCTGGAGAAGCCTTTCCGGAACTACTATAAGAAAGCCGACAGGATGAAAGGAATGACCGGTGAGAATCTGATGATTCTGCTGGAGAGAAGACTGGACAATGTGGTGTTCAGAATGGGATTCGCCAGGACAAGGAGAGAGGCAAGACAGGTGGTAGGCCACAAGCATATCCTTGTAAACGGCAAGAAAGTAAACATTCCTTCCTATCTGATCAAAGCCGGAGATGTGATTGAGATCAGCGAAAAGGCAAAATCTCTGCAGAGGTATAAGGAGATCGTCGAAGTGACCGGCGGCAGACTGGTACCTGAGTGGATGGACGTTGATATGGAAAACCTGAAAGGAACGATCAAGAACCTTCCCACCAGAGAGATGATTGACGCTCCTGTGGACGAAATGCTTATTGTCGAGTTGTACTCCAAGTAATCCCTGCTGGCCTCTGAGGCCATATTCCGCCGAAGAAAAGGGGGAATATGGCTTCGGAGCGCTTGTGTATTCATAAACAAAAAAAGGAGGGTATTCGAGTGTTTGAATTTGAGAGACCCAATATTGAGGTTGCTGAGATTTCAGAAGACAAGAAGTATGGCAGATTCACAGTAGAACCCCTGGAAAGAGGCTACGGCATCACCCTTGGCAATTCGTTGCGCAGAATCATGCTTTCCTCTCTGCCCGGTGCCGCGGTGAGCCAGATCAAGATCGAAGGCGTGCTGCACGAGTTCAGCGGTATGCCCGGAGTCAAGGAAGATGTGACAGAGATTATCATGAACATCAAGAGTCTCGCCATCAAGAACAACAGCGAGACCAATGAAGCCAAGACTGCGTACATCGAGTATGAGGGCGAAGGCATCGTGCACGCTTCTGATATCCAGGCGGACCAGGATATCGAGATTCTGAATCCGGATCTTGTGATTGCCACGCTGAGCGGCAAGGACGCAAAGCTGTACATTGAGCTTACGATCACCAAGGGCCGCGGTTATGTGAGCGCCGATAAGAACAAACACGAGGATTTACCGATTGGTGTAATTGCGATCGATTCCATATACACACCGGTTGAGAGAGTAAATGTTTCGGTAGAGAATACCCGAGTGGGCCAGATTACCGATTACGATAAGCTGACATTGGATGTGTTTACGAACGGGACACTGGCGCCCGACGAGGCCGTAAGCCTTGCGGCTAAAGTGCTGAGCGAGCATCTGAGCCTCTTCATCGATCTGTCCGAGAACGCGAAGACCGCCGAAGTCATGGTGGAGAAAGAGGACGACGAGAGAGAGAAAGTGCTGGAGATGAGCATTGACGAGCTGGAGCTTTCCGTCCGTTCCTACAACTGCTTAAAGAGGGCAGGCATCAATACAGTGGAAGAGCTGTGCAACAAGACGTCAGAGGACATGATGAAAGTCCGCAACCTGGGACGGAAGTCCCTGGAAGAGGTGCTGGCGAAACTGAAAGAACTGGGACTGCAGCTGAATCCCAGCGAAGAGTAAAAAGCCATAAGGCCGTAAAAAGAAAAGATTTTCTGCGGACGGTAAAGCCAAAGGGTGCGTCTGCGGTTCATCTCTAAATGGAAATCAAAGTGCCGCCTGTATGCGGCTGCACTGGGCCAGTAAGACCAAAGGGCATGGCCGGGTGTACCATGAAAGGAGAAAGGAAATTACTATGGCAAAGTACAGAAAATTAGGCAAGACATCATCCCAGAGAAAGGCGCTTTTAAGAAATCAGGTGACAGCGCTTTTGTATCATGGGAAAATCGTTACGACTGAGGCAAGGGCCAAGGAAGTGAAGAAGATTGCGGAGCATTTGATTGCCCTGGCTGTCAGAGAGAAAGACAACTTCGAGACTGTCACCGTTACCGCCAAGGTGCCGGTAAAGGATAAGGACGGCAAGCGTGTCAAGGAAGTGATCGACGGCAAGCGCGTGACAAAATTTGAGACTGTTGAGAAAGAAATCAAAAAGGATATGCCCTCCAGGCTGCACGCGAGACGGCAGATGCTGAAAGTGCTGTATCCTGTGGTATACGTTCCCACAGAGGCTGCAGGCCGCAAGAGAAATACCAAAGAGATCGATCTGGCTGCAAAGATTTTTGACGAATATGGGACAAAGTATGCGAACCGCAACGGCGGTTATACCAGAATCATCAAAAAGGGTCTCCGCAAGGGCGATGCCGCTATGGAAGTCATTCTGGAGCTTGTGTAAATCGGAAGAAAAGAAAAGGGACAGGGAGCCAATGGGAAATCATTGGTTCCCTTTTTCACAGGATTCTGTTGGCGGGAATATTGATTGGTATACATACAGGGGGTATCAGAATGAAATTGTTTCACTATGACAGGGATGACGTGATGAAGACCCTGGATATGGCATGGCCTGCGATCCTGGAATCATTTTTCGCCGCGTTTGCAGGCCTGGTGGACTCGCTGATGGTGAGTTCCATGGGATCCTATGCGGTGGCGGCGGTAGGATTGACCACTCAGCCCAAATTCGTGGGCTTGTCTCTGTTCATCGCCGCGAATGTGTCCATATCCGCGCTGGTGGCCAGGCGGAAAGGGCAGGGGAAGCGGGAGGAGGCAAACCAGATTTTTTCCACTTTCCTCGTGTTCATTGTCTTGACCGCCATTGCCGTCAGCGTCCTGATGGTGGCGCTGGCGGATCCCATCATCCGTCTGTGCGGTTCCGAGGAACTCACCCATGACAGCGCGGTCCTGTATTTCAGAATCATCATGGGCGGAATGATTTTTAACTGCGTCCAGATGGGCATCAACTCTGCCCAGCGGGGCGCGGGCAACACGCGTATCACCATGCGCACGAACCTGGTGTCCAACACCGTGAACATCGTGTTCAACTATCTGCTGATCCAGGGGCACTTCGGATTTCCGGCATTGGGCATCCGGGGAGCGGCGCTGGCCACCGTGCTGGGGACTGTGGTGTCCAGCATTATGAGCGTCCTGTCCGTGTGGAAGAGCGACAATTTCGTCAGCATTCCCTATATCATAAAAGAGCGGATAAAGCCGGCTCTGGAGGCTCTGAAGAACATCATCAAGGTGGGTTACAGCGTGTTTGCGGAGCAGCTGCTTATGCGTATCGGGTTCATGCTGACGGCTATCATGGCGGCCAACCAGGGGACTGCGGCCATGGCGGCCCATCAGGTGGGGATGAATATCATGGGCCTGTCATTTTCCTTTGGGGACGGCCTGCAGGCCACCGCGGTGGCTTTGATCGGGTACAGTCTGGGAGCGAGAGAGCCCCAGAGGGCAAAACAGTACGGCAAGACCTGCCGGATGATCGGCAGCGTGATCTCGGTGGTGCTGGCAATGGTATATTTCTTTGGGGCCAGGGCGCTGATGGAGCTGTTCTTCGAGGAGGAAGAGATCGTGGAGATCGGCGTGAACATCATGCACATTATTATATTCGTGGTGATCCTGCAGATCGCGCAGGTGATATACATGGGATGTCTGCGGGGCGCAGGGGATACCCTGTACACGGCCATTGCCTCTACTTTCAGCGTAACCCTGGTGAGAACGCTGGGCTCGTATGTCTTCGGGTATGTGCTGGGCTGGGGAATCACGGGCATCTGGGTGGGCGTCATCGCCGACCAGCTTTCGCGCTTTATCCTTGCCAGCATCCGCTTCAGGCAGGGCAAATGGACGGAGATCAAAATATAGAGGGCAGAAGTCAGGGCGTTTTCTGGAAATGCTGGTAATCCTTGACATTGTTCCAGTGGCCGCCCCAGGTAAAGCCGTGCTGAATGAAAAGCTTGTAGCACAGATCGTCCTCGTCGATTTTATAGGGAAAGCTTAAACTTCTGTCCGCATAGGAGGCGGCGGAGGCGGGAGAGATCCGTTCACTGCCGTCCTCGGTGTAGGTCACATAGGGATTGTACAGGGGATTGACGTCTATGGCCAGACCGTAAGCGTGCTTGGACAGGCGGTCCGTGTCGTCCACGGTGCGGTAATTGAAGCAGGAGGTATTGTTTTCCTCCATGGAGGCAGTGTCGTCGCCGTCGTATGCATCGATCAACAGCACGCTTTCCAGCTGATATTCGTTGCGGTAGAGCTCCTGAAAAATCTCCAGAAGATCTTGGGCGATGGAAGCATTGCACACAAGCTCTCCCTCCGCGGGCTCCCCGTGGAAATCATAGTGCAGGATGTGTACATATCTGAGCTGGTCAAAGGTGATCTGGGGCCGGGCTTCGGAGGAGTCTTCCTCCCAGGCGGCGTCTGCCGGGAAAGAGACGCCTGTCATGTAGCGGCGCAGATTGTCGGAAATGGGTTCATAGTAGAAGCCCTCCTCCAGCGAGACCCGCTGCTCCAGCTGGCTGGCGCCGTTCAGGGAAGCGCCCGTCAAAGAGGAGACATAATTGTCTTCGTCCTGCCCGGCGAAATCGGAGGAAGCCTCCCGGGGACTTTGAGACGGCTGAGAATCGTTCTCCTGCTCGTCCGTCTCCGACGAAGCGTCGTGAGGGACGTCCGTATCTGCCTGTGAGCCGGATGAATCGGAAGAGTCCCCGTTTAGCAGGGCATATTCGCTCAGGCTCATGGAGTTTCTGCTGAACATTCTGCCAAGGCTGGCTGCGATGACGACGATGGCCGCCAAAATCACAACCATTTTTATGATTTTTTCTCTGTCCATAGAGGGGATTCCTTTCCGCGAGACTTACTTTCGTATCTTAAGAATAGCACAGGAAAGAAATTTTGTAAATGTGACGGATAGGATTTTGGCTTGTAATCGTCCGCGGAATCGAATATAATGTGAGACAGGCAGTCTGCAGCCGGCGGGAATCGCTCCCCAGGCAAAGGGGCCGGTTCAAGGGTAGTTCCGCGCGAGACAGCCAAAGGCCGACAGGTCAAATGACGGTCTGGGGACGGACGCCGGGCCATGGGCCGGACGAAAGGGAAAGTGGAGACAATGGGAATCATTCGCACAAAGGATCTGGTATACGAATATATCCGGCGGGATGAAGAGGGAAACGTGGAGGGCATCACCACTGCCGTGGACAGGGTGGATCTGGACGTACAGGCAGGGGAATTCATCGCCGTCCTGGGCCATAACGGATCCGGAAAATCCACGCTGGCCAAGCACATCAATGCCATTCTGAATCCTACGGAGGGAACCGTCTGGGTGGACGGAATGGACACGGCGCAGGAAGAGCATATCTGGGACATCCGGCAGAGAGCGGGCATGGTGTTCCAGAATCCGGACAACCAGATCATCGGTCAGGTAGTGGAGGAGGACGTGGGCTTCGGGCCGGAGAATATGGGCGTCCCCACGAAAGAAATCTGGGAGCGGGTGGAGGAGAGCTTAAAGGCCGTAGGCATGTACGAGTACCGTAAGCACTCGCCCAACAAGCTGTCCGGGGGCCAGAAGCAGAGAGTCTCCATTGCGGGGGTTCTGGCCATGCATCCCAAGTGCATCGTGCTGGACGAGCCTACCGCCATGCTGGACCCCAAGGGCCGGAAAGAAGTCATACGGGCGGTTCGTGCCCTGAACCAGGTGGAGGGCATCACGGTGGTGCTGATCACCCATTATATGGAAGAAATCATACATGCGGACAGAGTGTTCGTCATGGACGGCGGCAGGATAGCCATGGAGGGGACGCCGCGGGATATCTTCTCGCAGGTGGAAAGGCTGAAACAACTGCGGCTGGATGTGCCCCAGGTGACGCTGCTGGCCTATGAGCTGGGAAAAAGGGGCCTCAGGCTGCCGAAAGGCATCCTGACCGTGGAAGAGCTGGCGGATGCTCTGGCGGAATGCGGCGCATAAGGAAAGCGGGATTCCAAAAAGCGAATAAGAGGTGCGTACATGTCGATTATTCTGGATCATGTAAATTATATATACGGGGAGGACGGTCCTCTGGCGGTGAAAGCCCTGGACGATGTGTGTCTCCAGATTCCGGACGGGCAGTTCGTAGGCATTATCGGTCATACTGGCTCCGGAAAGTCCACGCTGGTGCAGCATATGAATGGCCTGCTGAAAGCCACCTCGGGCCATATCTATTTCAACGGCGAGGACATCTATGACAAGGATTTTAAGATGAAAAAGCTGCGCAGCAAGGTGGGACTGGTCTTTCAGTATCCGGAGCACCAGCTCTTTGAGATTGATGTGTTCAGCGATGTGTGTTTCGGGCCCAGGAACCTGGGGATGGATCAAAAGGAAGCGGAGCTTAAGGCTTTTGACGCGCTGCGGAAAGTGGGATTGCCCGCGGAACTGTATTACCAGTCTCCCTTTGAGCTGTCCGGCGGCCAGAAACGCAGGGCGGCCATTGCAGGAGTGCTGGCAATGGCGCCGGAGGTGCTGATACTGGACGAGCCCACCGCGGGCCTGGATCCAAAGGGCAGGGACGAGATACTGCGCCAGATCAAGGAGCTGCAGTCCCAGACCAACATGACCATCCTGCTGGTGTCCCACAGCATGGAGGACGTGGCGGAATATGTGGATCGAATCATTGTCATGAACAAGGGCAGAGTCATGTACGACGATGTGCCCAAGGAAGTATTCTCCCACTATAAGGAGCTGGAGGAGGTGGGGCTGGCTGCGCCCCAGGTCACTTATATTCTCCATGCGCTGAAAGACAGAGGGTTTGACGTGGATGTGAACGCCACCACCACCGGCGAGGCTGTGGAGACCGTGCTGCGTGGGCTGACAAAGAAAAGCTAAGTCAGGCGCGGAGCCGGGAGCGGTACGGCCGGAAGCTTGAACACAGGTGAGGAACAATATGCTGAGGGATATCACATTAGGACAATATTATCAGACGGAATCGGTGATACACAGGCTGGATCCCAGGGTGAAGCTGGGGGGGACATTACTGTATATCATCTCCCTGTTTCTGTTCGGCAATTTTTTGGGATATGGGGTTGCCGCCGTCTTTCTGGCAGTGGTCATAGGTCTTTCCCATGTACCGCTTGGATTTATCGTAAGAGGCATGAAAGCGATTGTCTTCCTGCTGCTTATCACGGTGACTTTCAACCTCTTCCTGACGCCGGGCAGGGAGCTGGTCTCGGTGTGGAAGCTGACGATCACTGCGGAGGGCCTCAGGACAGCCGTCACCATGGCAGTAAGGCTGACCATGCTGATCATCGGCTCCTCCCTGATGACACTGACCACCACGCCCAACAATCTGACGGACGGCATGGAGAGCATGATGAAGCCGCTTAAAGTGTTTCGCGTGCCGGTCCACGAGGTGGCTATGATCATGTCCATCGCCCTGCGGTTTATCCCGATTCTTCTGGAGGAGACGGACAAGATCATGAAAGCGCAGACTGCCAGAGGGGCGGACTTTGAGACCGGGAACATTGTAAAGCGGGCGAAAGCGCTGGTGCCTGTGTTGGTGCCCCTGTTCATCTCCGCATTCCGCAGGGCCAATGACTTGGCCATGGCCATGGAGGCCAGATGCTACCGGGGCGGGGAGGGCAGGACGAAGATGAAGCCGCTTGTCTACCGGAGGCGGGACAGGCTGGGGTATCTGTGCATTTTTGCTTATCTGGTCACGAGCATTGCGGTGGGCAGGCTAAGGTTCTGAGGGCTGATAGCCCGACATGTGAGAAGACAAAAAGAGGGACAGGAAATGGAGAAAAAGCGTATCCGCATGATCGTGGCCTATGACGGTACGAATTATCATGGATGGCAGATCCAGGACAACGGCATCACCATTGAATCCGAGCTGAACAGATGCCTCACGGATCTATTGAAAGAACCCATCCGGGTCTGCGGCGCCAGCCGCACGGACTCCGGGGTGCACGCGCTGGGCAACGTGGCGGTATTTGACACGTCGGCGCGGATGCCCGCGGGAAAGATTGCCTATGCCCTGAACCAAAGACTGCCGGAGGATATCCGCGTCCAGCGGTCCGAGGAGGTGGCACAGGACTGGCATCCCAGATACTGTGAGAGCCGCAAGACCTATGAGTACCGGATCTACAGGGCGGAGTTTCCCATGCCCGTAAAGAGGCTGTACTCCTATTTTACCTATCATTCGCTGGATGTGGAGCGGATGCGGGAGGCCGCGGCCTGGCTGGAGGGAGAGCATGATTTCAAGAGCTTCTGCCAGACCGGAGCCCAGGTGTTAAGCACGGTGCGGACGCTCCATGGGCTGTGGGTGGAGGAGCAGGGCCCGGATATCGTGGTCAGAGTGTGCGGGAACGGCTTTTTGTACAATATGGTACGGATTATCGTTGGCACTCTGCTGGAGGTGGGACAGGGCAGGCGTAAGCCGGAGTCCGTGAGGGAGATTCTGAAAGCGAAAGACCGTTCCGCCGCCGGCCCTACCGCGCCGGCCCAGGGACTGACTCTGGTGGGCTATGAATTTCTGTAGGGCTTTTGACTATTTTGATTATTTTTGATTATTTCTGGAAAATAATGATTGACAGGAGATTCCCGTTATAGTACAATAACCAAGTGTGACAACGATTCCGAATGCCAAGCCAAAGCCCCGGCGAAGCATTTGAAAATAGGAAAACCATCCCGGCGAAGTGTGGAATGCAGCCCGGACATCTGCAGGATGCGGCGGAAGCGGGATACCGACTTAAGGAAAATGCAATACGGAGGGAACGCAATGAAAACTTTTATGGCTAGTGAAGCTACAATCGATAGAAAATGGTATGTAGTAGACGCTGCGGGTATGACTCTGGGACGCCTTGCCTCGGAAGTCGCCAAGGTTTTAAGAGGAAAGAACAAACCGATCTTCACCCCTCACATGGACACAGGTGACTATGTCATCGTCATCAATGCTGAGAAGATTCAGGTGACCGGCAAGAAGCTTGACCAGAAGATTTACTATCATCATTCCGATTACGTGGGCGGTTTGAAGCAGACCACTCTGAAAGAAAAGCTGGCCAAGAAACCGGAGCAGGTAATCGAGCTGGCAGTCAAGGGTATGCTCCCAAAAGGACCTTTAGGAAGGCAGATGTACAGGAAGCTGTTCGTATACGCCGGGCCTGAGCACAAGCATGCGGCTCAGAAGCCTGAGGCACTGACATTCTAAAGGATAGGAGGATAAGATAAATCATGGCTAAGACGGAAAAGTATTATGGCACAGGCAGAAGAAAGAAATCCATCGCAAGAGTGTATCTGACACCCGGCAAAGGCGATGTTGTCATCAATAAGAGGAATATGGACGACTATTTCGGGATTGAGACCCTGAAAGTCATCGTTCGTCAGCCTTTCGTGGCTACCGGCACCAATGAGAAGTTCGATGTGCAGGTGAATGTACGCGGCGGCGGTTACACAGGACAGGCAGGTGCCATCAGGCACGGCATTGCCAGAGCGCTGCTCCAGGTGGACGCGGATTACAGACCGGTTCTGAAGAAAGAAGGCTTCCTGACCAGAGACCCTCGTATGAAAGAGAGAAAGAAATACGGCCTCAAAGCGGCTCGTCGTGCTCCGCAGTTCAGCAAGAGATAATTTTTTGGAATTTTATCTTGAGATAGGTAGAACAATTATACAGATACGAGAATATGGACTCCGCAGGTTACCCTGCGGAGTTTTTATCTTAACTTTTCAGGAGATTAGGGGTATAATAAATTTGATGTAATATGAACTATGGAGGTGCTGTTATGTGTGATGTTAAAAAGTATGAAAAAATCTATGAAGATATACAAAAGCTGCAGCCGGAAGACACTTTACAGCTTGTATTGGAGGCTGAAACAGAAGAACAAAGAAATTTTTATGAAATGGTTGGTGATTTTCTCCTGCAAAAGAAGCAAAGACAGGTAATCGAAAGGAATCTTTTTTAGTGAAAAAATATATTTTGATAGCAGGAGTTAATGGGGCAGGTAAATCAACATTGTATCAGTCATTGCAAAGTCTGCATGATATACCGAGAGTGAATACAGATGAAATATTGAGAGAATTTGGCGATTGGAGAAATATGGCTGATGTGATGACTGCACCGGAAAATCAAGGTTTTATTATACAAAGCCGTCACTTTTCAATTTATGAAGTGGCGGCTTTTTCTATTTCCAGAAGCAACCACAACGAATCAGAAATGAGGTGATTATCTTGAACACGCAAATCATCGCCATCGCCAACCAAAAGGGAGGTGTGGGCAAAACCACAACCTGTAACCTCTTGGCACACTTGTATTGTTCGAGCAATAGAACTATAATGTGTTTTGTGGAGGTGTGAAATGAATTATATGACATTAAAAGAGGCCGCTGAGAAATGGGGCGTATCACCTCGTAGAGTAAATTATTATTGCGCTGATGACCGTATCCCTGGCGCTGTGAAGATGGCTACTGTCTGGCTGATACCAAAAGAGGCAGAAAAGCCGGTTGACCGGCGATATAAGAAATGAGGTGACATTTTTGATACACATAGCAATATGCGACGATGAAAAAGATTTTATACCACCATTGATCTGATTTTTCTTGACATTCAGATGCGGCTGGTAGACGGTCTGCGAGCTGCCGAGCGTGTTCGACAGATGAATGAGAAAGTCGGCATTATCTTTTTGACTACCCTCACCCAGTATGGCTTAGAGGGATATAAATATCAGGCCATCAACTATATTATCAAGCCGATGAAATATGTACGTCTGAAGGCGGAAATGGATTCGTGGTTAAAGAAACATAGGAAAGATGATAGCCCTGCTATGGTAATTTCCAACGATACAGGGAGATATAAGGTATTTCTAAAATCGCTCCGCTTTGTAGAAACTTTTAACCGCAATCTGCTTCTACATACAGAGCAGGAAAATATTATCTGCTACAAGAGCATGAAAGAGATGGAACAAGAACTACAGGGCAGAGATTTTATTCGCTGCCACACCAGCTACATTGTAAATTTGTTTTATGTAAAAGGCGTAAATAAGCTGGAAATTGAATTGATTACTGGTGAGATTATCCCCATCAGCCAGCCTAAAAGAAAGTTGTTTATGGAGAAACTTGCGGAATATTGGGGGGATTTTATATGATACGGTTTTTAGAGATTCTTTCTTTTTTGCTTGCATGGGGATATACTTTTGTCTTTTTTGGGATTATTAAAACTTTTCTCCCACTCAGGCGAAATTGGTTTATCAAAATAGCGGCGTTTCTTGTATGTGGCTATCTGGCTGATTCTATTATTTATTCTAATGATTTAGACAGCCTTTTGGGTACGATGGCACTGTTTTTTGTGTATATTCTTATCTTTTATCGTGGCGCATTGATGGAAAAAGTATCTGTGTTACTGGTGTTTTACCCCGCTTTGATTGCAATTAACTATCTAATGCTGGATATTGGTGGACGGCTGTTTTTTTCCATGACACAAACAACCCATGAAGAAATGATTCAATCTCCGAAACTAATGCTAATCAGCACAACAATTCATACTGTTTCATTGCTATTACGGCTATTGTTTTGGAGCGGCACATGGTCTATCTTGCGAAAATTTTTATCAAAGATTACGTCGCGTTTGAACACACAGATGTGGCTGATTATTGATATGCTGATGCTGGCCTCCTTTGTAGCAATCTTCACGATTATCTATTTTATGCCGGAAGATACTGCCATTGTATATCCAATTTGCGGAGCATCTATTTTTTCCAGCTTCGGATGTATGTATCTGGCATCTTATATTTGTGAAGCAATGCAGACTGCTTACCATGCACAGGAATTGGAAATGCAGCGTAACTATTATAAAGACCGGATACGGGATGAAGAACGGGTACGCAGCGTCTACCACGATATGAAAAATCACCTGTTATTGTTGCAGTCACAGGCAGGAAACGGTCAGGAGGTTCAAACTTTTATTCAAGAGTTAAAAGATCAAATTCAGGAATATGAAAATTACCACCATACAGGAAATGAATTTCTGGATATTATTATTCGGGATAAGGCAAAAGCTGCACAGGAAAGAAAAATAGATTTCAGTGCAGTTATATCTTTTGAATCAGGTTCCTTTATAGAACCGCTGGATATAAGCACAATCTTTGGAAATGCGCTCGACAATGCGATTGAAGCCAGCGAAAAACTGTCAGAAGATATGCGGTTGATAACGGTAAGAGCAAATCGGGTTCGGAATATGCTGGTAATCATCGTAGAAAACAATACCGCATCTACTTCTCCTGAAACAAAAGGTACTACAAAAAAGGATACATTTGCTCATGGATTTGGGCTTTCCAACATCAAAAATGCGGTTGAAAAGTATGACGGACAATATAGTACAAAGTTAGAAAATAGAATGTTTACACTCAAAATCCTTATTCCAATCCCTTGATATAACGGATCAGATTAGGAGGCGCTGCTATGCAATGGCAGCGCCTTTTTCTGCTCTTTATTAGATTTTACATTTTGGATATTAGTTTTTGCGTCCTCTGTTGTAGCTTTTTTCTGAACCGATATAATGGGCTTAGTTCCGGCAGGAACGAAAAGCAAAGAAACGAGGTAAACGCTATGAGTATTCTAAGTACCATTCATTTGACAAAACAATACGGTCAAGAACCGAATATCGTAAGGGCCTTAGACGATGTGAGCATTTCCATTGAACAGGGTGAATTTGTCGCTATCATCGGCACATCTGGCAGCGGAAAATCTACGCTGCTCAATATGCTGGGTGGATTAGACCGCCCTACCTCCGGCAGCGTGAACGTAGACAAATTTGAGCTGGGAAAACTGAAAGACGAGGATCTGACGGTATTCCGCCGCCAGCGGATTGGTTTTATTTTCCAGAACTATAATCTTGTTCCTATCCTGAATGTGTATGAAAACATTGTCATGCCTATTCAACTTGACGGAAAGAAGCCCGATCAGAAGTTCATTCAGGAAATAGTTGCTCTGCTGGGCCTGGAAAAGAAGCTCTACAATATGCCAAACACTCTTTCCGGCGGACAGCAACAGCGCGTAGCCATTGCGAGGGCGTTAGCCAGCAAACCGGCCATTATCCTTGCCGATGAACCCACCGGCAATCTGGACAGCAAGACCAGCGATGAAGTGATCGAACTGCTGAAAGTCACCAGCAAGAAATTCCATCAGACTATCGTAATGATAACCCATAACCCGGAGATTGCGGAACAGGCTGACCGCACCATCCGTATTGAAGATGGAAAAATCACAGAGTTAAGGCGGTGATACCAT
>JAAWOU010000110.1 GCA_022799755.1 Lachnospiraceae bacterium
GGTATCGTAGGCATGGCAGGCGTCAGCGTAAAGGACGGTCTGGTAAAGCTTCTGAAAATGGACAGCATCACCAGAGGCATCAGCGTGACGCTCCATCAGAATAAACTGATTCTTGATTTTCATGTCATCGTCGCCTACGGCGTCAGCATACTGGCAGTGGCGGATAACCTGATCAGCAATGTAAAATACAAAGTGGAAGAGTTTACCGGCATCGAGATCGAGAAGATTAATATCTACGTAGACGGTGTCAGAGTGATTGATTAAGGAGGAACATGTCGTGAGTTTACAACAAATCGATGCTGGGATGCTTTCCAAGATGTTCCTGGCCGGCGCAAAGAATTTGGAGAGCAAGAAAGAGTGGATCAATGAGCTGAACGTTTTCCCTGTCCCCGACGGCGATACCGGAACCAACATGACCATGACCATCATGTCCGCAGCCAGAGAGGTGGCGGAGCTGGGAGACGCCGTCAGCATGCAGGGGCTGTGCAAAGCCATTTCCGGCGGCTCTCTGCGGGGCGCAAGAGGAAATTCAGGCGTGATTCTTTCACAGCTTTTCCGCGGCTTTACCAGGCGGATCAAGGATGAGCAGGAACTGACGATTCCCATTCTCGCTGAGGCCTTTGACAAGGCCGTTGAGACCGCTTACAAGGCCGTCATGAAGCCCAAGGAGGGAACCATCCTCACGGTTGCCAGAGGCGCCGCGGAAAAGGCGGAGGAGCTTGTGGAGGAAGGCTGTACGGACATGGAGGCCTTTCTGTCCACGGTGATCAAGCATGCGGAATATGTGCTGAGCCAGACTCCCGAGATGCTTCCGGTACTAAAGCAGGCCGGCGTGGTGGATTCCGGCGGACAGGGGCTCATCGCGGTACTGTCCGGCGCTTTTGACGCGTTTTTGGGCAAGGAGCTGGACCTTTCCGTCAAGCCGGCGGCAGGCAGCAGAAGCGCTGTGGAGACCCAGGCCGAGGAACAGATCGAGATCAAGTTCGGCTACTGCACGGAATTTATCATTCTGCTGAATAAGACCTTTAATATCAAGACAGAGATGGATTTCAAGGCTTATCTGGAATCTATCGGCGATTCTATTGTATGTGTTGCGGACGAGTCAATCGTGAAAGTGCACGTACATACCAATGATCCCGGTCTGGCTATCCAGAAGGCATTGAAGTATGGCGCGCTTTCCAATATGAAGATCGACAATATGCGCCTGGAGCATCAGGAAAAGCTCTTCAAGGCTGCCCAGGCTTCCAAGTCGGAGGCGTCGGCCCCGGCGGCCCGGCCCGCGGACAGCCCTGCCGCTGCGCCCAAGGACTATGGCTTCATCGCCGTCTCCGCGGGGGAGGGCATCAATGAGATCTTTAAGAGCCTTGGCGTAGATTATATCATAGAGGGCGGACAGACCATGAACCCCAGCACGGCCGATATCCTGGACGCCGTGGATAAAGTCAACGCCAAGACGATCTTTATACTGCCCAACAATAAGAACATTATCCTGGCCGCGAATCAGGCCGCGGAGCTCACGGCGGAGAAGGATCTGTTCGTCATTCCCACCAAAACCATACCCCAGGGAATCACAGCCGTCATCAACTTTGTGCCGGATCTGTCTGCGGACGAAAACGAGTCCAACATGCTAAGCGAGATCGGCAATGTGTCCACGGGACAGGTGACCTACGCGGTGCGCGACACGGTCATCGATGACAAGGAGATCAAAAAGGGCGATTTCATGGGAATCGGCGACGACGGTATTCTCGCAGTCGGCAGCGACATTGCCGGCGTGGCAGGCGACACGGTATCAAAGATGATGAAGCAGGAGAGCGAACTGATCAGCATATACTACGGCAGTGACGTAAAAGAGGAGGAGGCGGAAAGCTTCCGGGCTCAGGTGGCGGAGCGCTATCCCGACTGCGATATCGAGCTGCAGTACGGAGGCCAGCCTATCTATTACTATGTCATGTCTGTGGAATAACGGACCGTGCGGAGGAGGCAGATTTGCGCTGTCTCTTTCCTTTTGACAGGTTTTTGACAGGTTCTATGTCCGAGAAGGAGGCTTATGGACGGGAATACTCCTATAACAGAGCTGAAAGGGGTCGGCGGCAAGACGCAGGAATTGTTCGGAAAGCTGGATATTCGGACAGTGGGAGAGCTGCTGGAGGCCTGGCCCAGAGACTATGAGGTGTTTAAGGAGCCTCTAAAGATCCGGGAAGCCGTCTCCGGGGAGGTATGCTCTGTCCGCGCTGCCGTGGCCGGCGTGGCCGGTGAGAGGCGAATCCGCAAGCTGAGCATTCTCAACGTGAATGTGGTGGACGAATCCGGCAGCCTGCAGCTGACTTTCTATAATATGCCTTTTTTAAAAAAGACCCTGCGGCCCGGGAGCTTCTACATCTTTCGGGGACCGGTTCGGGCAAAGGGCACGCTCATGGGCATGGAGCAGCCCAAGATTTTCTCCCCGGAGGAATACCGCAGGCTCACGGATCGGCTGATCCCGCGGTATGCCCTGACGAAAGGGCTGACCAATCAGGCCATACAGAAATATGTAAAGCAGGCGCTGTCTTTCTATAAATTTGAGCCGGAATATTACGAGGATTCCTTACTGGAGGAATATCGGCTGATCCCCTGCAGGGAGGCAGTGGAAACGGTCCATTTCCCGAATGATTACGATTCGCTGTCAAGAGCCAGACGGCGTCTGGTGTTCGATGAATTTTTCTCTTTCCTGTTCCTGATGCGCAGCAGCCAGAGGCTGAACAGGGAACTGCCCAATAACCACAGGATGTTTGAAACCGCCGACACGGTGCGTTTCCTGGAAAAGCTTCCCTTTCCGCTGACAAAGGCCCAGGATAAAGTCTGGCGGGAACTCAGGGAGGATCTCTCGGGTCCAAGCTGTATGAATCGTCTGATTCAGGGGGATGTAGGCTCCGGGAAGACCATCGTGGCCGTGCTGGCATTGCTCATGACCGCTGCCAACGGGTACCAGGGAGCGCTGATGGCTCCCACGGAAGTGCTTGCCGTACAGCATTTCGAGACCATACAGAACTATGTGACAGAGTACGGGCTGATCTTCCGGCCGGTTCTTTTGGTGGGTTCCATGACGGCCAGGGAGAAGCGGGCGGCCTATGAAGAGATCGAGACCGGAACGGCCAATCTCGTAATCGGCACTCACGCCCTGATTCAGGAAAAGGTCCGATACCGCTCTCTGGGGCTGGCGGTGACTGACGAACAGCACCGCTTCGGAGTCAGACAGCGCGAGCTCCTGGCCGGGAAAGGGGAGAATCCCCACATTCTGGTAATGAGCGCCACGCCGATTCCCAGGACATTGGCCATCATTTTATACGGGGATCTCCATCTGTCCGTCATTGACGAACTGCCAGCCAACCGTCTGCCGATCAAGAACTGCGTGGTGAATACCGCCTACCGGCCAAAGGCCTATCAGTTCATTGCCGGGCAGGTAGCCCAGGGCCGTCAGGTCTATGTCATCTGTCCCCAGGTGGAGGGGGACGGAGATGACGCCGAGGGCGGGCTTCCTCTGGAAAACGTGGTAGACTACACGGAAAAATTAAAGAACGCGCTGCCGGCAAATATCCAGGTGGCATATCTTCACGGGAAGATGCGGCCCGGGGACAAGAACCGTATCATGGATCAGTTTGCGGCCCACGCTATAGATGTCCTGGTGTCCACCACGGTCATAGAGGTGGGAATCAATGTGCCCAACGCCACGGTGATGATGGTGGAGAACGCGGAGCGCTTCGGCCTGGCACAGCTGCATCAGCTGCGGGGCCGGGTAGGGCGCGGAGAGCACCAGAGCTTCTGCATCTTTATCAGCGCCGACGAGAAAGCGGCCTCCATGGAGCGTCTGCAGATTCTGAACAAATCCAATGACGGTTTTTTGATCGCCTCCGAGGATTTAAAGCTGAGAGGACCGGGGGAGCTGCTGGGGATCCGCCAGAGCGGGGAGTTCTCTTTCCGCATAGGGGATATCTACGCGGATGCGGGACTGCTGAAGCAGGCGTCGGAAGCCGTGGACAGACTCCTTTCGACGGATCCGGATTTGGAGCGGCCGGAACATGCCCGCCTGAAAGCACATCTGGAGAAAGCGGCGGATTCAAGCGTGGATTTCCGTTCCATATAAAACGAAAAGTTAGAAGTAAATAGAACCATAGAAAAATGAAAAAATGAAATATATGCGGCATATCGGAAAACGGATGCGCGGAAATGAGGAAATTATGGCAAGCGTGGCGATTGTAACAGACAGCAACAGCGGAATAACCCAGGCTGTTGGAAAGGAGATGGGCATCTTTGTGCTGCCCATGCCCTTTATGATTGACGATGAGACTTACTTTGAGGACATTAACCTGACACAGGAAGAATTCTACAGAAAGCTGGCCTCCGGTGCCAATATCGCCACCAGCCAGCCCTCCCCGGAATCTGTCATGAAGCTGTGGGACCGGGTTCTTGAGGAATATGACGAGCTCGTCCACATACCCATGAGCAGCGGACTGTCCGGTTCCTGCCAGAGCGCCATGATCCTTGCAGACGAGTACCGGGGGCGGGTACAGGTGGTGAACAATCAGAGAATCTCGGTTACACAGAGACAGTCCTGCCTGGATGCGAAGCTTTTGGCTTCCAGGGGACAGAGCGCGGCCCAGATCAAGGAATTCCTGGAGGCCGACAGATTCAACAGCAGCATTTATATTATGTTGGATACGCTGTATTATCTGAAGAAAGGCGGCAGGATAACGCCTGCGGCCGCGGCGATCGGAACCATGCTGCGGCTGAAGCCCGTGCTTCAGATTCAGGGGGAGAAGCTGGACGCGTTCGCCAAGGCCAGGACCACGAACCAGGGCAAGAGCATTATGCTGAACGCGATCAAAGGAGATATCGAGAAACGTTTCGGAGGAATGACCCAGGACAGGCATATCTGGCTGCAGATTGCCCATACCGCCAATTATGAGGAGGCCTGTGCATACCGGGACGAGGTCCTGGAGCACTTCCCCGGGTATGATCTGCATATTGACGCGCTTTCGCTGAGTGTGGCCTGTCATATCGGCCCCGGAGCGCTGGCGCTGGCCTGCTGTCGGAAGATTGAGGTTTGACGGCCGACAGGCCCGGGATAGATTAGGATAGGGAGAGATCTTGCATGGCAGATACAAGTAATAACGGACAGGGACATTATGACGCCTCCAGCATTACGGTGCTGGAGGGATTGGAGGCCGTGCGGAAGCGGCCGGGCATGTATATCGGCAGTGTCTCCACCAAGGGACTGAATCATCTGATCTACGAGATCGTGGACAATGCCGTGGACGAGCATCTGGCAGGGGTCTGCGACACGATCCGGGTGGTGCTGGAGGCGGACGGCTCGGCCACGGTGACGGACAATGGGCGCGGGATTCCGGTGGGAATGCACGAAAAGGGAATCAGCGCGGAGAGGCTTGTGTTCACCACGCTTCACGCAGGGGGAAAATTTGACAATTCGGTGTACAAGACCAGCGGAGGACTCCACGGGGTGGGTTCCTCGGTGGTAAACGCGCTTTCCACAAGGTTGACCGTAACGGTCAAAACCGGCGGATACATTTACGAGGACAGGTACGAGCGGGGGAATCCGGTTACGGTGCTTCAGGACGGGCTGCTTCCGGTATTGGGCCGGACCAAAGAGACGGGGACTACGATTAATTTCCTGCCGGACGACACGATTTTTGACAAGACCCGTTTTAAGGAGGATGATGTGAAGAGCCGGCTCCACGAGACGGCTTATCTGAACCCGAATCTGACCATTGTCTTTGAGGATAGGCGCAAGGAGGTTCCGGAGACCGTGACCTATCACGAGCCGGACGGAATCACCGGCTTTGTCAAGGATATGAATAAGTCTCAGGAGGCAGTGCATGACATTATCTACTTTAGCGGGGAGAGTGAGGGGATTTCCGTTGAGGTGGCGATTCAGTACATCAATGAGTTCCACGAAAACGTGCTGGGCTTTTGCAACAATATCTTTAATTCCGAAGGCGGCACGCATTTGACGGGCTTTAAGACCATGTTCACCAATGTGATCAACACATACGCCAGAGATCTGGGCATTCTCAAGGAAAAGGACGCGAATTTCACCGGGGCAGACGTGCGCAACGGCATGACGGCCGTGGTGTCCATCAAGCACCCGGATCCCAGGTTCGAGGGACAGACCAAGACAAAGCTGGACAATCAGGACGCAGCGAAAGTGGTGTCCAAGGTGACGGGGGAGGAGATCGTCCATTTCTTCGACAGGAATCTGGAGACTTTGAAAAATATCATTTCCTGCGCGGAAAAAGCGGCCAAAATCCGCAAGTCCGAGGAGCGGGCCAAGACGAACATGCTGACCAAGCAGAAGTTTTCCTTTGACTCCAACGGGAAGTTAGCCAACTGCGAATCCAGGATTCCCTCTCAGTGCGAGATATTCATCGTGGAGGGAGATTCCGCCGGGGGCAGCGCGAAGATGGCCAGAAATCGTATGTTCCAGGCGATTCTGCCCATCCGGGGCAAGATTCTGAATGTGGAGAAAGCCAGCATTGACAAGGTGCTGGCCAATGCGGAGATCAAGACCATGATCAACGCGTTCGGATGCGGATTCTCAGAGGGGTATGGAAACGATTTCGACATCTCCAGGCTTCGCTATGACAAGATCATCATCATGGCGGATGCGGATGTGGACGGCTCCCATATCTCCAATCTGCTGCTGACGCTGTTCTACCGCTTCATGCCGGAGCTGATCTTCGAGGGACATGTGTATATCGCCATGCCGCCCCTGTACAAGGCCATGCCCGCCAAGGGGCAGGAGCAGTATCTCTATGACGATAAGGCCCTGGAGCGGTACCGGAGGACCCACAAAGGCTCCTTTACCTTACAGCGGTATAAGGGACTTGGAGAGATGGATGCGGAGCAGCTCTGGGAGACCACTTTGAACCCGGAGACAAGGCGGATGAAGCTGGTGGAGATTGAGGATGCCAGGATGGCCTCCGAGATGACGGAACTGTTGATGGGAACAGAGGTTCCGCCCCGCAAAACATTTATTTACGAGCATGCCATGGATGCCCAGCTGGATATCTAGGCTCAGCCAAATTTCTTTTACAAAAATCAAAATATATGCTATATTTATAGGTACCGGAAAAGGATTGAAATAAATGGACGACAGCAGGATCATAAAAACAGAATATTCGGAGGAGATGCAGAAGTCTTTCATCGACTATGCCATGAGCGTCATCATCGCCAGGGCGCTGCCGGATGTGCGGGACGGCTTAAAGCCCGTACAGCGCCGCACCCTCTACGATATGTACGAACTGGGCATCCGCTATGACAGGCCTTACAGAAAATGCGCCCGTATAGTAGGCGATACCATGGGTAAATACCACCCCCATGGGGACAGTTCTATCTATGACGCACTCGTAGTTATGGCGCAGGACTTTAAGCGCGGCCTGCCCCTTGTGGATGGCCACGGTAATTTCGGCAATATCGAGGGAGACGGCCAGGCTGCCATGCGATACACGGAGGCCAGGCTGCAGAAAGTGACCCAGGAGGCCTATCTGGCGGATTTGGACAAGGATGTGGTGGATTTCGTCCCGAATTTCGACGAGACGGAAAAGGAGCCCTCCGTGCTGCCGGTGAAGCTCCCGAATTTCCTTATAAACGGCTCAGAGGGTATTGCGGTAGGCATGGCCACCAGCACGCCGCCCCACAATCTGGGAGAGGTGGTGGATGCCCTGAAAGCCTACATGCGCAATGAAAGCATTACCACCAAAGAACTGATGCGCTATCTGAAAGGGCCGGATTTCCCTACCGGCGGCATTGTCACCAACAAGGATGAACTGCTCCGGATCTACGAGACCGGAACAGGGAAGATCAAAATCCGCGGGAAAGTGGAATTCGAGAAGCAAAAAGGCGGGAAGACCAATGTGGTCATCACGGAAATCCCTTATCCCATGATCGGCATGAACATCTCCAAATTCCTGTCGGACGTGGCAGGGTTAGCGGAATCCAAGAAAACACAGGACATCGTGGACATCTCCAACCAGTCCTCAAAAGAGGGCATCCGCATCGTCATAGAACTTAGAAAGGACGCGGATGCAGAGAATTTTGTAAATCTGCTCTACAAAAAGACTCGATTAGAAGACACCTTTGGCGTCAATATGCTTGCCATTTACAATGGCAGGCCGGAGACCATGGGGCTAAAAGATATCCTCAAGGCAAATATGGAATTCCAGTTCCAGATCGCCACCAGGAAGTACAACAATCTGCTCTCCAGGGAGTTAGAGCGCAAGGAGGTGCAGGAAGGCCTGATCAAGGCCTGCAATGTCATCGACCTGATCATCGAGATCCTGCGGGGCTCCAAAGACCGGAATATGGCAAAGGCATGTCTGGTGGAGGGCAATACCTCCGGCATCAAGTTCAAATCCAGAGAGTCCAAGATCATGGCGGCCCAGCTGGCCTTTACGGAGAGACAGGCCAATGCCATCCTGGAGATGCGCCTCTATAAGCTCATCGGTCTGGAAATCGAGGCTCTGATCAAAGAGCATGAGGACACCATGGCTAATATCTACCGCTATGAGGACATCCTGGACCGCAGGGATTCCATGGCACAGGTCATCATCAACGAGCTGGACGCCTTTAAAAAGGAATATAACCGCAAGCGCAGGACCGTCATCGACAATGTGGAGGAAGCGGTCTACAGGGAAAAAGAGATCGAGGAGACCCAGGTGGTCTTCCTCATGGACCGGTTCGGGTATGCCAAGGTGATCGATTCCGCTGCCTACGAGCGCAACAAAGAGGCGGCCGACAGCGAGAACAAATTCGTCTTCCCCTGCAAGAATACCGGCAAGGTATGCCTCTTTACCTCCGCAGGACAGCTCCACACCATCAAGGTCATGGATCTGCCTTTCGGAAAGTTCCGGGACAAAGGGGTTCCCATTGACAATGTGAGCAACTACAACTCCGAGAAAGAGACCATTGTCCATATCACCAGTCAGACGGAGCTGAACCTGAAGCGGGTACTCTTCGTCACGGCCCAGTCCATGATCAAGCTGGTAAACGGCGGGGAGTTTGATGTGTCCAAGCGCACTGTGGCAGCCACCAAGCTGGGGGCGGAGGACCAGGTCCTGAGCGTTATGCCTCTGGAGGAGCAGCGCCATGTGATTCTTCAGACAAAGGAGGGCTTCTTTCTGAAATTTGACATGGAGGAGGTTCCCGAGCAGAAAAAGGCCGCTCTGGGTGTGCGGGGTATGAAGCTGGGGCCAAAGGATTCTGTGGAAAATGTGTACTATACCTCCGGTTTGACCGAGAGCTCCATCGTTTACAAAGGCAAGACCATTGATCTAAACAAAATGAAAATCGCAAAACGTGACGGCAAGGGAACGAAAATAAGAGTATGACAGAAAGACATGAGGGTTTGCTATGAGAGTGATCGCCGGGACGGCCAGAAGCCTTCCTTTAAAGACGCCGGAAGGGCTGGACGTGCGGCCTACTACGGACCGCATCAAAGAGACCTTGTTCAATATGCTGCAGTGGGATATCCCCGGGGGCGTATTTCTGGATTTATTCAGCGGCAGCGGCGGTATCGGCATCGAAGCCTTAAGCCGCGGAGCCAGAAAGGCCTATTTCGTGGACAATGCCCAGAAATCCATATCCTGCATCCAGCAGAACCTTACCTTTACGAAAATGGCGGACAGGGCCGTGGTGTTGAAGCAGGACGTCCGCAGCGCCCTGGGCAGTATCCGGGAGGAAGCTGTGGATATCATATTCATGGACCCTCCCTATGACTGCGGCGAGGAAAAGGCCGTGCTGGCCATTCTGCAGGAAATGCCTTATGTGACCGAGGACACCGTTCTGGTGGCTGAGGCGGCCCTGGACACGGATTTCTCATGGGTGAGCCAGCTGGGGTTCCAAATTACGAAAGACAAGCAGTACAGAACCAACAAACATATCTTTATGAAGAGGGGATAATCATGAAACGTGCTGTCTATCCCGGAAGTTTCGATCCTGTCACCTTTGGTCATCTGGATGTGATCCGGCGTGCTTCCGAAGTATTTGACTTGTTGATTGTCAGTGTGTTGAACAACAAAGTAAAGACGCCATTGTTTTCTGTGGAAGAACGTGTTAAGATATTAAAGGAGGCTACAAAAGACATTCCCAATGTGCAGGTGGACAGCTTCACCGGCCTGCTGATCAACTATGCGGCTGAGAAGAATATTCATGTGGCTGTGAGAGGTCTGCGGGCCATCACGGATTTCGAATATGAACTGCAGATTGCCCAGACCAACAGGAAGCTCTCCGACGGCAAGCTGGATACCATCTTCCTGACTACAAGTCTGGAGTACGCCTATCTCAGTTCTTCCAGTGTAAAGGAGATCGCCAGCTTCGGCGGGGACATCAGCCAGTGTGTCCCGGAATTCGTTGCGGAGATGATTTATGAGAAATACCATATTCTTTAGATAGATAGGAGTGACGTTTATGAGCAGCAGAATAGAACAATTGATCGATGAACTGGAGGAGTATATCGAGAGCTGCAAGCCTAAATTCATGTCCAATTCCGAGATCATCGTGAACAAAGATGAGATCGATGAATTGCTTCGTGAGCTGCGCATGCGCACTCCTGAGGAGATCAAGCGGTACCAGAAAATCATCAGCAATAAAGAGGCCATACTCAATGACGCCCGGTCCAAGGCCCAGGCGCTGATCGACGAGGCTACGGTGCACACCAACGAGCTGATCAGCGAACATGAGATCATGCAGCAGGCCTATGCCCAGGCCAACGGAATCGTGGCCACCGCGGCAAAGCAGGCCCGGGAGATTCTCGACAAGGCCACCATGGAGGCCAATGAGCTGCGGACACAGGCCTCCCGCTATACGGAGGACAGGCTCTCCGAGCTGGATTCCATCGTATCCTCAGCC
>JAAWOU010000011.1 GCA_022799755.1 Lachnospiraceae bacterium
AGCATCGAACATCTGCCTGAATGCCAGACGGCCAATACGGCCAAAACCATTGATTGCTACTCTTACTGCCATTTTAGTTCCCTCCTAAAATATATTTTAAACTGTTTCGGCAATCCTTGTCCCCTTTTCACAGGACATGCCAGATTGTCAAACTTTTATCAACAAGGCTATTTTACCCAATCTCAGGAGATAATTCAAGATGTAAATGAAAAATAATTTCCATATTTTCGGAAATTTTACAGTTTGTTTAGAATTAAGATAGCAGGCAGGATAATTTATGATATAATATCTATTCAGAAAGCAACACACCGGCTTTATCCAGGGCCAAAACCCCCTGGAACCGCAATGTTGCAAACGATAATCTATAAAATAAAATACGATGGAAAGGAATATACTCATGATTACAGCAGACTGCCACCTGCATTCCTCTTTCTCCGGAGACTCTGATACGCCTATGGAAGAAATGGTTCTGCAGGGCATCGCACAGGGGCTTGATACCATGTGCTTTACGGAACATAACGACTTTGAATATCCTGACGCAGAGGATCTGGACGGAAAGCTTTTCCTCTTGAACACTGACTCCTACCTTTATGAACTGGCAAACCTGAAAGAAAAATACGCAGGAAAAATACGCCTGCTCTTTGGCGTGGAGCTGGGACTGCAGCCAGAGGTGATGCGTCAAAATGCTGTCTACGCCAAATCCTTTGAATTTGACTTCATCATCGGCTCCTCTCACCTTTGTCATGGAAAGGATGTCTATTATCCCGATTTCTTCCAGGGACGCAGCACCAGAGAAGCCCTGCGGGAATATTTTGAGTCTATCCTGGAGAATATTCAGAAATTCTCGAATTTCAGCGTATATGGGCATCTGGACTATGCCGTAAGGTATGCGCCGGGAAAAGACGAGTATTTATATTCGGTATACCATGACATTTTTGATGAGATTTTGAAAACTCTCCTGGATAAGGGCATAGGCCTGGAACTGAACACCGGCGGAATCAAGGCCGGTATGCATGATTTCCATCCCTGCGTGGGTGTACTGAAGCGGTATCGGGAACTGGGCGGGGAAATCATCACTGTCGGCTCCGACTCCCATGATACAGCCCGTATCGGGGATTCTTTCGAGCGGGCCGCGGATGTCCTGAGGGAATGCGGCTTCCGGTACTACTGCGTCTTTGAAAAAAGAGCCCCGGAATATTTCAGACTGTGAACGTTATGGGAAAGCGGTTGCAGACTTTCGGCGCTCCAGATACACGGAGCGCCGACTTTCTAATACCTTTTATATATGTCTCCACGGTTCCCGGCAGCAGTCGGGGCATACTATAAATTTATCTGACGTGCAGTATAAATTCTTTCTTTCGTTAATACTCGTATACACCAGATTATATGGTATTTTCAAGTCGTTTATACCAAAGCAGAAACCACCAAGAATCTTTGACCGTCATGGGAAAGACATGCTCCGCCGTCCTGGGCCTGAGCACCACCCTGATCTCAGTCCTCTGGCCGCTCATTCCTCGTCATCCTCCTCCAGCACCTCGTTCAGTTCTTCCCTTGCCTCCCTGATGGCATCGTGATCCCCATCTTTCAGCGCCGCCTCAAAGGCCGTGATGTAGCGGTCAAGCGTTCGCCTGCGGTCTCCCAGGGATTCCTCATACATCCGCTCTGCCCGCAGCAGCACCAGCCTGTTCTCCTCGTAATCCCTGGGCTGGACTTTCAGATAGGCCAGTTCTTCCATGCGCCTTTTGACCTCTTCCTCAGTCATCTCGTTGTCCTGTCCCTTGATGATCATCTTCTTCGTCTCCCCCGTGGAGACCACCGTCACCTCCACCTCCAGCAGGGAGTTGATGTCGTAAGTGTAAGTCACGTCCACGGACTCTCTCCCCTTTGGCCCCTTGGGGATATCGATCTCCAGCTCTCCCAGGAACAGATTGTTCCTGGCGAAGCGGCTCTCCCCTTGCAACACGCGGACACGCACCTTGCCCTGGTTGTCCCTGGCCGTATACAGCCGCTC
Organism: Lachnospiraceae bacterium; assembly: GCA_022799755.1. Lineage (GTDB taxonomy): Bacteria > Bacillota > Clostridia > Lachnospirales > Lachnospiraceae > Acetatifactor. The sequence goes on from JAAWOU010000011.1 coordinate 2,012, forward strand.
TGTATGGCTTGCAGGAATGACAGTATTCCGTTCAATGATAGGGCAGAATCTGCCGTCCTCATACTTCCCCTCATCGTACTCCACCACCACCTCGGTGCCCAGAGTAAAGGAACAGACGTCTGTCAGAACGACCTCCTTGACTTCCTCCCTGCGCTCTTTCATGGCCGCCTGGACCGCAGCCCCCAGGGCCACTGTCTCGTCAGGATTCATTTTCGTGTCCGGGAACTTTCGGAACAGCCTTATCAGGAAGTCCCTGACAATGGTAAGCCTGGTGGCACCGCCGATCAGCAGCACTTCATCAATGTCCGAAAGTTTCAGGCCCGCGTCCGCCAGGCTCTTCTTCACGGGTTCTCTGATCTTCATCAGAAGTTCCTCGCAGGCCTCTTCGTACTCCTTATATGTAATCTTCTGCTCCAGAGTCTCTTCCTTATATAAGAAGCCCATTCTGACTACATCCGTATCATTAATGGCGCACTTTGCATTTTCTGCCTCCCGGAACAGCCGCACCTGCTCTTTCTCAGAGAGGTTCTGCAGCTGCAGCTTCGCTTTCTGCAAAAACAGCTTCGCCATCACCTCCGTAAAGTCCTCGCCGCCCAGATAGTTATCTCCGGCTACGGCCCGTACCTCCAGGATATTATGGTACAGTTCCAGAATGGACACGTCAAAGGTGCCGCCCCCTAAGTCGAACACCAGAAACCGTGTGTCCTTTGTTTTGTCATAAAGGCCATAGGCCACCGCGGCGGCTGTAGGCTCCGAAATCATGCGCTCCACCTTAAGGCCCGCCAGCTCCCCGGCGCGCTTGGTGGCCTTTCTTCTCTTGTCATCAAAATAGGCCGGCACGCTGATAACAGCCTCTGTCACTTCCTCCCCCAGAAAGCTCTCCGCGTCCTCCTTTAGAGACCGCAGCACCAGGCTGGAAAGCTCCTCCGGCCTGTAGTGCTTCCCGCTCAATATGTAGTCTCTCTCCGTGCCCATACTGCGCTTAAAGGTCTCGGCTACGGTGTCAGGGTAAAGGCTCATACGCTCCCTGGCAGTCTCCCCCACATACACATTTCCCTCACTGTCCACGCTGACCACCGAGGGCGTAAGGTTCTTCCCCAGCCTGTTGGGAATGATTCTCGGCCCCTCTTCCGTGAAATATGCGATCAAACTGTTCGTTGTACCCAAGTCAATTCCTACTATCATGCTTACCTCCACGTCACTGCGGCGATTTGCCCGCTGACTACCAGTATAACACAACCATCGGCTATCTTCACGGAAAAAATGAGTTTTGGAAAAATTTAATACTTTTGGGGCAGATCCGGAGCAGCCTACGGGATTCCGACATACGATACCTGCCGTGTGGTGACGGGAAACATCGATACGTGACACTTCTGTCAGGCCACGGTACGGCTGCTCCTTTATATGATAGAAAGCATCGTATCATGGTAAATTCAGGGCCTAACACAGCAATCGGCTTTCCTTATGAAAAAAGAGCCTTTCTTTTTACAAACTCCTCAATGCTCTCTGCATGGGAAGCCGCTTGCAGCCACCTTTTCAGGACTTCCTCGCTTTCCTCCGCTATGATCTCTTCCCGCAAGACCACAGGAACCGGCTCTTTCTCCTCCAATAATTCCAATATAGAAGCCGCTCTCCCCTCGATCTTTCCCTCGATCTTTCCGTCTTCCCTCGCATACGCTATCTCTTCCCATCTCTGCATATACTTCACCCCCGCTTTCTCGGACTCCCTGACCGCGCAGACCCTTCTGTGGATCCGCCGAATCTTCTGGCTGGCACTGCTTCCCGCCATCTCGTCCGTAGTCTTTCCTATGTACTCCATAAAGTCCAGGAACTCTTGGGAAAAGCTTTCCCGGTTCTTCCCTTTTGTATTGATGAATACCCTCAGGCTCCCGTCCTCCAGCCTCAGGTCAGGGCACTCCCTGCACACCCCATCAAATGTATAGCGGTAGAGCCCTCGCCCGAAGATGTCAAATGGCGCTATCAGGATAAAGCAGCTGTCGTTCAGGAGGTTGAAGTCCGTGCTGCCCGGCTCTAACAGCGATACGTCCAGCTGCGCCTGGTAGTAGCGGCTCCTCCGGATCAGGTTCCCGGTGTTGCGCTGCTGCATCTCGGCGTAGTAGATAGTACCTTCCCTGTCCATTCCCACCACGTCCAGCCGCACCTGGCGCAGTTCGGGCGACACCCGCAGTTCTTTCTCCGTTTCCGTCTTTCCAAGCAGCTCTACCTCGTTCTCCAGCAGGATGCTGATGACCGCCTGGTAGGTCTCTCTGTCCTCCATCGCCTCATCGAACAGGAACTTGTCCAAAAGGTTCAGTTTCTGCAGCTTCGTGTTTGCCATGCTTCTCCTCCTTTCGGGATTACCTGAAAGGAGACGCTGAGAACCCGCTGCACTCCGCCTTATATCTTTCACGAAATCCCATGCAATTTAAGTTGTTTGAATGAAAAAGCACAGATTTCTGTTGAAGTAGGACGGGAATGCTTCCCTAGAATACGGAACTGGCCGTATGGAGTTCAAGAGAATTTATGCTTTTGGAATTAGTATAGCAAAGGTATGGTGGGTTGACAAGTAAAAATTCTAAATTCTCTACCGCCCTTACGATCAGGTATTCGATAAAATATAATTGAGTTGTATCAAAAAACGTTAATGGCTTGCTAGGTCAGACCATCCACGACCGCCTCATGACACTGGACCCTTAACGTCTATCAGTTATTTATACAAAATTCATATACTTTACCGGGAACAGGGTCATTTGTCGCTAAGTCGAATGCACAAATAACGCAAAAAACTATGCATAAAGCAAACAAGCCCCACAAAATGGCTCTTCCGGCCTTTACTCCGCAACCAGCTTTAGAAATCACTTTGGGAGATTTGGCAAAATAAGCACAGAGCCATATTGAAACTATAAACAGAAGAATAATAAACAGAATCATAACAACAGGACCACATATATTCGTTAAGAATTCCCCGAAGAATTTAGGTACAACTTCACGGTTGAATATCATGGGCACTCCGGTCAGGTTGCTGAGTTTTTCCTCAAGATATGCGAGATACCCTCTGAAAATTGCAACTCTTCTGCACTGCATGGAAAACACATATAAGCACAATGTCATAATGGAAGGTAAAAGGGCAAATACTGCCGCCAACGCCAGATTAGGTCTTTTAATCTCTTTTGCTCCTGTTACTAATGTAATTGCAATTCCTAATACGACACCGCAGAAACTGATACATGTGATCACAAAGACTCCATTCGATCTGTCATACTCTTCAAGCTGCTCACTATACATTACAAGTAATAATGTCAATGATTCAATATTTTCAGTTTTATTTTCATTCATTGTTTCGGAATCTGCAATCCCGGCAAGTACATTATCATCTGCATCCGGCAATCCCATATCTGTCTGTGCATATACAGCCGGAATTGAATATAGAAACAATAAACTCAATAAAAATGTCGTAATACATAATATCCGCATTCTTTTCAACTTTAATTACCCCCTCGTATCTCTGAAATCAATCGGTTGCGCTTACCAGCCTTGGACTTTTTGGCATCTTTTTCTCACTGGAAACCCTTGGCTTCATATGGCAGCCAGTCACCACTGCTATATAAGAGCCACTCTATAAACTCCTGCACTGTTCCCTGACCTCCTTTCTGAGTCGTTTTATGCCAAAGCTGCAAGAAAAACGAAGTTATTTTTCCAAAAATCTGCACTTATTTTAGATAAACTGCAGAAAAATTCAGCAAAATAAATTTCACTTAATCAGCAGACACTATTTAGCCATTTTTTGCTAGGCTTTTCAATTATTTCATGTATCGCAACTGCAAAAACAGTACAAAAAATAAAAGAAGATATAATCTTAAAGCCATTATCATAGATACCTACAATGTCTATTATTTTTCTCATGATCGGCCAAATAAAAAGCTGTGCCAAGAAAAATGCATAGCAGATATTGCTAAAATATGCTAAAATCTTGTTTTCCCGGTTCTGTTTCTTTACCCCCCCCGGACAGTCCTATAAGCATGACACTAAACAATGGAAAGCATATCCACGAATATAGCATATAATTCCCTCTGCCTATGTCCAAGTCATATGCTAAGGATACGCTGAGAATCAACACTAATGTTTCTCCCCCAATCAGTACTCTGTTGTATAGTATTTTCTTCAGCCATCCAATCTGACTAATATCTTTTCTATGAGCCGCCAATATCACGCCTATCAGAAATTCTATTATCCTGAAAAATGGATTGCTGTAGATGCTCCCCAACTGGAATCTCCATACAACGATTGGAGAATATAGTATGATCCCGCTCAAAAGCCCCAGCAAGAGAAACCGGCTTTTAGCTCCCAATTGTTCAATGCATCCTTTCATAAATGGAAAAAGAAGATAGCACATCAGCAGACATGAGATAAACCAGGTTCCTCCATTATGTGTCAGGGCAAAAGAGGAAAGATAAGCAGATTGAAGGCCCAGGGCTTCCATCGGAATTAGCTGCAAGTTCTGCAAGACCGATTCCGACCCACAGAAAATGCAATAAAACAGGCCAATAACATAATACGATGGAATTATCCCTATCAACCTTTTCCGATAGAACTTCTTGACATTTACAATTGCTTGCATGTCGTCATATTTATGCACATAAAACATAGAGAATCCAGACAGCATAAAGAATCCTGTCATTGCTATCGCTCCCATACTGACGAAATTGTCCAATAGTCCATAATGGCATTGAAAATGTATATTGCTGTGGAAAGCAAAAACCAGCATTGTCAGAAAAATTCTGAATACGTCTAAACCAATTACCCGCATTTTAGTCGAAACTATGTCTTTTTCCATGGGTACCTCTTTCCAAAATGTCCTATTACTGACTAGCACCGATTTTATTAATTCTTTTACTTGGCCGATCAAATATCTGATTTATGAAACTCACCTGCCTTGAGCCTAAACAAATACAAGAAGAAGCCATATCCATATTCAGCTGTAAAGGTTCTCTTTGTACATCTTCCTTTCCATTTTGTACCAAACATAATGTCCAATCTGCTCTGGCGAGTATCCCTTTGGACACTTTTCAGGCAAGCCTGTCCTTTGATAGCCGTTCTTGTCATAAAAGCGTATAGCTCTCCTGTTCTCCGGTGCCACGCACCAGTAGATAGATTCAAGGCCTAAACCACAAAATCCATACCGTATGATTTCTTTCATGCCGTATTTTGAGTAGCCTTTTCCCATCGCGGACCTTCGCATCGCAATCGCAAACTCAGCTTCGGAATCAGTGACATGCTTCAGGCTCACTGTCCCCATATATTCATCCTTGCTGTCTGCAATGGCAAGATGAATGTTTTCTTTATCGATTCGACTTACATTAATGAACGCCTCACAGTCCCTTATTGATTTGTATGCGAAATTAGTCTGCAGATTCTCTACAACCGCAGAATCGTGCATCCATTCCAGCATAAAAGGAGCATCTTTTCTTTCCAATTTCCGTAACTTCATTTATAAATTCTCCTAGCAGTTTCTCACTCCAAATGACGATGCTGTCCTATCATAAATCATCTATCCTTATTTTTGCCCCCATATATTCTGTCCCGGCAATATAGTCTTCCATGCTTCCGGGTTCCCGGTCCAGGCTGCCAGAGACGTTAGTTTGTCTATATATGGAACCCTTTTCGATCGTTGCCAGGTTCTTCTACATTCCAAGGATCATATTTCTTCCCTTCAAGAATATCCGCTATTCTCTTACAGGCATGGCCATCGCCATACGGATTGCATGCATGTGCCATGGCATTGTACGCGTTCTTATCCTCCAGTAGCTCCTTGAAGTTCTTGTAAATTCTGTCCTCGTCCGTACCAACCAATCTCAGGGTTCCGGCTTCAATGCCTTCCGGTCTTTCTGTTGTATCACGCATCACAAGAACCGGTCTTCCATAGGAGGGCACTTCTTCCTGTATCCCTCCCGAATCCGTAAGACAAAGATGACATCTTGCTTCAAAATTATGACAGTCGAACACTCCAATAGGCTCAATAATATGTATCCTATCACATCCCCCCAGTTCTTCATCTGCTGCCTTTCGTACGGCAGGATTCATATGAATTGGATATATCGCTTTACAATTCGGATGCTCATCAAGGACACGGCGAATCGCCCTGAACATATTATGCATTGGCCTGCCCAGATTTTCCCGCCTATGAGCTGTAATGAAAATGAGCTTACTATCCCCTACCCAGTCCAGTTCCGGATGCACATAATCTTCCCGTACCGTATGCTGCATTGCATCAATGACCGTATTTCCAGTAACAAAAATCCTACTCGGGTCTTTTCCTTCTTTCATCAGATTATCTGCTGCCATCCGCGTTGGAGCAAAATGAAACTGCGCTGCAATTCCCACTGCCTGACGATTAAACTCCTCAGGATAAGGCGAATAGATGTTATAGGTACGCAGTCCAGCCTCAACGTGGCCTATCGGAATCTGGAGATAGAAACACGCAAGCGCCGTTGCAAATGTGGTCGACGTATCTCCGTGAACCAGGACAACATCTGGCTTTGCCTCTTCAAGCACGCCCCTTATCTTTTCAAGGATGTCAGTTGTAATATCAAATAGCGTCTGTTGCTGTCGCATAATCGAAAGATCATAATCCGGAATGACATGAAAGGTCTTTGTAACCTGGTCTAGCATCTGACGGTGCTGTCCTGTTACACAGACAAATGTCTCCAGATTCTTCCTTTTCTTTAATTCTTGGACAAGCGGGCACATCTTTATCGCTTCTGGCCTTGTACCAAAGACTGACATTATCCTTTTCATTTTGGTCTATCCCTCTTTCAGATATATTCTAGTATGATAGTTGTTTCTCTAAGTACTTTTAATGAACCCATGCCATATCTAATAATCCCCTTTTTTAGCCATAAACAGATTGCGGAATTGTATCATGATCTGTTGAATGGTTCTAACATTTATCAGACACATAATGAATATGATCAGACAACATATGGCATAATTTTGTAGAAAGATCATTACCAATGACTCAATTAATAATAAAACATGCAGACTAGCGCATTTTATCCAACTGATCTTAAACGGATATCTTTTTATTGCCGGCCTTATTCTTATCAGCCACATGAAGAGATAGCCGCACATAGTTGCAATAGCCGCTCCCAGTAGCCCTATATATTGGATTAAAATAAAATTAAGGAATATATTTATAACAGCCCCTAAAGCAGTGGTGGCAGCAATCAATTTCGTTTTTTTAAAGAGTGTCAGCATCGATTCAAAGAATCCGGCATTTGCGATAAAGACCACCGATATCAGCAAAAAGGGAACATACTCCCATGCCGCAAAGAATTCTTTTGCATATAAAAATTTAGCCAAAGGTATATCTAAAACTATTATTACCGCGCAGGACAGACTCATCGCAACATAATAAATCTCATAGACATTGCTTACAAACTTTGGCCCGCTTTCTTTCTTGTACTCCCTATATATGGAAAGCAGCCATGCCTGAGAAAAAACACTTTGCAGCATTTGCAATATTGTCGGTATTTTATAGGCTACCGAATATACACCATTCGCCCCTACGCCACTCATCGCCGTCACAAAATATTTGTCCGATGACGAATTGATCCACCAAGAGACACTGGCAGCGATGAGCGGCACGCTGTATGCAATCATTTTCTTCTTTAACTCAGGATTCGGTGTCCCTTTCCCTTGCAGCAGCTTTATGCCCTTTATTTTAATGAGGATTACCATATCAGCCACCGTGTAGCCCAGAATTTCGGATACCATGTATCCCATAAGCCCTGCCTTGACACCCAAAAGGAGTACTACATTAGATATCACAACGACTAATGTAATCAGAATGCTTACAACTGACAACAATATAGTCTGTTCCACTGCCCTTAAGTATGCAATACATATGCCATATACGGAAACAGAAACATAGTTTAGCAGAAATACTACAGCTATTTGATTATCCACTTTAATGATTTGCGCAAAACAATTTATGATAACCAATACGCTTACTATCGCAATGCTTTTCAGCGCAAATGAAAACGCGATTTGAAACGGTCTGGAATCCTCCTTGTTTTCTATCGTAAAACGCAGAACCGAATCATTAATGCCTAATGTCAGGAAAGGAATCATCAGGCTCACAGTTGTTGACAACAGACTAGCCAATCCATATTCCGCAGTTGTCAGGCAATTTGTATATAGCGGAACCAGGAAAAAGCTGATTGCTTTGGGAATAAAAGTGCTTATTGTAAAGATAAAGATATCCCTAATTAAGGCGCTGTATTTACCTTTCATCATCTCAGACCCCTTATCAAGCTCAATAATTTCATCTCCTGTTTGAATCTTTCATATTTCCCGCCGCTCACATAATAAAAAAACCTGTACTTAAGGCTTACCTGTTGCCACATCTCTTTCGTTATCGCACCATACACTTGTTCCAGTATATGGTTGGCATACTCCCTCTCGCCTGCTTTTGCTTCTTCTTTCGTTGCTTTTACAAATAATCTGCAAAATGCCCAAAATGACAGAATCAGCTTTTTCGTACATTTATTAACCAATCTTTGGGGCATTCCGTTATTCAGCGCATACTGATACAAATTGACGTCTGTCAATAAGCTTTCATACCTGCGATACTCATTGGTTTTGCTCTTTGTCGTGCTGTCAGGATTTTGCCTGTAGAAATATAATGAATTGATGAATCCAATTATTTTCGCATTATACAAGAGCTTTCGGGTCGTGAATTCATCCCCGTTTAGCAATTCGGCATCATATTTCATATTTACAATAAGCTCCCTTTTCACCAAAAAAGCTCCATGTATAATCCAGTCAAGCGACAGTTCAAATCCCTCTTTTCCTGTTATCTTTCGTCCATAATTTTCTTCCGGGGCTGTCTTTTGCCATACAATATCCGAAATATCATTCTTTTTGAAGCATCTGCAATTGGGAACAATAATATCAAACTGTTCCAAAGACAACTTATTGTTGTATTTACTTAACATATTTTTTTCTAGCAGGTCATCCGCATCAAGCATCTGTACATAATCGCCTGTTATGACCTTAAGCGCACTGTTTCTGGCAGCGGCCGCAGTGCCACTGTTTGGCTGGTGAATTACCTGAATCCTCATATCTTTTCTGGCAATATTATCAGCGATCTCTGCTGTTTTGTCAGACGATCCGTCATCAACCACCACCAATTCCCAATTCTCATACGTTTGATTCAATACACTCCCAATGGCATCTTCTATGTATTTTTCAGCATTATATGCTGCCATAATCACTGAGAATCTAGTCATGAATTGCCACCTACCAATTCTAATACGATATCTTCCATATCTACCGCTGCATAATAGTCCTTAGCGTTTCTGGAAAGCTGGACATATTCATCAAATATCCTCTCCAAAGCGTTGCATATGCTATCTATTGAATTAATGTTGCAGCAATACCCGAATCGATTATACTCAACTGTGTACTTTAATCCCGGAATATCATTGCACAGCATAGGTATCCCATATTTGGCATACTCCCAAATCTTATTCGGAGCACAGAATACAGGGTTTATCGATCCACAGTCAGCAACATAGGTCAGAATTCCAACATCAGCTTTTTCAATTACTGAAAGGTGCGCCGGCGGATCGTAGAAGCCTAAGTATTGAACTTCAGGATATCTGTTCACTAATTCTTCCAAGTATTTTGACTTCCTGCCAATCAATACCATAATATACTTGTCTTTCAACTTCCGAATGCTTTCAATAAACGGTTCTAGTTTTCTTTCCCGCAGAAAAATGCCTGAATATATGATAATCTTTTTCCCCTCATCATGAGCCCTTTCTACCATCCCATCGATAGGGTTATTGGTTAACCTTGTCAGTTTTTCTTCGTAGTCATACGGTTTATTGGGTATGACAGCCGGTAGGTTGTCAAGCCCTACGCAGGCTTGCACAATAGCAGCTCTGGTATATTCCGGCACAATGACTTTCTCTGCTTTCTTTATCCTTTCTTTTAATAGGCATCTGTCCTTAAATAAATCCTTATGCAGTTCATACATGGTCAGGTAATATGGTAAATCTAATTTTCTCATATGCATCAATGAATACTCATGATGAATCCAGATTAAATCCCCCTCAGTATAGTTCCTTTCTATGATCGAACTGCACTTTCTTAGGTAATGGTGATAGGTTTTCCAGTAAATCTTATTTCTTATTTTATCTATCAGCCTATCTGTATTAGAAACATTTTGCTTCAGAAGATTTATGAAAGTAACTTTTTCACCAAAAAGCTTTTTATAAGAATCGCTCCAATTATCAACCCCTATATAAAGTACATCATACTTTTTTGATATAATTTTTAAGATTGTCATCATTGGCGGCAACTCGTCCAGATGCAAAAAACATGCTAGGATTATTTTCATATCTGTCATTCCTCATTCTGCAGTTTTAGAAACTATTTATTCGGTCAACTACATATTCTATCTCATCATCCGTCATTCCATAATACAGCGGAATGCTAAGTTCAGTCTCGCTGATTTCCTCCGCAGCGGGATAGTCACCTCTTTTGAATCCAAAATCCTTGTAGCACTCCTGAAGATGAATCGGAATCGGATAGTGCTTATTTGTGCCTATTCCGGCATCGTCCAGATACTTCTCCAGTTCCTCCCTCTTCCTGCATCGTATGCCAAAGATATGCCACACTGGTTCTGCATATTCAGGTACATAAGGCAGGATAACTGCCGGATTTATGATGCCCTCCAAGTACTTTCCGGCAATTCTTCTTCGTTCCTCATTCATCCGTTCAAGATGGGGAAGCTTGGCAGACAGAAAAGCCGCCTGCATCTCATCAAGACGTGAGTTGTTTCCCTGGTAAATGTGATGGTACTTATAATCAGATCCATAGTTGCCCAGCACCCGCACCCTATTCGCCAGTTCTTTGTCATTTGTAACAATGGCACCGGCATCGCCAAGCGCCCCAAGATTCTTTCCGGGATAGAAACTGAAGCCAGATGCATTGCCAAAAGTGCCGACTTTCTTTCCTTTATATGTAGCACCATGGGCCTGGGCGCAGTCCTCTACCACATAGAGGTTATATTTTTTTGCAATGTCCATGATTGGCTCCATATCACATGCTTGTCCATACAGATGAACCGGCATGATCGCTTTGGTCTTTTGGGAAATCTTCTCAATCATTTTAGAGGGATCGATATTAAATGTCTCAATATCCGCATCCACAAAAACAGGCTTTGCTCCCACATAGGTGACCGCCAGGGCAGTGGCAATAAACGTGTTGGCTGGTACAATCACCTCATCGCCCCTGCCCACATCCAATGCCTTGAGCGCAAGCATAAGAGCATCCAGACCGTTGCCTGTACCGACACAGTAATCGGTTCCACAATAATCCGCAAAAGCTTTCTCGAACGCCGTATCCTCTATGCCATTGATATACCATGATCTTTTATAGACCCTTTCAAATGCATTCCTTAAATCTTTATCCAATTCATGTTCCATTGGCAGAAAACTTACAAACGGTATCTTCATCTTGCCCCTCCTCTGTTCCCCTTTCATTCCACAGCCTGCATGTCGCCGCAGTTCTTCACAAAATCAAGGAACTCCTCATAGTCCCTTATGTAGTCAGATTCATCATACAGTTCCGAAGCCAGCACCATGAGCACAGCATCCGGCGAAAAGTCGAACATCTCCCTCCACATGTTGTTGGAGACATAGAGTCCCTCGTATGGCTTCTCAAGCGGCACGACCTTTTTCTCCTTTCCGTTATCAAGACGGATTTTGCAGCTACCATGAATACAGACCAGAATCTGCTGCAGAGATTTGTGAGCATGGAACCCGCGGGTCACGCTTTCGGCAGTATCGTACATGTAGTAGACGCGCTTGATGCGGAACGGTATGTCCTTGAATTCTTCCAGTGCCACAAGCTGGCCCCGATCATCGCCATGGGGCTGGAATACATACTTTATTACCTGCATCTTACCTTTACTCCTCTTTTCCTGTAGTAAAAACACCCTTTCTAATAACCTACATTGCAGCTATATACGATAAATGCTTTTGTTCATTTACTAATTCCTCATTTACCGTATCCATAAATAATTCAAATTTCTTCTTATACATTCGGCTATACAGCCTGCAGTAAAAAAAGAATATCTTATCAATATATTTTGAAAAGTTAAAAAACTTTGGAGCATTACTTCTCAACGATCTAAAATATATTTTGTCAAATAATCCCCCATCCTGAATATACTGATCATGTAATTTATATAATTCATTTTGAAAAGCGTTGTTGACCTTTCCTATCTGATTGCTTATTGACTTTTCACTGATTCTATAAAGTACCACCGGATATATCGCATATATAATATCCAGATCAGATATATTTTTTATCATTGAATACCATGTGGGATTGTCCTCAAATAACCTAAATTTAGAATTCAAGGCTCTTGCATTTGAGTCGGTGTAAAGCTCTTTGGAATAAAGTGTTTGCGGTGTTGATATCACAAATCCCATTTTAAATAGCCGAAGATAATGCTTCTTATTTATCCTATGGTTCATTAAATAGAAATGTCTATATAACCAGGATTGTTCCAGGTGCACTCTTTCGTTTTTGAAAAAAAATTCATTCCCTATGTATAATGTATGGCCACTTATCCTGTCAAAGCTCAAATAGATGTTCTTTCTTGATATGACATCATCTCCTGCTATGATCTTAAAAGGCTCGTCTTCAATTCTATCCAGAATATAATGATAATTATCTACCACTCCTTTATTCTTTGCGTTGAATCTCTTTATGATACTCCCAAACAATGTTCCATTTATTTTCAGCCATAAATCAATTACCTCTGTGGTCCTGTCCATAGAATTATCATCCGTAATAATTAGAGTATTTATAACATCTTTTCCATATTCAAGCACCTGATATTTAATACTGTTCAATGTAAATAAAATTTCTTTTTCCTGGTTGTATGCCATGATTCCAAATACAAATTTAATGTCCTTTTTCTTCACAGCCACCTCTCCTTCATATAATCAGCTGCCATACTTATTTTTTCTCATGGATATAGATCAGCTTATTCCAAACCCGAAAAGGGAATATCAGGATTTTCTGTAGCACACTGTCACAATACCTCGTATCATATAACTTTCTTCGTATAGTTTCTATCATTCTTTCTGCCGGATTGTGCCAAGTTTCTGCATAATGGTGAATTGTCCTTGTATTATCAGTTATCACTGTTTTTCCATTGTAATAATTCATTGGGCAAAAATATTCGGCCGGATAAATTGTGATACCTCCTACCATCTCTTTTTCACCACTCGCTCTATATCCATTATTTTTCATAATCTCAGATATTCTTACAACAACCGTCGTCTTATTTATTGTCCCATCAGCCAAACGAAATGATTGTCTATTATAATATTCCAAAATTTCACCACATATACTGTTTTTTTCCTCAACGCCAATCCCTAATCCAGGCGCAACCACTACATCTGGTCCTGCTTCTATTCCCATAAATGCACCGTGAGATATAATATCATCAATAGGCCGAATTATCTCAACATCCGTGTCAAAATAAATTCCGCCATAATTATATAGTATCCAAAACCTGGCATAATCTGAGACAAACGCCCATTTTTTTGCTTCGTAAGCTTCTTTCACATACTTACAGCAATTAATATCAAAGTTCGCTTCATTCCATTCTTTTATCTCATAGTCTGGGCAATATTTTCTCCATGATTGAATACATTTCTGGGCTTCATCAGGTAACGTATCTTTGCCAAACCAACAATAATGAATTACTTTAGGTATCATATGATCTGCCCAATCTTTCTTAGTCTTTCCGTTGCATCCTGTATATCATTATTTCTTCAAAATGCAAAATAATTGATAGATACACTTATAAATTAGTATATTTTTTCTGCACAATAGAATTTGATATTTTCTAATCTCAGAAAACAATATGGTGGTATCCATATCCCTGGGAACAGTGTCTACCAGATTGCAGAACTCCTGATAAACTTTTGGGTCAAATACTCCTGCTGCAATCATATCGTCTATAAAATATAAGTAGTATAAGGCACCACCCCAAAGCAGAAATGGATTATCATTATTTTCTGTCATGATAGCTCTGATTGGTTCAAGCATTTCATAGTTTCTTTTATCGAATGCCTTTTTGGTTATTGAACCCTCTCTTATCCTGTAGTAGTATAATGCCTTATGGTAAAAAGCAACTTTTTTTGCTTTTCTGAATATTTTATATTCCGTAATTATATCTTCATATAGCTTTCCTTCCGGAAATCTGATATCATTAAATAAAGCTCTTTTGTATAGTTTGTTGCATGCAAAACATTTATAATGTCTTTCATCAAGAAGATAACCGATAGCCTGATAAGATTCATACACTTCTGTTTCATTCATGACTTTGTTCTCTGGTTTCTTAGGTAATGGACTTTTTTTAATCTTTTTAAAGCTACAGCAGGCCACTTCCACCTGTTCAAAATCCATTACTTTTATCAAGGATTCAATCATATCTGGTGCAATGTAGTCATCACTATCCACAAATGAAATATAACCCCCATTGGCACACTCTATACCTTTATTTCTTGCACTGGACAACCCACCGTTTTCTTTATTAATTAAAACAATTCTTTTATCCTTTTTCTTATAGTCTTCGCATATCAGATAGGAATTATCTGTTGATCCATCGTTTACAAGGATGATCTCCATGTATGCATATGTTTGGCGAATAATTGAATCAATGCACTCGCCAAGATACTTTTCAACATTATATACAGGAACTATTACAGATACTAATCTATTCATCCGCTTTCCTCTGTTTTCGATAATATGGCTGATAAAAGGCGTATTTCTTTGTCCACTCAATTATAGGAAACTGTATTTGTTTCCTATAACATTATTCTCGCACCATAAACCGGTATGGGTATATCATATCTGTATCATGATAGACATACACGCACACAAACGTGACTAATAATGCAAATGTAATATATATATTGATAAAATTCCTTTGCTTTATGCTCTTGGCACATTTCCCCAGCTGCGCGACTATAATTATTTCACTGGGTACAAAGAAATATAAAATCCGAAATGCATACCATATATATCCGGAGAATAACACTGCCGTAAAAATAAATATATAACCGCATAAATGTATGTAATTACTGGATTTCATGCAGATTAGTTGCTTTCTATAAACCAGTACTAACGGAGCTACTAATAACGGAAATAAGAAAAATTTAGAATTAATTGAACTTATATTAAAGGAGCTTACTTCCGTTATAAACTTTGTTAATAAAGGTATCTTTATAATAAAAGAAAAAGAAAAAAGCATAATAACAGGTCCTAATAAAAATAGAAAAATCCCAACTATTCGTTTTTTAATCTTTTGGGCTATATAAGCAAAAAAGTAAACAAACATTATAACAGATGTAATATGAAAAAATGAAGCTATAATAACTAAAAAGATTGCCCATAGCACTTTTTCTTTTTCAATCAATTCTATTGTAATCAGACAGAATATACCTGCCAGAACCTGCCTCTGTCCATTTAATGAAAAGCAATATAATAATACAAGAAAGGACAAGATAGCTATTTTTAAATCTATATATTTGCTTCTCCTAGCAAAGAAATAGATATAAGAAAAAGTAATGATTACACTTGTAATTACAAGTAAAAATCTATAATTCTGATTTATCATATATACCAATTTCACATAATATATATAGAGACATTCATAAAGAGGAACAGTCCACTTGTCAATAGCGTATCCTAAATAGTAGACTGTTTTATAAACTCCATTTGTATCTGTACCAATCGACAGATCTCTGCAAGCAGAAGCAACCACCAACGGAACTCCATATAACAACACTTTGAATAAGCTGTTATTTGTAGTTATACTGTTCCTGCCCACTCTGATTCGAATATTCCTTTTAAGGAGAGCGGATATACATATAATATATAGAAACAAAAAATAATACATTATGCACTTTCCACCTTCATAAATAATTAAAAGAATAAGATGCTGTTAATTAAATAGTTTTCGCAAAACACAATAAATATAGAATGCATGCTTTGTTTTCAGGTTTCTTTTCAAAAATGCTACTTTCCATCCGGAATATCTAAATTCATTCATAAAATTTCTAACAGGCAAAAAACGAACCCTTTTTGCCAGATACATTTCTTTCTCATTTAAATCTGAATAATTCATATCACCAAATAATTCTATAATGTCATCAGTAGGATCTCTTAAAACATGATACATACTTTCAAAATAATTCTTTTCATTAGAAATCCATTCTTTCTGATTTGACTTTTGGGCAGATCTTATAAAATCCAGGGCGGCGTTTTGACATATTTTAATGCGCTGAATAATGTCCGCATATTCATACTCGGCTAATACTGGATTGCTCTTTTTATCTGTGAACTCGTATTTGAGCGTTGTGCCGTGATCTGCAGAAAATAGTAATTCTAAAAGGTTTGTTCCACTATTTAATAGCAAATTTTCTTTCTCTGATACATCCCCATAGTTAAACAAATAGCCATAGTTCTCAATAAATGCACGGTTTTTATAATACTCATCCCTCTGGGCCAGGAAGAAACCTGTCATTTGGTTCTGTATACCATTGGAATCCAAAACTTCGCCTAATGCACGCTGCATAGATCCATT
This sequence comes from Lachnospiraceae bacterium, assembly GCA_022799755.1. Classification (GTDB taxonomy): domain Bacteria; phylum Bacillota; class Clostridia; order Lachnospirales; family Lachnospiraceae; genus Acetatifactor. The sequence goes on from JAAWOU010000011.1 coordinate 18,693, forward strand.
CCAGCCCAAATCTACAATGGCGAATTTACCAAATACTCCCTCCTGGTCTAAATATGTGAGCAGACTCTCCAGTTCCTTTTGGGCTTCATTCTTTCCCGATAGAAACAGATCTTCTATAATTCTTTCTCTCTCCACACCTGATAGCTGTGAAAATGTTTTATTTCTACATGAGTTATACCAGCTGTATTTCTTGAAAAGGCTTTCACTTACACCAATCTTTTCAAACTGATCCTTTACTTTCACCCTTTCGTAGATTGGTCTTAAAGCTAAAAACTCTTCTTTACATTTCGCCTTCTCCAAAGCAGGAACAGTCAGGCTTCTTCTTGATACATACAGATAACCCTCATTAAAACCATCAGATTTTATAAGATCAAATGCTTGTTTAATAAACTGGCCTTCCCTGGCAAAAAAAAAATTTTATTAATCTGTCGTTTTACAAGCTGTTGCTGTACCCAGGACACATATCCATATATGGCAGGTCCCAGATATCTGAAACCAAAGTTGTAATAGGGATTCTCATTTGTCAGCTCTCGTTCAACAAAGGCTTTTAGTATGCTAAGATCGTTTTCTTTTGTTTCATTCTTAACTGTCTTTTGAATCAAATGAGCTGCGATCCCTTTTCTTTTAGCATTTATATAATCGGCTTTTAAATTGTCTCCGATATGTAGCAAATCCTGGGGTTTTAGATTCTCTTCTTTTAAAACATGTTCGAACAGCGACCCATCCGACTTCTTTCTTCCGCATTCACAGGATACATAGATTTTCTCAAATCCGAAAATTCCACAGATGTCCAGTAACCGTTTTATTACATTACTGTCCAGATACATATCCGAGATGAGAATTACTCTTTTTTCTTTTATGCAGTACTCATAGATTTCAATTAATTTTCTATTTCGATATACAATCTTTTCTTCAGCATGTATCTCCAGTTCAATAAGTTTATTTTTTAAAGGCAGATATTCATCTGGCAGACACTCATAAATATCATATAAAGTAATTTCTCTCTTCCCTTTTCTGTTTCTGGCCTTACGTTCGGCTTCAACTCTGTCATCATGAAACTTTTGCTCCTTGATATTGATTTGTCTTGCAATTATGTTAAATACATCGTCAGGCTTGCTGCATCCTCGGCAAATAATAGTATCAAAAATATCAAAGCTGACGGTCGCACTCCGGTCGATCTTGTTTTTTATTTTTTGATCTAGCATTTTGTCAACATCTCCAGACTATATTTTATGGTATATTTCGCTGTATCTTTCAGCTTGTGTTCTCGTATTGTATAAAGTCTTTATGTCATGATATGCTTTGTCAACATACCGTTCTGCCTTGCCAGCCTTTACCTCGCCAATTGCAGCAATAAAATCATTAACTGACTGACATACATAGCCATTGTCGCCATTATGTATTACATCGTGATTTCCAATCACATCACTGACAGCACACGGTTTTTTCATAAACATGGCCTCAAGCAGACTCATCGGCAGCCCTTCCCAGAGCGATGTAAGCAAAAACATATCTGCATTGACAGCCATGCTTAGAGCCCTGTCTCTCTCAATCCACCCGGTGACCTCAATATTAGGCGCTTTCAATTCACATGCCAGTTCACCATCACCAATCCATAGGAACTTTATATCCGGCATGGCTACAGCAATTCTGTTAAATATCTCCGGTTTTTTCTGATAGCATATTCTTCCCAATGTGAACACAGTAAAGGGATGTTCCTTTTTTTCAATTTTTGCTGTCAGTTTCTGCAGTTTGTCTGTATTGACTGCATTATTCACATAAGCGGCCCTCTTAGTCAGCTTCAGAGTTTCCTGATGCTCGCCAAAGGAGCAGCTGATCGTTACGCTTTTACTTTTTGCACATAAAAATTCAATTATCCTGAAAAGGAATCTTTTAAGCGGCTTGTAACTCTGCATCAGAAAACTGTATCCATGCGGCGTATAATAAAGCGGTAAATTACTGCCGCAAAAGGCAACGCGTCCTATCAAGCCTGCTTTACTGCTGTGAAGATGAATAATGTCCGGCTTTACTTCAGCAGCAATCTTCCTAACTTCATAAATAGCTTTGAATTCTTTCCATAAATTTATTTCTCTACCGAAATTCTTTACCTCGATGAGATGTATTCTTTTGTCAAAATACTCTCTATAATCTGGCGGGGTCTGAGGACGTAACGCATAGGCAATGTATATATCATTCTCATCTGCCAGTTCATTAGCAAGATCCACAATGTATGTGAACACACCACCACCCATTGCTTCAACGAAATACAATATCTTCTTTTGTTCCGTTGACATTGAACCACATTCTCCTTTTACTCTCCACAATCCAAATACGCCGGCGCATAAATCCCCCACCCCTTATGATAAACCAGCCCATCCTCTCCCTTAAGCATATACCGCACAGTGCTGGCGCAATGTTCCCTGCACTCCTGATAGAATGCTTTCGGCAGCTTCACATAGTCCTGGAGCTGCTCCAAGACATACCCGCATTTCTGGTACAGATATCCGTTCCCGTACCGCTCCAGGCAGTCCAGCAGCTTGTCTACGTCCAGGTGGGGCAGGCGTACAATACACTCCACCACATCCTCCAGGCCCTGGCTCCCCTCGAAGCTATGGAGGCTGTCCACCACGGTCTGCTCCAATCCGGTCACCAGGCTCCCGTTCACCCATTCTGTATCCGCTCCGGCTTTCGGATGCACCCTGCGGTAGAAGACGCCATTGTAGCGGAAGTCCGTGAATCTGGTCTCCGTGGCCACGAAGACCTCATTCCCTGTCTTCGGCGCATATCCCCATGCCTCGAAAGCGCTGCGCTGGGCAATGTACGCCCCCGGGAACAGTCTGCTGCCGATCTGATATCTGGTCAGCGCCGGTTCCTGGGTCTCCATGTCCATCACGGTGTACAGATTGCGGTGAATCCTGTCAATGTAGCCTTTCCTCTGATAGTCGTTCACTAAGTAGGTCACGGCAGACCGCTCCCCCACCATCTCGGTGACGTCCTGCAGGGTAAAGCAGCCCAGCTCAAGCATCTTCTCATAGTGCCTGACTGTCGGAAGCTTTTCCGGCTTCCCGGCATGTCCCCTGTGAGAGCTTACGCTTTTCCCTGCTTCTTCCCCTTGCGGGAATGCTTCCGTTTTCCCACTATACAGCTTATAAGAACTCATCGCTTTCTCCGGCATTTCTCACTCCACTTCCGCCGCAGCCCGGGCAAAACTTCCGGACCGCCGCCCCATAAGCTCCATATCTCTCAGATCCCTTGCGGCAGGCTAAATCCCCATGTCCATCCTGGGGGCCGAAAAGAAATCTGTCCTCGCTCCTTTCCGGCACCGTAAAGTTCGCCTTACTGAAATTAAGGCGAACTTATGGACGGTTTTATATACCGCTGTCTCCACGGAAAATAACGTACAATATCCCGGAAAATTGGCGCAGGGGGGCCATTTAGCACGAATTCTCTGAGATATGTCCAAGAAATGCTCTGAAAACCCAGTCGAACTTAGAAATTATTGACAAAAATGAAATTAGACTTGCACTGCTCTCTCATTAGGTATAGAATGATAAGAGTAATAAAAAAGTTCGCCTTAATTTCAGTAAGGCGAACTTTTTTATCAATATGCTTCGGTTTCCGCTCTAAACGCGGCAGTCGTTTCCGGAAAACTGACCGTCTTATACCTGTTGTTACCCTTGTCATATATTTCGGCTCAGACAGCTATGACGCTCCGCCCTCTGAAAGAAATGTATTCCGGCACGGGCAGCCACGCCCGCGGGCGTTAGGCTGTCATAAGCGGTGTCATCTTCTGAGAGACAACAATCCTGCGCAGAACGAAAACTTCTCAAATTTCATCTGCGGAAATATTTGGGCAAATTCATCTGCCACAAAATAGATCTCCTCATCGTCCCACTCATCCCCGATCAGCGCTTTTTGCCGCTCCAGCTCCGTGCGTGTTTCAAATGCCACGTCTCCGATGTAGAGCCATCCTCCGTCACGCAGCAAGGGCAGAATATCCTTGATCAATCCGGTCTTTTGCTCATCTGACAGATGGTGCAGAGAATACGTGGCAATGACTGCGTCATACCTGTTTTGCCTCAATTCCTCCGCCAGTCCCTCTGCAAAATCTTGCCGGTATAATGCCGCCTGGGGCATCTTTTGTTTCGCCAGTTCGATCATTCTTTCCGAAAAGTCCTGTCCCCAGATGCGGCAGCCCTGTTCGTACAGTTTGCCGGTAAGAGCGCCCGTGCCAAAACCGATATCCAGCACGGCTTTGCATTGATCCGTCAGCACTCTGTTGTAAATTTCATTCAATATCTGCTTATACCCCGCAAACGGATAGGAGCCGTCCTCGTCCCCCAGACCAACGCTTTTGTCATATCCGTCCGCCCATAAATCAAACCCTTTGTTATCCAGCATGTCTATCACTGCTCCTCTTTGATTGGCCTATGGGCATTTGCCCTGCCTTGTCCGTATCTGTGTCACGCTCCAAACACCGTGTGCCCAATGGCCAGCATATACTCGTCCCAGGGCTGTGTCAGTAAATTCCGCTCCAGTCTCTCGGCCGCTTCCTCCCGCTTCCCTGCCCGCAGCAGAAGCAGTATCCTGGCCCCCTCCAGTTCCTTGCACAGGGGAGATGTGCAGAAATGGCAGATCTCGCATTTCTCTTCCGTGTCCAGCAGTTCCTGCAGCCGTTCTATGCTCTCCGTGTAGTAGGCCGCCAGGAATTCCATCTGCAGATGGCCTTTCTGCCGGTTGTAATATTTGCGTCTGCCCACGGTGCTTTCCTTTTTCAGCCACTCGGTAAGCTTTGCCGCGTATTTTTTCCCCTTTTCCTCATTCCCGCAGAGGATGCAGGCAAACACGGCGTCACAGATTTTTCCCTCCATGGTCTTCTCCGTCAGGCCGTTTCGGAACATTTGGTCAAAAGCCCGCACCGCCCCTCTTTTGCCGCCAAAGAGCAGCTCCCACCAGCCCTTGCAGCAGTAATAGGCCGGGTAGGAGACGGTCCTCCTCTTGCCTTTCACAGCGGTGGATCCGCTCTTTAAAAAGTCTAAAAAGGATTCCCTAAACCCGCCGCCCATTTCTCTGCGCCACTGCTTGAGCACGCCTGCTGCCTTTTCTTTCTCTCCTGCGGCCAGATAGAGGTTCACCAGCTTTTCATACCGCGTCCAGATATTATTTTCATAAAACCGTTCATAAATAGACGCCGCCTCTCCCACTCTCCCCGCCCGCATGGCGAATTCGGCCAGGTTGTCGCCGTACCAGTTGCTTTTATTCTCCCCGGCCAGTTCCTCATACTGACGGTATGCCTGATACGCCATGTCCGCGTCCCCCAGCAGAGCATAGAGATTGCCCATGTCCGCATAGACCACGGGGGACATTTCCTTGTCCATATACAGAATGGTTTTCTTCAGACACACAAGGGCCTGCTCGTACTCCCCCTGGTATTTATAAGTGAAGCTCAGGCCATTGAGCGCGTAAGGATTCACATGGTTGATATAAAGGGCTTTCTCAAAATCCTCCCTGGCCTCCTTAAGGTGATGGGCAGCCCTGTGGAAGATCGCCCGCTCCACCAGCATAAAATCATCGGGATAATGATATAAATATTCCGTCAGGACCTCAAGGCCTTTCTCGTAGTACTCCTCTTTCCCCTCCTCCACATGTTTAAAGTAGCTGCGCCGAAACTCTTTCAGCTTTTCGTTCAGCTGGCTGATCTCCATGACCTCTTCCCGCATCTGGAAGCGGTAGGCGTCTATGAGCACACTGCCCACGCCGTTCTTTTCCGCATCTTCTACCACGCTTTCAAAGTCATCCCTGCGGTTCAGATCCAGATACACCTTGGCCAGATACTCGTAGGATTTCACAAATGTAGGGAAATACCGGATGCACTGGCTGGCGGACCTGACCACGCCGCCGGCGTCAAGCTGTCTTCTGTAAGTCTCCAGCATGGATGCGTAGGCCGCATAGACCTGGTAATCGTCTATCAGCTGCTGGCAGACCTGGATGCTCTGCTCATATTCTCCCATTTCCATATATACCTGGGCCATTTCCAGCAGCACGCCTACATCCTTGGCGTCTCCTGCGAGAATGCTCTTTCCCTCCTCTATGGCAAGCATGAAGAAGTCATTGTCCTGTGCCTCCCCCCGGCAAAATCCCAGACTGTGGCAGCACTGCATCCGAATCAGATGGGCCTGGCGCAGTCTGTCCCTGTCCTTTTTGTCCTCTTCCCGGTCCGCTCCGGCATTCCTTGCCATCTTCGCCTCCAAGGCAGGCTCCCAGAGCCTGGTCATGGCAATGGCTTTCTCGTACTCTGCCTCCTCCACGTAGAGCTTTGCCATCAGCCCGTTGTACTCCGCCTCCTTTTCCGGAGGCAGCCGGTCCTTAACCTCCAGCGCCAGGCGAATGCCCCGGGCGATTCTGCCGTCCTGGAGATAGCACCAGCAGAGCTCCAGGCCGCTCTCCCAGTCATGATTCTTCCGATATCCTGCCTCCAGCCCCTTTTCCAGTTCCCGGTTGATTTTCACCAGCAGTTCCATGAATGCGTCATCGCTGCCGGCAGCCAGCACTTTCTCCGCGCATTTCTTGGCCTCCCTGTATTGGACCTGCTCGTAATACCACTGGGTAAGCCGCACGTTCGCCATATAATGGCTGTCATTGTCCGTCTTCAGCTCCTGATACAGCTCTGCCGCGCGCCTGCCGTAGCCGCCGTTTTCCATGTCTTTCCGGCTCCAGAGGATCTCGGCAAAATTGTAGCTGACCATGGTGTCTTTGGGATATTTTACGAGCTCCTCCTCCAGCAGAGCCACCGCTTCCTCCACCCTCTCCTGCCTTACCAGCACATTGGCGCGGCTGACCTCCATCACAGGATGCCGGATGCCCAGTGCGTCCGCACTCTGCACCCATCTGTGGGCATCCTCCGTCCTGTTCTCGTGCAGTGCCTGCCAGCAGCGATCATAATACTCCAGGAACCGGTCGTAGTCTGCGTCCTCCGGGCCCTCAAACTGGGAGAATTCCAGATCCTCCCCCCGCTCGCATCTGCCGACGATGAAATGCATGAAGTTGGCGGGAAACTTCTCCCTGAGCGCCTTGGCGTCCTTTACGATAGACAGCCTTTTGTCCAGCAGCTTCCAGACATCCGTGGGGAGCTTAAAATGTTCCGTCAGAAAGTGCAGCAGCTTCTCTCTGCAGTTCTCTTCCTCCTCCAGGGAGAGGAAGATGTCATCGTCAAAAAGCGCTCTCCAGCGCTCCACATCCTGTCGGGAACGGATATTTTGATAGATTTCCACGGCCTGTTCCAGCCATAGGCCAGAGGGCGTGGTGTCCCGGGGCGGCTCTTCCTCCTCCGCATCCTCCGGCTCCTTTGCGTATCTGCAGGCCTCCTCATAGGCGCTCCTCAGCCTCTTGAATCCCTCCGGGTCGTCCTCCGGGTTCGTCACCGTCAGCTTTTCCCTGTAGGCATTCTTCAGCGCCCTCTCGTCCTTTGTGGCCTCGATTCCCAATATCTGAAACACTTCTGCCCGATTCATACATCCGCCTCCTGTTTCTGCGTCATGGATTTTTCGCTCGGTTCCTTATATGACAAAAGGAGCAGAAGACCCCCTTCTGCCCCTTGATCCAACCTTACCTAAAAGACAAATTTATCCGCGAAATAGGCATCCAGATCCTGGATCGCCACTCTCTCCTGTTCCATGGAATCACGGAAGCGCACGGTCACACAGCCGTCCGTCTCGGAGTCGAAATCATAAGTGACGCAGAACGGCGTGCCGATCTCGTCCTGGCGGCGGTACCTCTTGCCGATATTCCCTCTGTCGTCATACTCGCAGTTGTATTTCTTGGAAAGCTGCACGTATATCTTCTCCGCGCCCTCGCCCAGCTTCTTGGAAAGTGGCAGCACGCCGATCTTCACCGGCGCCAATGCCGGATGGAAGCGAAGTACGGTGCGCATATCGCCGCCCTCCAGCTCCTCCTCGTCATAGGCCGCGCACAGGAATGCCAGCACCACCCTGTCTGCGCCCAGAGACGGTTCTACCACATAAGGTATGTATTTCTCTTTCTTCTCGTCGTCAAAATAGGTCAGATCCTGGCCGGATGTGTCGGCATGCTGGGTCAGATCATAGTCCGTCCTGTCGGCAATGCCCCACAGCTCACCCCAGCCAAAGGGGAACAGGAACTCAATGTCCGTGGTGCCCTTGCTGTAGAAGCTCAGCTCCTCGGGGCTGTGGTCGCGCAGCCGCATCTCCTCCTCTTTCATGCCCAAGGAAATCAGCCAGTCTCTGCAGAACCCTCTCCAGTACTGGAACCACTCCAGATCCGTACCCGGCTCACAGAAGAACTCCAGCTCCATCTGCTCAAACTCCCTGGTGCGGAACGTGAAATTGCCCGGCGTGATCTCATTGCGGAACGACTTGCCGATCTGAGCTATGCCGAAAGGAATCTTCTTGCGGGAAGTCCTCTGTACATTCTTAAAATTCACGAAAATGCCCTGGGCTGTCTCGGGCCGCAGATACACTACGCTCTTGGCGTCCTCGGTGACGCCCTGGAATGTCTTGAACATCAGATTGAACTGGCGGATGTCCGTGAAGCTGTGCTTGCCGCAGCTGGGACAGGGGATATTGTGCTCCTCCACGAAAGCTTTCATCCGCTCCTGGCTCCAGGAATCCACGCTCTCCTCCAGCCTGATCTCTTTTTCCGCGCAGAAATCCTCGATGAGCTTATCCGCGCGGAAGCGCTCGTGACACTCCCTGCAGTCCATCAGAGGGTCCGAGAAGCCGCCCAGATGACCGCTGGCCACCCAGGTCTGGGGATTCATCAGAATCGCACAGTCCACGCCCACATTGTAGGGGCTCTCCTGGACGAACTTCTGCCACCATGCTCTCTTTACATTGTTCTTCAGTTCCACGCCCAGATTGCCGTAGTCCCATGTATTGGCAAGGCCGCCGTAGATTTCCGAACCCGGATACACGAAGCCTCTCGCCTTAGCCAGCGCTACGATTTTCTCCATTGTTTTTTCCATATTGAAACCATACCTTTCTGTTTTATATACGCCGTTTTACTGATATAATATGCACGCTGTCCCCTGGGCGCCCAGAGTGTCCACGCTTCCGTCCGGATTCACCGTCAGTCCCTGGCTGATATGCGTCACTTTCCCGGGACAATACACATTTCCTTTCATGTCCGTGATCAGGACGCTTCCCTGAGCCTGCTTTAACATATCCTCCGGAAAATCCGCGCCGTCCTTTACGCTTTTCAGATTCATTCCCGCCGTGCGTCCCTGGAGTACGGCGTCCGCCACGGTCCCGTAGAAAAGGCTCTCTTTCAGAAAGTCCGAAGCGCTCTCCCATCCGTCAAAACGGTATGCCACCACGACCTTTCCGCTGCCGTCCTCCAGCGCCTCCACCTTTTCCACAGCCACTGCCGCCGGCTTTCCCACGGAGCTGTTGAACTGGCCTGCTTCCTCGCTGGCCATGGCCTGAAGCTCCGAGAGAACATATTCGGCCTTATCGAACAGCCCCACCTGCCACACAATGACCTGTCCTTCCTTATCTACAGCCACAGAGGGCTTGTCCACCGTATCCGGTACCTTTGCCTCCCCGCAGCCTGCAAGGAACAGGGCACACAGACAGACTACTGCCATAAGCTTTCCATACTTTCCCATCATCCTCACTCAGCCTCCACACACAAGTATAAGTAATTGTATCAGAAACATTACGTTTTTTCAACACAGAGTTTGCAGAACTTCAAGACTTTTAAAAGAATGTCCCGCAAAGCGCTTCATATACCGGAATGCCACGGCCTGCAGCTGCAGCAGAACCTTATCCGCCACGTTGAAGGTATAGAGCTTCTCAACCGGGCTGGTTATTATGTACCTCAGCGCATACAGCGTGGACTCCTCCGCTGCCGCCCCGAGAATCTCCGCAAGGCTCTCCTCTGTAAACTCCCCCGGGAACTCCCCGTTGACGGCCATGGTCCTGCACTCGTAGACGCAGCGCACCAGAGGATTGGGCAGGGATGCCGCGCAGAGAGCCCGAAGCGACTGGTAGAGAAGCTTCATCATCTCCCGCTCGTCATTGCCCTCTCTGGTGCAGAAATCCGCCACCTCGGCAAAGTACATGCCATAGCAGGCGCCGATGTAGTCACCCCGCAGCTCCTCGAAATAGTTTCTCACGTCCGCCTCCGCAAGGGTATAGGCGCTTCTGCCCTGATAAAGCTTAAAACTGCCAAAGGAAAAAGGGGCGGTGGCGGCCGCCAGACGGCTGCCCGGCTTTCTGGCTCCTCTGGCAAAGGCCGCCACTTTCCCTTTCTCCTTAGTCAAAAGGCTGATACGTCTGTCGTATTCCCCCACCGGGCTCTGCTTGAGTATGATCCCTGTCACCATTAAATATTCCTGCATGATCGCCCTTTTTGGTCTGCTCCTGTCTTACATTAGACACAAAAGACAGATAATCCTCCACGCTTCCGCTGCTTACAAACTGCTTCCAGTATCTTTCTTCCATTTGCGCATCCTCCTGAGTACCAGACTTCACTGTACTTTTAGAGTCTGCATTTTCGTCTTTTATATTCGCAATTTTACTGGCAGGTCCTGTCAATCCCCGTCCGCGATGTCTTTCTGGTCATAGCCGAAATTCCGCAGAAGATAATCGCTGTCGCGCCAGTCTTTGCGCACTTTCACAAAGATTTTCAGGTTCACCTGCATCTCCAGCATCTCCTCAATGTCTTTCCTGGCCGCGCTGCCGATTTTCTTGAGCATCTGTCCGCCTTTTCCGATGATGATTCCCTTGTGGGAATCTTTCTCACAGATGATGGAGACTTCGATGTGGCAGATTTTCCCCTCTTCTCTCATGGACTCCACTTCCACCGCGATGCCGTGGGGAACCTCGTCCTCCAGCAGGCGCAGGGCTTTCTCCCGGACCAGCTCCGCCACGATCTCCCGCATGGGCTGGTCGGTGATGGTGTCCTCGTCAAAAAAGGCCGGTCCCTCAGGCAGGTATTTGAAGATGCATTTTACCAGCTCGTCCGTATTGTCCCCTTTGAGGGCGGACACAGGCACGATTTCCGCGCAGTCCAAAGCCTTGCGGTATGTGTCGATAAAGAAGAGAACTTCGTCTTTTTTCACGGTATCCGTCTTGTTGATCACCAGGATCACCGGCGCCTTTACTTTCTGCAGCTCCTCAATGATATGCCGCTCGCCGGCTCCGATAAAGCTGGAGGGCTCCACCAGCCACAGAATCACGTCCACCTGGTCCAGAGTGGTCTCGGCGGCGCTCACCATGTAGTCTCCCAGCTTGTTTTTGGACTTGTGGATACCCGGCGTGTCCACAAATACAACCTGCCCTTCATCCGTGGTCAGCACTGTCCGAATCCGGTTCCGGGTGGTCTGCGGCTTATTGGAAGTGATCGCTATCTTCTGTCCGATTAAATGATTCATCAGCGTGGATTTTCCCACGTTCGGCCTGCCAATCAAAGTGACGAAGCCTGATTTGTACGGTTTATTCTCCATTTCTACCTCATTTGTCTTTGGATTTTCTGTCATAGCTACGTCTTCCTATTATACAAGAGCTTTCCGGAAAAATCAATTGTATGTGCTATCATTTTTGTTACTTTTCGCCTACTTTTCGCTGTCCCCAGCCTCTTTTTGTCCGGCTTCTTTCTTCTTTCGCCGTGCCTTTCGCACTTTCCTCCAGATCACTGCCACAGCCGCGATCACCGCAGCCCACTGTGCCGTCGTCCTCTTTTTTCCTCTCTTGCTTTCCCTTTGCTTACGATTTCTTTTCATACTCCCTCCTGATTCCGATCCCCCCGGGAATCCTCCGCCGGCATGATTTCCGCCTGCCGGGACAGGCCCTGTCGATTCAGGCCTCTGTAAAGGACAGGAAAACCGGGACGCTCTGCCCTGACAGAAAACGCCCCGGTCTCTTATGAAAATGAACGGAATCAATTAAGAAAGGTTCTCCAGTTTCATGAATTTATCCGCTTCCGCCTTGATTTTCTGCTCACTGCCCACCACGCAGAGGAAATCATCCTCCATGAAAGCCCTGATATACGCCGCGAGGCTGCGGATGTCCTCCGCGGTCACGTCAATGACTTCGTCGCGCTCTTTTTGGATCATGTCAATGGTAATCCCTCTCAAATAGGCCTCTCTGGAGCGTCTTCCCTTTCCGGAAGCCGTCAGAGGCACGTCCAGATTGCTGAATGTACCGATGATATACTGTGTCAGAGTCCTCTCGTCCGCGTCGTACGCTCCGATATAGTCCGCCGCCGCTTCGTACACATCGATGGTCTGGCCCAGGTTCGGATCGCGGTAGGATACAAAGTAGCATTCCCCGGTCCGGCCGAATCCGCACATACACCCGTAGGCGCCGCCCTTGACGCGGATGTTGGACCACAGATACTCATAGCCCATCATCACCTGCAGGACTCTCAGCGCTCCCTTGTAGGTCAGGCCCTTTCTCAGGAAATTGCCGGCCCGGCATACGTACTGCACCTGCCCTGCCGTCATGAAGCCCTCGTTCTTTCTGGCTACCTCCGGCACAAAGCTTCCTGTCTCCACCGGGCAGGTGTAGAGCTTCTCTTTCAGGGACGCCACGGCGGATTCCAGCCCCTCAAAGGCTTTCCTGTCCCCGGTGAAGTCCACCATGAGATTCTCCGGGCGGAAGATCATCCTGCACAGCTCTTCCAGACGCTTTATCAGAATCTCCCGGTTTGCCTCAAAGTCTTTCTCCAGCCCTAAGGTCAGTCTGTACTGTCCCACGCCTGCCAGGGTATCCTCCAGGGCGAATTTGGTCTCGCCGTAAGACAGAGCTCTGGTAATAGCCACGCTGTGTCCGGCTCCCATCACATACTCCCGGTATCTGGAATTGTTCTCCGCCAGGATTTCCCTGAGCCGCTTTCCGTCCGTGAACTTGCTGGTCAGCATCAGCTCCTCCATCAGCTTAAGCGCCTTATCCAGATTCTCGTAGAGGGCCTTGGTATAGATCTCCATGGTGACCGTGCACTGATCGGGATCGGACACATTTCCGTAAGTGTTGCTAGCCACGCCGATGTCACCCGTGGTCAGGTGGATCTCATTGCTCAGCTCCGCATAGGAATAGTGGGCCGTGTCCACATGGCAGAACACATTCTGCAGGATGCCGATGTAAGGGAAGTACTCCGCCGGAATATCCTTGATCCGAAACATCAGCCGCAGATATCCGATACCGTTGGTAAACACGTCGTGGTACAGCGCAGGGCTGCCCGCCAGGGTTTTCTCCTCGTTAATCAGGGGCGCGGCCTCCCGCTTCATGTCCTCTCTCCTAAGCAGCGGAATCTTGGCCAGGTTCTCCGGCGTATCCGCATTCTCGCGAAACGCGGTCAGGGCGTCCATCATGCTGTGGATGTCCTTGATCTCCTCCTCGGACATCTTTTCTTTCACTGCGGCAAGCGCTTCCGCCACTTTCTTCTCCTGCTCTGCGGCCAGCCCCTCCTTAGGCTGCAGCACCACCATGGCGGCGTGTGTATTTTCCAGGAGATAGGTTTTCACCAGCTCCTCGAAATACCCCTCTTCCACCTTGGCCCGCAGCTTCCTGTAGGTCTCGTTGGCCTCGATATGAATGAAAGGACTGTTATCGTCATACACCCAGCTGCCTAAGGCCTGCAGGCCGTACATGAGTCCCTTGGGATACCCGCCGAAGTCCGCCTCCCTGTACCGGAATTCAAAATGATTGATGGCAGCCAGCAGGGCCTTTTTGTCAAATCCTTTCTCCGCGATCCCGGCAAGGGTCTCACGGATGACGGCCTTGAATTCCTCTTCCCTGGACACGGAAGTGCCCTTTGCCACCACGCTGAAATAGGGCTGCTTTATATCGTAGTCATAGATGCTGAACACATCCTTGCCAATGCCCTTGTCGATGAGCGCTTTCTTTAAGGGCGCTCCCGGCACGCTGCACAGCACGAAGTCCAGCACCTGGAAAGCCACGTAGAGCTCTTTGTCCAGGTTATTGCCCACGGACTGGCACCATGCCAGATAGCCGTTCTCATCCGCATTCTCCCCCTCGCTGATGGGGAATTCCCTGACTCTGCGGGCCGGCTGGGCAAAGGGAGCCTCCGCCGTCACCTGGGAGTCCACTTCCAGGGCGTCGAAAGAGGACAGATAATGCTCGTCGATGAACTGCAGCTTCTCCGCCATGTCCATATTGCCGTACAGATAGATATAGCTGTTGGAGGGATGGTAATAGGTCCTGTGGAAATCCAAAAACTGCTCATAGGTCAGATCCGGGATGGCCACTGGGTCTCCGCCGGACTCACAGCCGTAGGTGGTGTGGGGATACAGCGCCGTGCTGATCTCCCGGTACAGCACGCTGTCCGGGGAGGAAAAAGCCCCTTTCATCTCATTGTAGACTACACCGTTGTAGATAAGATTCCCCTCTCCGTCCAACTCATAGTGCCAGCCCTCCTGACGGAAAATGGCCTCTTTCTCATAGATATTGGGATAGAACACCGCGTCCAGATACACATGCATCAGGTTCTGGAAATCCTTGTCGTTGCAGCTGGCCACGGGATACACCGTGCGGTCCGGATAAGTCATGGCATTCAGGAACGTGTTCAAAGACCCCTTTACCAGCTCGATAAACGGATCCTTGATGGGAAATTCCTTTGAACCGCAGAGCACGGAATGCTCCAGAATATGTGCCACGCCGGTGGAATCCTTGGGCGTGGTGCGGAATCCGATGTAAAATACTTTGTTGTCGTCATCGTTGGAGATCAGGGCCACCCTGGCGCCGGTCTTTTTGTGCCTGCACAGATAGGACACACTGTTGATATCCGCTATCTCCCTCTTCTCAATGACTTCATAGCTCGTTAAATCTTCTACCCTCATTTTTTCTCTCCTTTGCTCTATTGTTATAATGTCAACAATGCCAGTTTACTGACGCTCAGCTCCTGTATCACATAGCCCTGCCGCTCCTTTTCGTCGGCAGGCACCTTTACCAGCTCCTCCACCCCAAGCTGCTTTGTGACATACTGCTTTTTCGCAGGGCCCAGCAGCGGCTTTTTCTCTTCTATGACGTTTACCTTGACTCTGGCTTTCATCTGTTTATAGATTTTTACCAGAAAGCTGTCCGGCTTAAGATAATACAGATGGGTCTCCAGGGTATCCTCCAAATCCGCCTCGGGGAGAATGTACCGCTCCATGAGCATACGGAACTTGAACGTAATCTCATCGTCGTCCAGAAACTCCCGGAACGTATACTTTGCGCCCACATATAGGCGGGAAGTGTCCTGCATGCTGTATTTATAGTCTTCGTAAGTTCTTCTTTCCATAAAACGGTTTCCAATCCTTTCTCCCGGCCCCTGGACCGTCTCAGTCTGTTCCCCCGGCGTCTATGTCCTCTATCTGGTAACCGCTTATCCGCATGGCGTCCTCAATGGCCTTTTGCGAGAGCCCCGTCTCCTCCATGAGCTCCCGGGGAGTGACTTTCCTGCGCAGTTCCCCGGAAAGCTCCCCTGCCTTGTCAGCCACACGGTTGACTTTTTTGAGGATTTTCCGCTGATTCACCTCAATGTCCGCCTGCTCCCTGATACATTCCTCACAGGCATCCATGATCCGCCTGGCCAGCATCCCCGAAACCTGGGACGGCTTCCCTGAGAATCGCTCGCCCCGTCCCCTCCCGGCCAGTGTCTCCACGCCCAGGGCCAGGGCCACATTTCCCTCTCCGATGAGTTCCTCCAGCGGCACCCCCTGCCCTGCGTAAAGCCTGGCGATATCCACCACATCCCGCAGGCAGCTCTGTATCAATAACTCTCCGGCGGCTTTGTCCCCGGCCATAGCGGCCATGGCATAGGCCTCGCTCCGGGCGTTGCTGCAGTCCGGAAGCGCCTCCACCTGGTCTAAGTATGTCTGAAGATAATCCTGCTCCTCCTCGGTGAGAAGCGCGTCCCGGTCAGGCGCCTCCCCGATGCCCACATTATGCTTGGTCAGATAGTCGAACACCATATCAAGCTGGTCTTCCTTTAGCCGAAGTCCGGCGAATGCCTCCCTGACCTGCTCCTCACTGACACAGTTCCCCTGCTCCTTTGCAAGTCTGCGCACCTTTTCCAGGGTCTGCGCGAATACGATTTCCTGATTCACTTTGCGATTCCTCTCCTCACTGATTTACGCGGTCCTCATTTTACATGGGTATGGGTGAACAGATGCTGCTGGCAGTACTCGTAATTGCCGTTGCACTTGGAACAGAATCGGAACTCCAGATTGGGATCGTCGTCCTCGGTCTGCCCGCAGATCGCACATTTATGCTTGGTCACCTTTGAGTTGCGCCGGATATCCTGTTTAAACTCCGCCCTGCGCTTCATCTGCCTGGGCGTCATGTGGATATGGCTTCTGGAGGTAACGAAGAAAATGATAAAATTCAGCAGAGAGAACACAATGACAATCCTCGTCACAAGCCCTCCCCTGAAGAGGAAATCGTACAGCAGCACCACGCCGTCCAGTATGCCCAGCCACTTCACTTTCACCGGAATGATGAACATCAGAAGCACCTGCATTTCCGGGAATGTGGCCGCGAACGCTAAGAAGATGGACATGTTGATATAATAGGTGCTAAAGAGCAGGGACACGATAAGGGAAGTGGCCTCCAGACCCGCCGCGCCCCCTATGAAGAACTGAATCCCCAGCCATACGAAGCTGCCCAGCACCGTGAACAGCATGCCGGAGAACAGATACACATTGTAGCGGTAGGTGCCCCAGGTATGCTCAAGGGTAGTGCCGATATTATAGTAAAACAGAAGCATAATAATCGTAAAGGGATCCAGCGATGACGGCGGCACAATGACCCACGTAAAAAGCCTCCAGATCTGGCCGTGAAGCACCGCGTAGGGATCCAGGGTCAGATACAGAAGAAATCTGTCGTTGATCAGCCTGATCAAATAACCTGCCACATAGCATAAAATCAAGATCAGCGAAAGATTGCTGATTGCGTATTTTCCGAATTTCTTTTCAAACCTGCTCATTTTCACTCACTCCTCCATCAAAAGGCTTTCAGACCACTTGTATTTTAACATTCCCTCTCCCATAAGTAAACCAGACTTTTCCTATTTTATATAAATATCAGTTTTTTAATAAACATTTAACAGGTACAGATATTTGCATTTTGGCCCGCGGTGTACTATAATGTCCTAGAATGTCATCATAGGTCGATGTTCAGATCCGGCTCACCGGGCCGGTGTTAATTTCAGGAAGGAAGATTTTACATGGAACTCACACATAAAACTGCAGTCTCCGGCTCTGGCGATGCTTTACTGGGCATTGATATAGGCTCCACCACGGTCAAGATTGCAATTCTGGACAAAAAGCATCATATTCTGTTTTCCGATTATGAACGCCACTTTGCCAATATCCAGGAAACCCTCCGGGGACTTTTGGAGAAAGCCAATCGGCAGCTGGGCAACCTGACCCTGCACCCTGTGATCACAGGTTCCGGCGGCCTGACCCTGGCCGGCTGCCTCGAAGTGCCTTTCACCCAGGAGGTCATAGCCGTGGCCGCGGCCCTGCAGGAGCTGGCCCCCAAGACAGACGTCGCCATTGAGCTGGGCGGCGAGGACGCTAAAATCATCTATTTCGAGGGCGGCAATGTAGAGCAGCGCATGAACGGCATCTGCGCAGGGGGCACGGGCTCTTTCATCGATCAGATGGCCTCCCTGATCCAGACGGACGCCTCCGGTCTCAACGAATATGCAAAAAAATACAAGTCACTCTATGCCATCGCGGCCCGCTGCGGCGTATTCGCCAAAACGGATATCCAGCCCCTGATCAATGAGGGCGCCACCAAGGAAGACCTGGCGGCCTCCATCTTCCAGGCCGTGGTGAACCAGACCATCTCCGGTCTGGCCTGCGGCAAGCCCATCAGAGGACATGTGGCGTTTCTGGGCGGCCCGCTCCATTTTCTCTCGGAGCTGAAAGCGGCTTTCATCCGGACCCTGGGGCTGGACCAGGAGCATGTCATCGACACGGACAATTCCCATCTGTTCGCGGCCATCGGCTCTGCCCTGAACGCAAAGGAGGACCATGCCTGCTCCATGGAAGAAATGCTGCGCAGGCTTTCCTCCGATATCAAGATGGAGTTCGAGGTGGAGCGGATGGAACCCCTCTTTGCCGACCAGAGCTCATATGACGCGTTCAGACAGCGCCACGCAAAGGCCCATGTGGGCACAACGCCCCTCTCCGACTACAGGGGAAACGCATACCTTGGCATAGACGCTGGATCCACCACCACAAAGATCGCCCTGGTGGGCCAGGACGGCTCTCTGCTGTATTCTTTCTACGCGGGCAACGACGGCAGTCCCATGAAGACCGCCATACGCTCCCTAAAGGAAATCTACGAACAGCTGCCGGAGGGTGTGCGCATCGTCCGCTCCTGCTCCACAGGCTACGGCGAAGCGCTGATGAAATCGGCCTTTCTCTTGGATGACGGCCAGGTGGAGACCGTGGCCCATTACTATGCCGCCGCTTTCTTCAATCCGGATGTGGACTGCATCCTGGACATCGGCGGCCAGGATATGAAGTGCATCAAGATCAAAGACGGAGCCGTAGACAGCGTGCTCCTCAACGAGGCCTGCTCCTCGGGCTGCGGATCTTTCATAGAGACCTTTGCCAAATCCCTGAACTACAGCGTGGAGGATTTTGCCGAAGCTGCTGTCTTCGCCCCCCATCCCATAGACCTGGGCACCCGCTGCACCGTATTCATGAACTCCAGGGTAAAGCAGGCCCAGAAAGAGGGCGCGGGCGTTCCCGACATCTCCGCCGGACTTGCCTACTCCGTCATCAAGAACGCGCTGTTCAAGGTCATCAAGGTGTCCGACGCCTCGGAGCTGGGGAAGAATATCGTGGTCCAGGGCGGAACTTTCTACAATGACGCGGTCCTGCGCAGCTTTGAGAAAATCGCGGACTGCCAGGCGATCCGGCCCGATATCGCGGGCATCATGGGCGCTTTCGGCGCGGCTCTTATCGCCAGGGAACATTACGAGGAGGGGTACGAGACCAGCATGCTCTCCTACGAGAAGATCTGCGCCCTGAAATACGACACCAGCATGGCCAAGTGCAAAGGCTGCACCAACAGCTGCCGCCTCACCATCAACAAATTCTCCGGAGGCCGTCAGTATATCTCCGGCAACCGCTGCGAGCGGGGCATCGGCGGGCAGAAAAACGCCCACAATGTACCCAATCTGTTCGACTATAAGCTCAAGCGCCTGTTCTCCTACGAATCTCTGGAGCCCCAAAATGCCCCCAGGGGCACGGTGGGCATTCCCAGAGTGCTGAACATGTATGAAAATTATCCTTTCTGGCATACATTTTTTACCAGGCTTGGGTACCGGGTGGTGCTCTCTCCCAGCTCCAACAGGCAGATTTACGAGTTGGGCATCGAGTCCATTCCCAGCGAATCGGAGTGCTATCCCGCCAAACTGGCCCACGGGCATGTGGAGTGGCTGATCAGGCAGAAAGTGGATTTCATCTTCTATCCCGCCCTGTTTTACGAGAGGGATGAGGTGGAGGGAGCCACCAATCATTACAACTGTCCCATCGTCACCTCCTACTCGGAAAATATCAAAAATAACGTGGAGGCCATCAGCAGCGGCAGGGCAAAGCTGCGCAATCCTTTCATGTCTTTCCGGGATCCGGACACGGTCACTCAGGCCCTGGTCCGGGAATTTCAGGGGCTGCCAGCCAGTGAGGTGAGCGAAGCCGCCGCGGCCGGCTGGAAAGAGCTGAACCGGACCCGGGCGGACATTCGCGCAAAGGGCGAGGAGGTCATGGCCTGGCTGAAAGAGACCGGAAAGCGCGGCATCGTGCTGGCGGGACGTCCCTACCATATCGACCCGGAGATCAACCACGGGCTGCCGGAGCTGATCACCTCCTTTGACGTGGCGGTGCTCACCGAGGACGCCGTCTCCCACTTAGGCTGCCCGGAAAGGCCTCTCATTGTGTCGGATCAGTGGATGTATCATTCCAGGCTCTATGCCGCCGCCAGCTTCGTGAAGACCGTGGAGAATCTGGACCTGATCCAGCTGAACTCTTTCGGCTGCGGCCTGGACGCCGTCACCACGGACCAGGTCAACGACATCCTGTCCGGCTCGGGCAAGATCTACACCTGCCTGAAAATCGACGAAGTGAACAATCTGGGAGCCGCCAGAATTCGGGTCCGCTCCCTGCTGTCCGCCATCAAGGTCCGGGAAAAGGCCCACAAGGAGCGGCTCCTGCGCTCCTCCGCCATAGAAAAGATACCTTTCACGGAGGAAATGCGCAAAAACTACACCATCCTCTGCCCGCAGCTGTCCCCGATCCATTTCGAGATCATGGAGCCGGCTTTCAACGCCTGCGGCTACAATTTTGTAGTATTAGATAATGACAATAGACATTCCGTGGATGTTGGGTTAAAATATGTAAATAACGATGCCTGCTACCCCTCTCTCTTGGTAGTGGGACAGCTCATGGAGGCACTGCTGTCCGGAAAGTACGACGTGAACAAGACCGCCATCGTCATGAGCCAGACCGGAGGCGGGTGCCGGGCCACCAATTACGTGGGCTTCATCCGCAGAGCCCTGAAAAAGGCCGGCATGGAGCAGATCCCCGTGATCTCCCTGAACCTGGCCGGCCTGGAGAGCAACCCGGGCTTCCATGTCAGCGCGGATATGCTGATGCGCGCGGCCCTGGCCGCCCAGTTGGGCGATATCTTCATGCGCTGCGTGTACCGGATGCGCCCCTATGAGGCATCCCCGGGCAGCGTGGACGCCCTGCACCGCAAATGGGTGCAGAGAGCCCGGGAGTTCGTGTCCGCCAGACATATAAGTCTCCTGAAATTCGGCAGAATGTGCCGCAGCATCATCCGGGAGTTCGACGCGGTCCCTCTGCTGGAGGTCAAAAAGCCCCGAGTGGGCGTTGTGGGCGAGATTCTGGTGAAATTCTCTCCCGCGGGCAACAATCACCTGGTGGAGCTGTTGGAGAGCGAGGGAGCAGAGGCCGTGGTGCCGGATTTGATGGACTTTATGCTGTACTGCTTCTACAATCAGATTTATAAGGCAGAGCATTTGGGCACCAGCAAAAAGGCCGCACGCTACTGCGCCCTGGGCATCTGGGCCATTGAACATATTCTCCGGGGGAGCATGACAAAGGAATTCAAAAAATCCAGGCATTTTACGCCGCCCCTGCCCATCCGGACTATCGCCTCCTTTGCAGAGCCCATCGTCTCCATCGGCAACCAGACCGGGGAGGGCTGGTTCCTCACCGGGGAGATGGTGGAATTGATACATGAGGGCGTGCCCAATATCGTGTGTACCCAGCCTTTCGGCTGCCTGCCCAACCATGTGGTGGGCAAAGGCGTCATCAAGGCCCTGCGCAAGTATTATCCTCAGTCCAACATTGTGGCCATCGATTACGACCCAGGCGCCAGCGAGGTGAACCAGCTGAACCGGATTAAGCTGATGCTGTCCACTGCCCAGAGGAATCTGGACGGTAAAAAGGCGTGATATCCATTTATAGACCAATCGGAAAGGAAAAGAAACTATGGCAGGATTTGTATTAAAGAAATCAGAGACCATCCGCAGCAGCGAACAGCCCGTGACCACCCTGTTCCTGATTTCCCAGGGACGGCTGGAGGTAAAATGTCCGGGCGGTTCCTATCAGATCAGAAACGGGGATGTGGCGGGCATCTGCGAGATATGCTCGGAAATCCACTTTCTGACTTACACCGCCCTGGAGGACACCGTCCTCATGCCCTATCCCCTGACCAGCATGGAGGCCCTGGATAATCTGCTGATGACACGCCCCAGCATCGCCAAGCTCTTCATTCTCTCCCTGCTGCGTCAGTTCGGCGCCATGATGGAGCAGGCTTCCGTGTCCGAGGTGAGCAGCTCCAAGCTTTACCAGCGGCTTCGCGCAGACTGTGAGCTGTATACAGCCCTGTGCGATCAGCACAAGGTGCCCTCCCGCATTCCCGCCGAAGTGGAAGAGATTCCGCCCTGCCTGGACGACTCCTGCGACGAGTGGCTGAACATCTATTACACGTCGCTGCGCCGTGTCTACATGGGCCCGGATTCCGACATCCTGCTCCAGGAGCCGGGAATCTCCCTGGGAATGCTCCGAAAGGGCTCCCTTGATCTGAACAAAACGTACCGGGTGCTGGACGCCCAGTGCCAGTACCGCTCCCAGATTTTAAACTGCTATTACAGCCCCTCCGGAAACGACATGTTCGACGCCATGACGAAGCTCTACTACCGCCTCTGCCAGGAGGGACTGGACTCCCGGGCGCTGTACGAGCGGGTTTCCCGACTGCTTCGCCTGCCCGAGGATTACGACATTCCCCAGGAAGCCCAGGCCGAGGCCCGGGCGGAAGCTTTCCGCCGCAAAGAGGGCGCTCTGGCCCATCCTGAGGCCGCCCAGGGCATGGGCGAGAGCTCCGATTCGGATATCCTGCAGCTTCTGGAGGGCTCTCTGGAGACCATTCTGGATTATGCCGGACTCAGCAGCGACAAGGAAGCCTCTTTCCGGGAGCATGTCACCCTCTACAGGGCCAGGACGGACAAAAATTCCTCGGACGACGAGTGCACCCGCCTGCGCAGGATGCTCACCGACGAATTCTATCTGCTGTACTCGGAAATATTCGAGCGCTCCCTCTCCGTGCCCACGCTGCCCGTTCCCGTGCGCATGTTCCTCTACTTCGGCTATGTTGACGAGAAGCTGGCAGGGGAAGACAACAGCATAATCCTATACCGGCTGGCCAACTATATGAGCGAACCCGGACAGGGCGGCGTGTATACCTTTTACGGCTGGCTCATGGCGATCTATGACGGAGAGAAGAATCCCAGCCGCAGCGAGCTGGACGAGGATTACGACGACTTTGTCTATGCCCAGAAGAAGAAAGGCAATCTCTCCGCCGCCGAGGTCACTGCCATGGAAAACAACCGCCTGGAGAAAGTCCGCTACGAACTCCAGAACCTGTTCCCCAGCGCCAACAAAGTGACTTTCGGCCGGGTGACCACTTACTGCCCGCTGTTTACCGCCGAGAATATGCTCAAGGATCTGAAAGATTCCTTTGTGACCCCGGAGAAAGCGGACAGCGCGCTGGCAATGCTCAAGTCAGTGGATTTCTCCGCCTTTTACCGGGAAACCATCGATTACGAAATGTCACAGGCCATGAACCGGGAGCCCATGCATGTGGAGTATCTGCCCGACATCATCCTCATGCCCAACGCGGGAATGAGAGGCTCTCTGTGGCAGGAGATCGAGGGCCGCAAGCGCAACAGCCCCAGCCGTATGATTCTGCCCATTTTCTACATGGAGAACCTGGACACCGCCATTGTCCGCATGACCGGAGAGTTCCGCTGGGAGATGTGCAAGCGCATCCAGAGCGGCCGCTGGAACGATGTGTCGGAGCCCTCTCTTACCAGCGAATATTTTGACTACATGCAGTTCTACAAGAAAAATACCGAATTGAGCAAAGACGCGAAAGAAAAGCTCCAGAACAGCCTGGTGAGAGCCAAGAACAGCTTCCGGGAAATGTTCGTCCGGGATTATATCACCTGGATCTTTTACGAGAGCAGCGGCTCGGCAAGGCTCAATAAGATTGCCCGGAAAATCCTCTTCCTGTACTGCCCTCTCCCCGCTTCCATGGACGCGGGACTGGAGCAGAACCCCATGTTCTCGGAGCTGCTCAGCCGCCAGAAGATCCTCACCGGACAGCGGCTGCAAAAGCTTGGGATCCTGCGGCAGAAGCTGCGCAACAGCGGCACCCCCGTTCCGGACTGCCTGGAGCAGGAGATTGCCTTTGTGTCCAGAAAGCCGCTGGCCGGTCAGTAGCTATCCCTTTCGACCGGATTCTTTTCCGGCCTCTTTCGCTCTCCCGTCTTCATCCGGCCTGGGGTCTACATGCCCCAGGCTTTTTTCCAATCCCCTGCGCACATGGAAATACGCAGGAATCAGGAAAATATCCGCGAACAGCCAGGCCAGGGGATTTCCCAGCGTCACACCCGTAAACCCCAGCAGCGGCACCAGAAGAAATCCCACAACGCCTCTGGCCACCATCTCGAACACCCCTGCCAGTATGGCAAAGGTGGGGAATCCCATTCCCTGGATCAGGAAGCGGATGATATTCACCAGCGCCAGCAGCACATAGGATGCCGTGTTGACGATCAGGATCAGGCGCACCTTGTCAATGATGTCCGTCTCTCCTACGTCCAGAAACAGGGACGCCAGGGACCTGCCCAGGAAGATGCTGACAAACAGCGCCACCACGGAATACCCTACGCCCAGTTTGATACAGGCTCTCAGTCCGCTGTCGATGCGGTCCAGCTTCTTAGCCCCTATATTCTGCCCGCCGTAGGTAGCCATGGTGGAGCCCATAGCGTCAAAGGGACAGCCCAGGAATCCGCTGACACGGCTGGCCGCTGTGACGGCCGCCACAGCGCCCGAGCCCAGGGTGTTGGTGGCGCTCTGCAGGATCACGCTGCCGATGGCAGTGACGGAATACTGCAGCCCCATGGGAACGCCCATACCGCAGAGGATCCGCATTCTATGGCCGTCCGGCGCCCATTCTCCCTTTCGGATCCGCAGAATCTCAAACTTTTTCATCATAAACAGCAGACAGCAGACGCCGGAGGCTCCCTGAGAGATCACCGTAGCCCAGGCCGCCCCCTGCACTCCCATGTGGAGATTTACGATAAAAAACAGATCCAGGCCCACATTCAGGAAAGAGGCCATCACCAAAAAGATCACGGGCGTTTTGCTGTCACCCAGGGCACGTATGACGCCTGAGGTCATATTGTAGAGAAAGGTCACGGGAATCCCCAGGAAGATCACCCATATGTAGGAATAAGACCTGTCGATGATATCCCCCGGCGTTCGCATCCAAACCAGGATCTGCCTGGCCATGGACGCGGTCAGGACGGTCAGAGCCGCCGCGAATCCCAGGGAAAGCCAGACACAGTTCGCCACATATCTGCGCAGATCCGCATAGTCCCGGGCTCCGAACTTATGTGCCACCGGAATGGCGAAACCGCTGCACACACCCATGCAGAAACCGATGATCAGAAAGTTGACGGATCCCGTGGCTCCCACTGCCGCCAGGCTGTCCGTCCCCAAAAAACGGCCCACGATCACCGTGTCCACAAGGCTGTAAAACTGCTGAAACAAAAAGCCGAACAACAGCGGCACAGAGAACCCCAAAATCAGCTTCATGGGCGATCCGTTTGTCATATCCTTTGTCATGTCCATATCCTCTTCTCTAAAAAAGCTCCGGCGCATAGAGGCCTGAGCACATTGTTTCCGACAAAGTATATGCTTTCTCCGGAAAAGATGCAATGTACTTTTTTGCCCGAAATTCTTTCGGCTATGTACTATTTTGCATTCCCTTTCCGCAGGTCATTCACAGACTAAAAAATCCGGAAACAGTCCTTTCCCATTCCCGGATTTTCTACGGATTCATTTCGTATGCCCTGTGCCGCAGTCCTGTCAGGAGGCCTCCGCTTCCCTGCGCTCCAGATACTCCTGGAGCACCTCCGCCACTTCCTCTGCCCCCAGTCCTGCCTCGGCCATGATGTCGCTTACAGTCTCCAGCTCCCTGCGCCTCTTCTCCTGGTACAGTTCCTCCAGTTCGCGCTTCTCCGACTCCACTCTGGTCTCCAGGGCTTCGATCATCTCCAGCTTGGCCGCTATCTTTTCTTCAATGCTTTTACGCTGTCCTCTTGCCATATCTTTCTCCTTTCCTCGGACCGCTCCCAATCCTTTTCTACCAGTATATGGACAAGATCTGGAAATTATTCCTATGAATTTCTTTTTTTATCTATATATTGATTCCGGCGTACCTTTCTTTCAGGAGGGACATGATTTCCGTATATTTTTCCCGGCTCAGCAGAATCTCCCCCTCGTAATCCTTAAAGCGGATGGTGTAATTCTTCGCGCCGCTGTCCGCATGGACCGCGGAAACCCCTGCCGGCCCGCTGCCCACGATCAGCATATCATACATCGGCGTTACCCCCTTTTCTCTAACCATACATCATTTTCCCGAAGAATCAATACCCGCTGCCTATTCCGACCAAAAGTCCGTCGATTCTGTACCGGCCGAATCGGTTACGAAGCGGACAGGGAATGGCAAAAAAGGAGCGCGCGAACAGGCCGCCCCGGGGCTGTGAAACAACCCCGGGGCGGCCCCTTACACTCACATAAGATACGCCGTCCGACTACGACAGCAATGAAATAAAGTCCTCTTTGGTCATACCGCCCAGCTGCCCGGCGTCTCCGGAGATGACCTGCTCCGACAGAGCTCGCTTGCTCTCCTGGAGCTCCTGAATCTTCTCCTCGATGGTGCCCTTTGCGATCAGCCGGTACACCACCACCATCTTGGTCTGTCCGATGCGGTGGGTGCGGTCCGTGGCCTGGTTCTGCACCGCCAGGTTCCACCAGGGATCGTAGTGGATGACTACGTCCGCCCCGGTGAGATTCAGGCCCACGCCCCCTGCTTTCAGGGATATCAGGAATACTTTCGTATCGTCCCCGTTGAACGCTTTCACCATCTGCAGCCGCTTCTCCTTGGGCGTGGCCCCGGTGATGGTGTAGAAGCTGATCTCCTCCCGGGCCAGCCGCTGCGCGATCAGATCCAGCATGGAGGTAAACTGGGAGAACAGAAGCATCTTATGGCCGCCCTCCACGGCGCTCTTCACCAGATCCACGCAGGCCTCCAGCTTGGCGGACTCCCCATTGTAATTCTCAAAGCACAGTGCCGGGTCACAGCAGATCTGGCGCAGCTTCATCAGTTCGGCCAGAATCTGTATCTTGTTCCTCTGGAACTCCTGGGCATCCTGCATCACGATCCGCTGTTTCATATGGACTACCTGCGCATCGTACAATTTCTGCTGCTCGGGCTCAAACCGTACATACCTGCTCTCCTCCAGCTTCTCCGGCAGGTCTTTGAGCACATTCTCTTTCATCCTGCGCAGGATAAAAGGCCCGGTCATCCGCTGCAGCCGCTCCAAGGCCCCCTGGTCCTCATTGCGCACGATGGGCGCCTCAAAGTCGCTCCGGAATGCTTCATATCCGTACAGATAGCCCGGAATCAGAAAGTCAAAAATACTCCACAGTTCGCTCAGACGGTTCTCGATGGGCGTGCCGGTGAGGGCGTACCGGGTCCTGCTCCTCACCGCCTTGACCGCCTTGGCCGCCGCCGTGGTATGGTTCTTGATATACTGGGCCTCGTCGATGATCTGGTAGGTAAACTCCTTGTCTTCATAGTTCTCGATATCCCGCTTCAACAGATCATAGGAGGTGACGATCACATCGTACTCCCTGTAATGGGATAGCTTCTCCCGCCTCTCCTCCTGACCTCCTGTGATAAAGCAGCAGGAGAGCTGCGGCGTAAAAGCCCGGATCTCCTCGCCCCAGTTGTACACCAAAGAAGCCGGCGCAACCACCAGGGACGTCCCTTTCTTCCCCTCCTGCCAGGCCGCCAGCAGCACGGCCAGCACCTGCAGGGTCTTGCCCAGTCCCATGTCGTCGGCCAGAATGCCCCCCAGGCCGTAAGCCTCCAGCATCCGCAGCCATCTGTATCCGTTGCGCTGATAGCCCCGCATGGTATCCCTCAGGGACGCAGGCTCCTCGAAATCCGCATCGTTCACGGTCTTGAAATTCTTCACCATCTCCCTGAAGTAGCTGTCCCGCTTGCTGTAGATCTCCTCGTTCTTCTCCAGCAGCTTGTCCAGGTACAGCGCCCGGTACAAAGGAAGCTTCACATTCCCTTTCAGCAGCTCTTTGGGACTCATCCGCAGGGACTCCGCCATCTCCGCCAATGTCTGCAGGGCCCCCTCCTCGTCCAGGCTTAGAAAATCCCCGTTCCGCAGTCTGTGGTATTTCTTCTTCTGGCGGTAGCTCTTTAAGATGTCCAAAAGCTCCTCGGGCGCCACGTCCTGGGTGGCAATGTTTAAGTTCAGCAGGTTCTTTGACACCGATATGCCCACGGACATCCGCACCCTGCGGCCGATATTCAGATTGCTGAAGCGCCTGGTGCACTGGACCTCCCCCAAAGCCAGCAGAGCTTCCACGCCCCTGTCCAGCACCCGGAACATCAGCTCCTCGCTGCTTTCGCAGTCCAGCTCCTCTTTCTCGCTGTCCCAGTGGGGGAACCACTGCCTGGCAAGAAACAGGGCCTCCTCCTCCCTGGTTCCCTCTCTGAAAGGCTCCAGGCGCTCTTTTCTGTCCCCGAAATCCACCACGCGGAATTCTCTCTCTCCGTATCTGACCCCAACCCTGCAGCTCATGTTGCGGTTTTCCGCGTCCAGGTAGAACACGAACCGGGCCTGGGGCGGCAGATAGGCAGCGATCTCCTCCGCGTTTTCCTCCATGATGTCCACGGCTCCCTCCAGCTGAGGCAGCACGGAATAGTAGAACTGGGGCAGTTTGTTCCGGCCCACCTGAAAGGTAAGGGATCCCTCGTCGCAGAACCGGGCCATGATCTGAATCTTCTTTAAGAAATCCTCCTCCAGCCTGCACAGTCCCTCCTCGCAGACATAATAAGCCGTCCCCACCCCGTAGTAGAGCTGCGGCATGCGGCAGTCCACCTTGATCCCGTGGAACTCCCTGCTCTGCCCCATGTCATTCTTGCGTATGGTCATGGATATCTTGGGATTTTGCTGCTTCACATGCAGAGCCGTTTTCCATTTCGCAGGGCTGTCCTTGTCCTCATACTCCAGGGCGTCTTCTCCCAGCAGGTCATACAGCTGATCCAGCCGCCAGCCGAAAAGTGCCAGTTCCCCGTCCTTGGACACAGCCCGCTTGGAATAGCTGTTGGCGTCTATCATCCTTTTCTCAAAGGAAACCTCCTCTTTCACGATCCGGCCGATATAGTCAATCCAGCGCCTGGAATCCTCGGTAAAATTATTGATATTGTGGTTGAGGGTGGTGTTGCTGCCATAGTTCCCGGTCTTGGACTCCTGTACATTGTGGTAAAACTCAAACAAATCCTTTATCACAAAGAGCTTCTTCTCCCCCACCTTAAAGGACACCTTAAGCTCGCCGTTCTTTAAGGTCGCTCTCGGGGTCAGCACCATGCTCTCCGCCTTTCCTATTGCATCCGACTGCATGATATTGGCATGCCTCTCATAAAAGGCCTGGATCAGCCGCGTCCCTCTCAAGTCCGTGGCATCCCCCAGATTCCTTTCCTCCAGGTACTCCTCCATCAGCAGCATAAGAGCCCCCAGATAGGCACAGTATTCTCTCCTGTAGTACATGCTGTAGTAATGTCTTCTGCACTCCGCGCACTCGCAGTTTGCGAACAGGATACTGTTGCGGTTAAACACCATGCGGACAAAGAACACGGACTTGCCCTCTCTTCCCTCGCCCACCGCTTCGCATACCAGTTCGTCCCGGCCGTCGGTGTACCCGCACTGAGCCTCCGTAAAAGACACTTTCTTCTCCCGGCGCAGCACCTCTGCCTTTTGGGTGACAGCCTGTGTCAGCCGCATGCTTTTGCGTATGGCTTTGCTGTCGAAGTACCGGTATCTGCCAAGCTCCGCAAGATCCGCGAACTGTCCGGCCTCCCCGCTTTCCTCCCCGTCCTGGCGGTTTAAGACAATGTATTCCTGCTCCTCCCCCGCCGTCTGCTCTTTCTCAGGGACAGCTGTGCCCCCTGGTTTCGCCGTCTCCTCTTTTTTTGCAGCTTTTACAGCCGCCCGTCTCTCTTTTGTCTCCATCTTATCTTAAACGATTTCCTTTCCCCGTTTTCTACGTCTGTCCGCATCCTTATTATATCTTCTTTCCGGTGTATCCGCAATGAAAAAAGTCACGGGCTCATATTTTTCTTTTATTTTTCCGGGACCTGTGCTATACTTGGATAAATTTGCCGGGCAGTAACCGCTCGATATCTTTTACACAAGGGAGGCCTTTACCCCATGAAGCAAAAAGGAAAACGCATCGTAGTCAAAGTAGGGACTTCCACCCTGACCCATGAATCCGGCGCCCCCAATCTGCGCCGTATGGAGCATCTGGCCCGGATTCTCTCAGACCTGCACGGGATGGGCCATGAGGTGATCCTGGTATTCTCCGGCGCCATTGCCGTGGGCACGTCCGGACTGGGACTTAAGGAGCGGCCCGGAGAGCTTCGGATGAAGCAGGCTGCCGCCGCGGTGGGCCAGTGCCGGATGATGCATATCTTCGACCAGTTTTTTTCCCAGTACAACCAGTCCGCCGCCCAAATTCTGCTCACCGGAGACGACGTGGAGGACGAGAACCGCAGAGAGCATTTAAGCGGCACATTCTCGGCATTGCTTGAGATGGGAGTCATCCCGGCGGTAAACGAGAACGACTCTGTCTCCTCCGCCGAAATCGAGACCGGGCGGCACAAGGTCTTAGGGGACAACGATACCCTGTCCGCCATTGTGGCAAAGCTCTGCCGGGCGGATCTATTGGTGCTGTTCAGCGATATCGACGGTCTCTATGACGCCGACCCCAAAACCAGTCCGGACGCAAAGCTTCTCCACCGTGTGACAGCCCTGACGCCCGAGATTCTGGAGATGGCCGGAGGCGCCGGCACCTGGCGAGGCACCGGCGGCATGGCCACCAAGCTTTCCGCCGCAGCCATTGCCATGGAGGCGGGCTGCGACATGGTTATCGCCAACGGCGCCCGCATGGAACAGCTCTACGGCATCGTGGAGGGAGAACCCATCGGGACGCGGTTCGCGGCATTGTGAGAAGAGACAGGAGGAAAATCATTTGACCACATTAGAGAGACAGGGGCAGGCAGCCAAGCAAGCCTCCTATCCCCTGGCCGCCGCAGGGACGGCCCAAAAGAATACCGCCCTGGAGGCCATTGCAGATATCCTTATGACCAGGCAGGACCAGTGGCTTCAGGCAAACGCCGAAGACATCGCCGCCGCAAAGGAAGCCGGGATGCGTCCCTCCCTGCTGGACCGTCTTGCGCTGACTCCGGAACGGATCGAGGGCATTGTGGACGCCGTCCGCCAGATCCGTGGGCTTCCCGACCCCGTAGGGCGGGTGGACAGAATGGAGACAAGGCCAAACGGTCTGATCGTCGGAAAACGCAGGGTACCTCTGGGCGTCATTGCCATCATCTATGAGGCGCGGCCCAATGTCACCGTGGACGCGGCGGCGCTTTGCCTCAAATCCGGCAATGTCTGTATCCTGCGGGGCGGAAAGGAAGCCATCCGCTCAAACCTCTGTGCCGTGTCCCTGATGCAGGAGGCGCTTGTGTCCGCCGGCCTGCCAAAGGACTGCGTCAGCCTGGTCCGTGATACCGGCCGGGAGAGCGCCGCGGAGCTGATGCATTTAAACGATTATGTGGATGTGCTGATTCCCAGGGGCGGCGCCGGTCTGATCCGGACCGTGGCCAGAGAAGCCAGCGTCCCGGTGATCCGCACCGGCGAGGGCATCTGCCATATCTACGTGGACAGTGAGGCCGACCTGGACATGGCAGCCAATATCCTTTACAATGCCAAATGCTCCAGACCCTCCGTATGCAACGCGGTAGAATGCGTACTGGTTCAGGAGGACATCTCCGAACCTTTCTGGGCAAAGGCTCTGCCCCTTTTGGACCGCCATCAGGTGGAGCTCAGGGCAGACCGGGCCGCCCTGAAAGTCCTGGGCGGGAGAGCCCTGCCCGCATCGGATGAAGACTGGGATACCGAGTATGATGATTACATTCTCGCAGTACGAACTGTCCGTGATCTGGAGGAAGCCATCCCCTTTATCAACGCCCACGGCACAGGCCATTCCGAGTGCATTGTCACCAATAACTATTTCAGAGCGCAGCATTTCTTAAACGCAGTGGATGCCGCCGCCGTGTATGTCAACGCCTCCACCCGCTTCACCGACGGCGGCGAATTCGGACTGGGCGCGGAGATCGGCATCTCCACCCAGAAGATGCACGCCAGAGGCCCCATGGGGCTCGAGGAGCTGACCAGCAGCAAATATGTGGTCTACGGTCAGGGACAGGTAAGAGAATAACACATGTCAGGGGAGGATATCACATGGATCAAAAAGATTCTGTTTTCGGTTTCATCGGCACGGGAAATATGGGCGGCGCGCTGGCCAGGGCCGTCAGGCACAATGTGGACGGCTCCCGGATTCTTCTGGCCAACCGCTCTCCCCAAAAGGCCCAGGTCCTGGCCCGGATACTGGAGGCAGGGACGGCGGACAACGGGGAGATCGCCAAAGCGGCGGACTATATCCTCCTGGGTGTCAAACCGCAGATGATGGCCCAAGTCCTGGAAGAGATCGGACCCGCGTTGGCCGGACGGCAGCGTCCTTTCGTTCTGGTGACCATGGCTGCGGGGCTGACCATCGCCCGGATTCGGGAGCTTGCCGGCGGAAACTATCCCGTCATCCGCATCATGCCCAACACCCCGGTGTCCGTGGGCCAGGGCATGGTGCTCTATGCCTGCAGCGAGGATGTGGACACGGAGACTCTCCGGACTTTTCTGGAGGCCTTTGCCTGGGCGGGGAGATTTTCCGCTATCGCGGAATCCGGGATAGATGCAGGCTCCGCCGTATCCGGCTGCGGGCCCGCCTTTGCGGATCTCTTCCTGGAGGCTGTGGCAGACGGCGGCGTGGCCTGCGGCCTGGCCAGGGATCAGGCCCTGGAGCTGGCGGCCCAGATGCTGATGGGCTCGGCCGGTCTGGCCCTGGAAACCGGCCTGCCCCCCGGCGTCTTAAAGGATGCCGTCTGCTCTCCCGGCGGCGCCACCATCCAGGGCGTGCGCAGACTGGAGGAAGCGGGATTTCGCGGGGCCGTGATGAACGCGGTCATCGCCGCTTTCGAGAGAACGAAAGAGCTGACATAATCCGGCGTCAGTTCTGCGGCAATAGGAAGAGCTCTCGGTTAGGACTGTACTCCGCCCGGATGATCCGCTCCATCTCCTCCGGGCTCTCCTTGCAGCCGCCCCGCACCCACCTGCGTATCACCGCGGACAGCCCCTCGCAGAAGAAAGTCTGATGATACAGCAGCTCCTCCCCGGACACAAAGCCCATCACGGGGACGATCTTGTCTATGTTCTCCTGCAATTCTTTCGGCAGCCTGTCATATGTCAGGATCATCCCGCCCATGGCCTCCAGATACACATTGAAAAAGCTCCTGTGCCGCCCCACCAGCTCAAACAGCCTCCGAAAGCCATGGGCGCGCATGCCCTTTCCCTCCTCCACAAACATATCCATAATCTGCAGATACATTTCCGACACCAGATGGTCCATCAGATCCGACACATCCTTATAGTGGACATAGAATGTGGTTCGGTGGATATTGGCCCTTTTACAGATCTCGCTGACCGAAATCCGGCTGATCTCTTTCTTTTCCCCCAGTAAATTCAGAAAGACCCATTTAATCTTGTTTTCCGTCTGCATTGCTCTCTGATTTCCCTTTGTATTCATCCGACTGCCCTCCCGGCCCTTTTAATTCGACACTTGTATATTATTTGACGGTTGTTTTCTACATCTGTATATATTATAATGGAATTACATTGATTCGACAAGTGTTGAATTTAGATTTTTCCCGGAAAGGCAGGTATTTATATGAATAAAAATCAAGAAATGTTAGAAAAAGCTTCTTATCCCAGGCTGCTGCTTCATCTAAGCCTGCCCGCCGTGGTCATCATGCTGGTGATGATCGTCTACAACATGGCCGACACCTTTTTCATCGGCCAGACCGGCGAGCCCTCCAAGATAGCGGCCATCTCCCTGTGCGCCCCCATGTTCTCCATTCTCTCCGGACTGGGAACCCTGTTCGGCAGCGGGGGATGCACCGCCGTCTCCCTGGCCCTGGGGAAAAAGGATCACGAAAAGGTGAAACGCTATTCCGCTTTCTGCTGCTACGCTTCCCTGATGTCAGGCGTGATTTTTATGATTGCGGTGAACCTGTTCCTCTCTCCTGTCACCAGTCTCCTGGGAGCGGATCCGGATACCCTGGCGGACGCCGGGGCCTATCTGCGCATTATCGCCCTGGGAGCGCCCTTTATCATGTTCAACAATGTCTTCGCCAATGTGATCCGGGCAGACGGGGCAGCCGGACAGTCCATGATAGCGAACTGTCTGGGCACCGTCTCCAACATTGCCCTGGACGCCCTGTTTATCCTGGGCTTCTCCTGGGATGTGGCAGGCGCCGCCATTGCCACCGTGCTGGGCAACTGCGTCAGCTGCGGGTATCTGTTCTATTACATCACCAAAAAGCAGCCTGTACTATCCCTTTCCCCCAAAGACTTTTCCCTGGAGCCTGCGGTTTCCCGGACGGTGATGTCGCTGGGCGTTCCCATGGCCTGCAGCACTTTGCTGATGAGCCTGTCCCATATCATTGCCAACCGCATGGTCATCGGTTACGGCTCCGTAGCCCTGGCCGCCCAGGGAGTCTCCGGCAAGATCGGCATGGTCATCACCATGCTGGCCATGGGGATCTGTATGGGTCTGCAGCCCGCCATCTCCTACAACTTCGGCGCAGGCAACTTAAAGCGAATGAACCGGATCATCCGAAACACCGCTGTCTTCACGGTCAGCCTGGGAAGTATTCTCACCCTTGTGTGCTACCTTGCCAGGAATGCCATCATCGCCGCATTTATCGACAATGCGGAGGTGATTGCCTACGGACAGGTTTTTGTCTTTGCCTCCATTGTCATCGGGCCCTTTTACGGACTCTATCAGCTCTGCCAGACTTTCCTCCAGTCCACCGGCAAAGCTTCCTATGCCAGTCTGGTAGCCCTGATGGACAAGGGACTGTTCTACCTGCCGCTGTTATTTTTGCTGGGAAAGTGCTTCGGGCTCTATGGCATTATCTTCACCGGCGCCGCGACCCTGTTTTTGTCCCTGGCGGCGGGAATCCTCTTCAGTCTGATCTGGCACCGGAAAATCAACAGCCCCGCTGCAGGCAGCGGGGCATGAAAAAACTATTTGACGGAATTCTGATATTCTCTGGGTGTCATACCGTAGTATTTCTTGAACTGCTCCGTGAAATAGGAATAGTTGCCGAAGCCCACGCAGTCGGAGACCATGGTGACGGTCAGCTTTCTGTCACAGAGCAGCTCTCCCGCCAGGGTCATGCGTTTCCGGGGAATATAGTCGCTGACCGTCTGCTGAAATCTTTTCTTGAAAGACCGGGTCAGGTGGTCCGGACTGACGTAAGCCAGATTGGCCAGCTGGCGGACGCTCAGCTCCTCGGACAGATGTCTCTCAATGTACTCCACCACCTTGTCCACCACGTCTATGGTCTCCTCCCGCCTGGACTGGGCAATGTTCTCCACATAGATTTTGCCGTAATTCTCCAGTGTGGACTGCCTGTGCTTCTCCTCCACGGTCTCCATGGTTTTGGTCAGAACTTCCGTGAAGAAGTCGTAGCGCACGGGCTTGAGGATATAGTCCAGACATTTCAGCCGCACGGCCTGTCTGGCAAAATATTCGTCATCCACAATCAGCAAGCGCATATACCCCTCCTCCGGCGTTCCCGCACTATAGACAAATACGCCCTGTCTTCTCTATTCATAGTCTTCGGTCCGCCACTCGTCTTTCCGGTCAGGGAATGCCATGCCCTCCGGATAATCCGCACAAGACTCTGCGAACCTGCGAGACAGCTCTCCCGAAAAGATTGCCCCGGCCCACTACATTCTCACCGCCAGCACAGCCATGTCCTCCTTGCCGGGCAGTTCCACTTTTACCGTGCCGTTTACATGTTCCATGGTCACTTTCCTGGTCATCTCCCAGGTATCGATGACTTCAATGCGGTAATCACCCTCCTCGGGAAGCCTTAACTCGGTCAGCGCCGCGCACTGTCTCTCCAAGAACTTCAGATAGGCCTCTTTCCCGCAGTGGCCCACAGCCGTCCGCTCCTTTGCCACGAAAGAAAGCATCCGCTCTTTGGGGAGGTTCAGCATGGCCATGGTGAAGAAATTCTTCTTTACCTCCTCCGGCGCACCGTTCTCTTTCATGGCCAGCAGCTGCCCTGTGGTAAGTCTGCTGCCTCCCTCTTCGCCAAAGTCCAAAGGCCCGGGCAGTTCTTCCACGATTCCCCTTAAGAACGCGATCCTGGCAGGGCTCTCCCCTTTCAGCACGCCGCCCCTTGCCCACCAGAGCACCTCGTCCTTGCTGTAGAAAGTCTCCCCATGGGTGCAGTAGCCGCCGCAGCACACTGCAGTCCAGAATCTGCGCGACAGCTCCCTACCGG
>JAAWOU010000111.1 GCA_022799755.1 Lachnospiraceae bacterium
TATGATTTGTTCGCAGGAATGGCGGAATTGGCAGACGCGCACGGTTCAGGTCCGTGTGGTAGCAATACCATGAGAGTTCAAGTCTCTTTTCCTGCACGAGGCTGAAAGGTACTTGATGGATGTCAAGTACCTTTCGATGTATATTCAGGTATTGTGGAAGTGGGTGTGAAGTGTGGTTTTTGGATGCTTTGCGCCCTTTTAGTTTCCCCTGAAAAGATTTGACGAAAGGATTTCCATGAAAAGAACAGAAAAAAGACATGCCGCAGAGAAAACCAGACATGCCAACAGAAAGGACTGGTATCAGCTGGACTTGTCGGCAATTGTGTACCCTACGCTGCAGAGGAGAGATTTTTCCTCCGTATACAGGCTCTCGGTTTTGCTGAAAGAGGAGATACAGCCGGATGTTCTGCAGCAGGCTCTCGATATGACGCTTCCCAGGTTTCCCACCTACAAGGCGGCCATTCGAAAGGGATTGTTCTGGCGCTATTTAGAGCCCAACGACCGCCCCGGTCCCTTTGTGCAAAAGGATGTGCGCAACCCGTGTCAGCCCATGTATTTCAAGGCCAATAACCGATACTTGGTCCGAGTCTATTACTTTCGCAACCGGATCGCCCTGGAGGCCCACCACAGTCTGGGGGACGGGACGGGGGGCATGTGCGTTCTGATGACATTGACGGCCACGTATCTGCGCCTGCTGGGCGCGGAGGGGATTGAAAATGAGGGATTTGTGCTGGACATCCACGGAACGCCGAGGGAAGAGGAGCTTGAGGACGCTTATATGCGCTACGCCAACGCAAAGGTATGTCCGCCCAGGCTGGAGGAGAGAGCTTACCGGGTCAGAGGCACCGCGGAGCCCTTTTATACGCTGAACATTATAGACGGCATCATGTCGGTGTCGGAGGTGACGACGGCGGCAAAAAGGTACGGGGCCACCATTACGGAGTATCTGAACGCTGTGCTGCTTCAGGCGTTGCTCATCAAGCAGGAGGAGGATCAGCGCGTACATCTGCGGCCGGTGAAAATCGCCATGCCCGTGAATCTGCGCCGCTTTTTTCCCTCCGTCACCCTGCGGAATTTCATAACCATGATATTTCCGGGAGTGGATCCGCGGCTTGGAGAGTACACCTTTGAGGAAATCGTGATTCAGGTGCGCAATTATATGAGATACTATCTCAATGAGAAGCTGCTTCGGGGGGATATTACCACCAATGCGGAAACCCAGCGGAATCCTTTTATCCGGATCGTGCCGCTGTTCATCAAGGATTTCGTGGTGCGGCTGTTCTATACCAAGGTGCAGGACAGGAACTCCTCGGCAGGGCTGACCAATATGGGCAGAATGAACGTGCCTGAGGGGATGAAAGCGTACATTGAGAGATTCGACATCTATATGGGGCAGCCGTTTTCACGCAGGACAAACTGCGCCATCATCAGCTTCGGGGATATTTTGACGGTGAATTTTACCAGCGGCATTGCGGAGACGGATGTGGAGCGGCATTTTTTCAGACGTTTGGTGCGGGACGGCATCCATGTAAAGATCGAGAGCAACCGGAATATGGAACTGTAAATCGGAATGAGGATTTTCCGGGAACAGAGCTTTGGCGCGGAGAATATTGACTGCGTGCGAAACGGGCAGGAGGATGTGGATATGTCATATTGTGTGAATTGCGGTGTGGAGCTGGAGGAGAATGCCAGGGAG
The DNA here is from genome assembly GCA_022799755.1 of Lachnospiraceae bacterium. Lineage (GTDB taxonomy): Bacteria > Bacillota > Clostridia > Lachnospirales > Lachnospiraceae > Acetatifactor. The sequence continues at coordinate 1,697 of JAAWOU010000111.1, forward strand.
TGCCCCCTGTGCAATACGCCGGTGGTGAACCCCAGGGAACAGCTGCGGCAGGAGAGAAAAGGGACACCGGAGGAGCTTTCCGCCTTTCCGGAACAAAAGGGGCAGGTAGAGACGGTGAAGCGCAAAGACCTGGGGCTCTTGCTTTCCATGGTGATACTGGCTTCCGTGGCTACCTGCGGTGTACTGAATCTGCTGGTGTTCAACGGCACGCCATGGTCGCTGGCGGTCATCGGAGCCTGTGTGATCCTATGGGTATTTATGATTCCCCTGGTGATTTATACCAGGCAGTCCGTATACGCCTCTTTGCTGCTGGACGGAGGAGCGGTGGCGCTCTATCTGTATATGCTGACATTTCTGGCAGGGAGCAGTGAGTGGTTCTTTGGGCTTGGCCTGCCGATCACCGTGTTGGTGACGGCCATTGCGGAGGCGGTGACGCTGTGTATCCGCAGGCTTCCCCGGTCGTTTCTGACGGTGGCGCTTTACCTGTTCACCGGGCTGGGGCTGCTGTGCATGGGACTGGAGATGCTGATCCGGCGCTATCTGGAGGCCAGGATATTTTTAAGCTGGTCGGCGGTGGTGCTGACGATCTGCACCATTCTGGACATCGCCGTGATCACCATGCTTTCCCGGAGAAGACTGCGGAACGAAGTGCGCAGGAGACTGCATTTTTGATGGTTTTACGACAATAGTCCCTGTACCATTACGGTGCCGCGAAATGGTTTTGACAAAAAGACAGGCGAGAAGACCGATAAAGAGGACAGAAAAGAAGATCGACAAGAAGACGAACAAGAAAACAGAAAAAAGACAAACATGAAAACAGACATAAAGACAGGCATGAAGACAAACATGAAAACAGATATAAAGACCGACATAAATGCAAACGCGAATATGGATGTGAAATCGGAAGCGAAAAAAGGGAGCATCCCGGAGAGGAAAGCAAGAACAGAGGAAGAGATGAGAGCAGAGGAAGAAGCGAAAGAAAAGCCACTGGCAGTCACGGCGCAGCGAGAGATAGAGATCGACGCGGGCGTGGAGGCCGGCATAGAGACCGGGAAAGAAATCGAGGAGGCGGAAAGCATAGACAAAAGGCGCCAGGGTCTGATGAATCTGATCAGGCGCGTCCACGGCATGGTGGAGAATGCGGACATCGAGAAGCACAGACAGTCCCAGGACCATATCGGGACTATTTTAAGCAATACAAAAGCCATCGAGTACCGGGAGGTGGATATAGACGGCATGTACGGAGAGTGGGTGGGCGTCAACCGGGCCCATATGAAGAAATATGTGCTTCTGCACTGCCACGGAGGCGGCTACTCCACCGGCAGCAGCCTCTATGCCAGGACATTGACTTCAAAGCTTGCGGAGTCCACCTCTATGGACGTGCTCTGCTTTGACTATCGGCTTGCCCCGGAGCATCCCTACCCTGCCGCGCTGGAGGATGCCATGAGGGCGTGGAACTATCTGATGCTCTTAGGATACGGCGCCCGGGATGTGATTGTGACAGGGGATTCCGCGGGAGGAAACCTGGCTCTGGCGCTGACGCTGAAATTAAAGCAGGAGAAGAGGCTGCTGCCGAGAGGGGTTGTCCTGATGTCCCCCTGGACGGATCTGACCTCCACGGGGAAATCTTTCCAGACAAAGGCGGAGGCGGATCCGGTATTAAACTGCGCCTACATCGACAGGATGGTGCAGGCCTATGCCGGAGACCGGGATCTGACGGATCCTCTGATATCTCCGCTGTTCGGGGATTTCGAGGGATTTCCGCCCGCCTATATCCAGGTGGGGGAGAACGAGATTCTTTTAAGCGACGCCCTGCGGCTCCACCGGACCTTTGTGGAGAAAAACGTGCCCGTGAAGATCGACATCTATCCGGGCATGTGGCATGTGTTTCAGATGTCGCCGGTAAAGGCAGCCAGGGCGGCCATGGATAAAAATGCGGAATTCATATTCGATGTGTGCCGCTGAGAAGGGAGTAAAGGAGAAAGAGGGAGAAAAAAGGATTTTCACTGCGGACGCAGAATAATATAATAGACGGATTATAAACACAAAGAGGCAATGCGGGCTGTATATGGGATGGGGGCAGAACTGATATGACGATCAGGGAAAATCTGGAGCAATGGGAGAAGCATTACTTGAGTCCTTACGCGTCTCACAGTACGGACTCTAAGGGCAGGCTTAAGGATGAGCCGCACTGCGATGTGCGGCCTGTGTTTCAGCGGGACAGGGACAGGATCATTCACTGCAAGGCGTTCCGCAGGTTAAAGGATAAGACCCAGGTCTTTTTGTCGCCGGAGGGAGATCACTACCGAACCCGGCTGACCCACACGCTGGAGGTGTCCCAGAACGCGCGCACCATAGCCAAAGCGCTTCGGCTCAATGAGGAACTGGTGGAGGCCATTGCCCTGGGCCATGATCTGGGACATACGCCTTTCAGGCACGCGGGGGAGCGGGCTCTGAACAGGATATGTCCGTACGGATTTGAGCATAATATCCAGAGCGTCAGGACGGTAGACCGTCTGGAGAAGAAAGGACAGGGGCTGAACCTGACCTTTGAGGTAAGGGACGGCATTCTGAATCACCAGACAAGCGGCGCCCCTCACACGCTGGAGGGGAAGATCGTCCGTCTCTCGGATAAGATAGCCTATATTCATCACGACATGGACGACGCGGTCAGGGCCGGCATTTTAGAAGAGAGCGACGTGCCAAAGGAGATCCGGGATGTGATCGGCAGCACGCCCAGCAATCGCTTTGACCATTTTATCCATGACATCGTGAATACCAGCATGGGGAAAAACGACATTCTCATGTCGGAGGAGACCCATACTGCCATGACGCGCATGCGTGCCTTTATGTTTGAAAATGTGTATGAGAATCCTGTGGCCAAGAGCGAGGAGACCAAGGCCGAACGGCTTATGGAGACGCTTTACCTGCATTTCATGCATCATATCGACAGCCTGCCGGAGGAATTCCGAAACCTCCTGGACCAGGGGGAGCCAAAGGAGCGGGTGGTGTGTGACTATGTGGGGGCCATGACGGACCGTTTCGCCATAGCCGTGTATGACGACATATACATACCGAAGTCATGGATGGGCTGAGCGACCGGTACCGGAGGGAGGCTGGAGGTGTAGATGTACTATTCGGAGAAAATTCTGGAGGAGGTCAGGGCCGGAAACGATATCGTGGATGTCATCTCAGGGTATGTGAGACTGCAGAAAAAGGGCAGCCGCTATTGGGGACTCTGTCCTTTCCACAATGAGAAATCCCCCTCCTTTTCCGTAAACGGCGATATGCAGGTGTACCACTGCTTCGGCTGCGGGGCAGGCGGAAATGTGTATACCTTTGTGATGAACTACGAGAATTATACTTTCCCGGAGGCTGTGAGGATGCTGGCACAGCGGGCCGGGGTGGCGCTTCCTGCGGAGGAGGACTCGCCGGAGGCGAAAAGCCGGGACAACAGGCGCGCCAGGCTTTTGGAGGTCAACAAGGCCGCGGCCAGGTTCTTCTATTATCAGCTGCGCAGCCCCCACGGAGAGATCGGGTATCGATACCTGAAAAAGAGGGAGCTTTCCGACGAGACCATGCATAGATTCGGTCTGGGATATGCGGGGAAGAACGGCGCCCATCTGGTGGGGTATCTGCGGGAAAAGGGCTTTGAGGACGATCTGATACAGGAGGCGGGGCTGGCGGCCCACTCGGAGAAGTACGGCCTGAACAGTCAGTTCTGGAACCGGGTCATGTATCCGATTCAGGATATCAATAACCGGGTCATCGGCTTCGGCGGCCGGGTGATGGGAGAGGGGGAGCCGAAATACTTAAACTCACCGGAGACGCCGGTGTTTGACAAGCGGCGCAATCTCTACGGCCTCAACTATGCCAGAAAGGCCAGATGCGGAAATATCATTCTCTGCGAGGGCTATATGGACGTTATCTCCATGCACCAGGCCGGTTTCACCCAGGCGGTGGCTTCTCTGGGGACGGCGTTCACCGGGGAGCAGGCGGCGCTGCTTAGGCGCTACACGGAGACCGTGCTGTTGGCCTATGACAGCGACGGCGCGGGGGTGAAAGCGGCCCTGCGGGCCATCGGCATCCTGCGGGATGCGGGGCTGGCAGGCAAGATCATCAATATGCAGCCCTACAAGGATCCGGACGAATTCATGAAGAACCTGGGAAAGGAGAGCTTCGAGGAGCGAATCCGCCAGGCGGAGAACAGCTTTTTTTTCGAGGTGCGGATACTGCAGGGGCAGTTTAACATGGACGACCCGGAGGAGAAGACAAAGTTCCACAGGGAAATCGCCAGGAAGCTGTGCGAATTCTCCGAGGAGGTGGAGCGGGACAATTATCTCCAGGCAGTGGCGGAGAAGTACTTTATCGGGATCGAAAATCTGCGCAGGCTGGTGACGCGCTACGCGGCGGAGACCGGCTCGGCAAAGCCTCTGGAGCGCCCCAAGTCCGGGATACGGCGCAGGGACCCGGAGGAGAACGCAAAACGTTCCCAGAGACTTTTGATCACATGGCTTTCGGCGGAGCCCAGACTCTACGGCAGAATCAAGAAATATATCTCGCCGGAGGATTTCACGGCAGAGATCTACCAGCGGGTGGCGGAGCGGCTCTTTCCGGAGCTGGACGCCGGCAGGGTAAATCCGGCGGGCATCGTCAGCATGTTCGAGGACGGAGAGGAGCAAAAGGAGGCTGCCGCGCTGTTTTCAGCCATGCTGCCTGAGCTCGGTTCCGTTCAGGAACAGGAGAAAGCCTTTCACGAGATCCTGCTTACGGTGAAAAAGAACAGCTACCAGTATCATCTCTCCCAAATGGGGGCGGATGTAAGCGCTCTGGCCCGGGCGATCGAGGGAAAGAAAGCATTGGAAGAACTGGCGGGAACGCATATTTCCTTAGATTAGGGTAAAGCTATTGGTAACTTTAAGCAATAGGCAGGCACTGCGGTTTTGGGAGGTTTGCAGTCTCGGGATTTTCGGGTAAAATGCCCGCCAAGACACCTGGCGGAAACTTTCGTGAACCGTAACTTGCAATCAAACAAAAAGGGAACGACTTCCCGAGGAAGGATGGAAACTTTACAATGGATGAAAATACACGGGCAAAGTTTGAAGAGAAAGTGAAAGAACTTCTCAATATGGCCAAGAAGAAGAAAAATGTGCTGGAGTATCAGGAGATCAGCGATTTTTTTTCGGACATGCCTTTGGAGGAGGAGCAGTTTGAGAAGATTCTGGATGCTCTGGAACAGAACAATGTGGATGTGCTGCGCATCACGGAGGACGAGACCGATGTGGAGGAGATTATCCTTTCGGACGAGGACGACGTGGATGTGGAGAACCTGGACCTGTCTATTCCGGACGGAATCAGCCTTGAGGATCCTGTGCGCATGTATTTAAAGGAAATCGGCAAGGTACCCCTGCTCTCCGCGGACGAGGAAATCGAGCTGGCCAAGCGGATGGAGCTGGGGGATGAGGATGCGAAGAAACGCCTGGCGGAGGCGAATCTGCGTCTGGTGGTGAGTATTGCGAAGCGCTATGTGGGCAGAGGCATGCTCTTCCTGGATTTGATCCAGGAGGGGAATCTGGGACTGATCAAGGCCGTGGAGAAGTTCGATTACCGCAAGGGCTATAAATTCTCCACATACGCCACATGGTGGATCCGCCAGGCCATCACCAGGGCCATTGCGGACCAGGCCAGAACCATCCGCATTCCGGTGCACATGGTGGAGACCATCAACAAGCTGATCCGGGTGAGCAGGCAGCTGCTGCAGGAACTGGGGAGAGAACCGACCCCTGAGGAGATTGCGGAGGAGATGAATATGCCCACGGACCGTGTGCGGGAGATCCTGAAGATCAGCCAGGAGCCCGTGTCCATGGAGACCCCCATCGGCGAGGAGGAGGACAGCCATCTGGGGGATTTCATAGAGGATGACAAAGTGCCTGTGCCCGCGGACGCGGCCGCGTTTACCCTATTGAAAGAATCCCTGGTGGAAGTGCTGGGGACACTGACGGAGAGAGAGCAGAAAGTGCTGCGCCTGCGGTTCGGCTTGGACGACGGCAGGGCCCGCACGCTGGAAGAGGTGGGAAGAGAATTTAACGTGACCCGCGAGCGCATCCGCCAGATTGAGGCGAAAGCGCTGAGGAAGCTGCGCCATCCCAGCCGCAGCAGAAAGCTGAAGGACTATTTGGACTGATGGAGACAAGGGAATCGAAAGGCGGCGTAGTGCTTTCCGGGCGTCTTCAGATGCTGGCGGATATGGTGATGCCGGGAAACAGGCTGGTGGATGTGGGCTGCGATCACGGATTCCTGTCCATCTATCTGGTCCGGGCGGGCATCTGTCCCGGGGCGATTGCCATGGATGTGCGAGAAGGGCCGCTGGCCGGGGCGAAGCGGCATGTGGAAGCGCAGGGGCTTGGGGACTACATATCTTTACGGCTGTCGGACGGGCTTTCCGCGTACGGGGCCGGGGAGGCCGACACGTTGGTCTGCGCCGGTATGGGCGGCAGGCTTATGGAGCGGATCCTGCGCCAGGGCATGGAGAAAGCTTACGGGCTTCGGGAACTGATATTGCAGCCCCAGTCGGAGATACCGCAGCTGCGGGCGTTTCTGCGCAGGGAGGGCTTTTTAGTGACCAGGGAGGAAGCCGTCCTTGAGGAGGGGAAGTACTACTTTGCCATGAGAGCCCGGCCCGGAACAAAGGAGCCCTTTTCCGCAGACGCAGACCATGACGGCGGGAACAATGAATTCTGTCTGTATGACCTGTATGGGGAGCATTTGCTGAAGCAGAGGCATCCGGTGCTTTTTTCCTATCTGCGGCAGCGCAGAAGCTATCTGGAACGGCTGGGAGCGTCTCTGGAGGAGGCGGGTTCGTCCAGGGCCGGTAGCCGCCGGGAAGAGGTGCGGGAGGAAACGGCGCGGATAGAAGCGGCGCTGGCATATTACGGATAGCGGCCGCGGCAGACATAGAATGAACCGGATAAAATTTCAGAAAGGAAGGGTGGATATGGTTACGATTACGATTCATGGGGAAGAGAGACAGGTGGAGCAGGGGACCACATACGAAGCCATCGCGGCGGAGTACCAAGAGGCATATGACGGCACCATCGCCCTGGTGAGCGCTAACGGCAAAATCAGGGAGCTTTTCAAAAAGGTGATAAAAGACTGCACCATAGAATTTTTTACACTGAAAGACAGCGTGGGGCATAAATCCTATATTCGTGCGGCCAAGATGCTGTTCCTGAAGAGTATGAGCGACGTGTTCGGACCCCGGGCCGCCAGAGAGAGCTGCGTGGAGTTCTCCATCGGCAGGGGGCTGTATATCAATACCCTGGGCAAAGTGGCCGCCACCGGGGAGAACGCCAGGCGGATCAAGGAGCGCATGGGAGAGCTGGCCCGGGCGAAGACTCCTTTTATGAAAAAATCATACCCTCTTGACGACGCCATAGAGCTGTTTCGGGAGAAAGGCATGGAGGACAAGGTGAAGCTGTTCCGGTTCCGCATGGGCTCCACGGTGAATGTGTACGAAATAGAGGGATATTATGACTATTATTACGGATACATGCTGCCCAACGCCGGATATATCAAATGGTATGACGTGATTCCCTATGAGGACGGCTTTATGCTGGTGCTTCCCGGCGAATCGAACCCCACGGTGCTGGAGCCTTTCAACGAGAGCCGGAAGCTGTTTGACACCATGGAGAGCGCCAAGAGCTGGGGCCGGACGGCGGGCATAGAGACGGTGGGGGATCTGAACGAACAGATCTGCAGCGGCTCGGTCAGCGATCTGATCCTGGTCCAGGAGGCGAAGCAGGAACGGATGATCGGCGAGATCGCCAAGGAAATCGCCGGCCGGGAGAATGTGAAGTTCGTCATGATCGCGGGTCCCTCCTCCTCCGGGAAGACCAGCTTTTCCCACAGGCTGTCCATCCAGCTGCGGACGCTGGGCAAGGTGCCCCATCCGATTGCGCTGGACAACTATTTCGTGAACAGGGAGCAGACGCCCAGGGACGAGAAAGGCGACTATAATTTCGAGTGTCTGGAGGCCATAGACGTGAAGCTGTTCAACGAGAACATGGTCAGCCTCCTGGCCGGGGAGCGGGTGGAGCTGCCGGCGTTCAACTTCAAGGTAGGCCAGAGGGAGTACAGAGGGGACTTTCTGCAGCTGGGGGCAGATGACATACTTGTCATTGAGGGGATCCACGGGCTCAACGAGAGAATGTCCTATGCCCTGCCGGAGGCCAGCAAGTACAAAATCTACATCAGCGCTCTGACCACACTGAACATAGACGCCCACAACCGCATTCCCACTACGGACGGCAGACTGCTGCGCAGGATGGTACGGGACGCCCGCACCAGGGGTTCCAGCGCTCAGAGGACCATTCAGATGTGGCCCTCGGTGCGCAGGGGCGAGGAGGAGAATATCTTCCCGTTCCAGGAGGAGGCGGACGCCATGTTCAACTCGGCTCTGGTCTATGAGCTGGCCATGCTGAAGACTTTCGCGGAGCCTTTGCTGTTCCAGATTCCCAAGGGGGAGCCGGAGTACTATGAGGCCAAGAGGCTTCTTAAATTCCTGGATTATTTCCTGTGCGTGCCCAGCGAGAGCCTGCCGAACAATTCCATCTGCAGGGAATTCGTGGGGGGCAGCTGCTTCAATGTGTGAGCAGGCCGGTAAATTTTGTTCTTGTAATTTTCCGTATAAGCCTATATAATTAGAAAACGGTGAGTAGGATAAATAATCGCGTGCATCCGGACGCTGTCCGGGCGCATGAGGAAAGTCCGGGCTTCACAGGGCAGGATGCCGGATAACGTCCGGTGGAGGCGACTCCAAGGCCAGTGCAACAGAAAGATACAGCAGGGGACCGGCTCCGCGCCGGGCTTCTGTAATGGTGGAAAGGCAGTGTAAGAGACTACCGTCCGTCCGGCAACGGGCGGAGCCATGTAAACCCCATCCGAAGCAAGACCAGAATGAGAGCGACAGGCTTGCCCGGCCTGCTTTCAGGTAGGTCGCTGGACGCGGCTGGC
>JAAWOU010000012.1 GCA_022799755.1 Lachnospiraceae bacterium
TTTAATACAGTTTATATAAAAAATCAAGCCCATAAATACAATTTTCTTGGTAATTCTATCCTGTTATTTCGTACATATTTAAATTCTCAAAAAGTATACATTTGGGGAATCAGCCTTTTAAGTAACCAAATATAGCAGGATTAAAAAAAGCATTACCCATTTTATTGGAATAATGCTTTTTATCTTTTAGGCTTCCCTTATCTTTTCAAGATCCCATGAAATCATCTGCCTCACTGCACATGAAACGCCGTAAGTCCCGGATATTCCGCGGCTCTTCCCAATTCTTCCTCTATCCGAAGCAACCGGTTGTACTTGGCCACCCGGTCGCTGCGGCAGGGAGCGCCGGTCTTGATCTGTCCGGTGTTCCAGGCCACGGCCAGGTCCGCGATGGTGGTGTCCTCGGTCTCGCCGGAGCGGTGGGACATGACGGCGGTGTAGTTGTTCTTGTGGGCCAGCTCCACGGCCTCGAATGCCTCCGTGAGGGTGCCGATCTGGTTTACTTTCACCAGGATGGAATTGGCCGTGCCCAGCTTGATGCCTGCCGCCAGGCGCTTCTTGTTGGTGACGAAGAGGTCGTCCCCCACCAGCTGCACCTTTCCGGCCAGCCTCCCCGTGAGCTTCTGCCAGCCGTCCCAGTCATCCTCCGCCAGGGCGTCCTCGATGGATATAATCGGAAAGTTCTGGGTCAGTTTCTCAAAGTAGGATATCATCTCGTCCGTACTGCGGATGACCTCCTCACCCTTTAAGCTGCTCTCCCCGGGGAAATGGTACATATCCGTTTTCTCGTTATATAGTTCACTGGAAGCCGCGTCCATGGCGATCCATACGTCCTCGCCGGGCTTGTAGCCGGAGGCCCTTATGGCGTCTACCAAAAGTTCCAGCACGCTCTCCGCGTCCGGCAGGTCAGGCGCGAAGCCGCCCTCATCTCCCACTCCCGTGGACAGGCCCCGGTCCTGCAGAATTTTCTTCAGATTATGGTATACCTCGGCGCAGATGCGAAGAGCGTCCGCAAAGCTGTCGGCGCAGGTGGGCATGATCATGAATTCCTGGAAGTCCACCGTGTTGGCGGCATGCTTTCCGCCGTTTAAGATATTCATCATGGGAACCGGCAGCAGATGGGCTCCCGACCCGCCCACGTAGCGGTAAAGAGGCATGGAAAGGGCCTTGGCAGACGCCTTGGCACAGGCCAGGGACACGGAGAGCATGGCGTTGGCCCCCAGGTTCCCCTTGTTGTCCGTGCCGTCCAGCTCTATCAGGAGCCTGTCTATGGCAATCTGATCCATGGCGTTCTTCCCCACCAGGACAGGCGCAATCTTCTCGTTGACATTCTTCACGGCATGCTGTACGCCCAGACCGAAATATCTCGGCTCCCCGTCCCGAAGCTCCACGGCCTCGAATCTGCCGGTGCTGGCACCTGATGGCACGGCTGCGGTGCCGATATAGAAATGTTCTCCCGCGCGTACGAAGACATCCGCCTCCACCGTGGGGTTCCCCCGGGAATCCAGAATCTCCCGGGCATGGACAGACTTGATTTCCAAATATGTGGTCATATCATTCCTCCTTGAGATATCCTGTTCGCCAAGTCCTCCTCATACTGTCTCCCCTTATCGTTCGAAGTGAGTCATGCATTTCTGAAAAACAGTCAAAAAAGGCTCTCCGGCAAGCAAAAATGTTTTATGCATTCGCTGCCGTTAGGATATCCCAAATACCAGAAAGATATGCACTAATCCGTAAACCCCAAAAGCCAGTCCATGGCATTCACCCGGCGGATGCCGTCGTACCGGACTTCCGGATCATCGTTAAAATATGTTTTTCCGCCTCATCTGCCTCCACCCAGGCGCTGTCCGGATCCCAGAACGCAAATTCCTCATAGCTGCGGTAATCCACGGCATGCCACCTGCAAATCAGATCGCTGTTCTGGGTATGGTACACATTCCCCTCCAGCTCCACACGCTCCTCCGCTTCCTGCCCCATAAGGGAATAGACTGCGGCCCCGTAAGGTGCGTTACAGAAGAGATTGTTCCTGACGCTGACCGTCTCATCTCCCTTGGCCCGGGGAATTCTCCAAAAGAAAATATGATGTCCCATAGGCTTTGGCCAGATTTCGGAGGCCCTGGGCATGGTCACGCCGTTTCCGGAGAAGCCCTCTCCCGCATCGATGCAAACATTGCCGCAAAACTGTGCCGACTTGGGAATCATATCCCGCTGCTCATAGGCCGCCATCCCGCACCGAAAGAATACATTGTCCTGTATTACCAGCCGCTCAGCCGGGCGGCACCGTCCGTCCCCCTGATGGGTCACCGCGGAGTCGTAGATATTATCAAAAAGGCAGCCTCTTACTTCCACATTCTCCGCAAAGTTCCAGCACTCAATGGCATTGCCGAAGCGAATCCTCCTCTCCTCTCTCCAGACAGCGCCGCCAATATACGCAAAGTCGCAGTTTTGGATCTTCAGGTTCCTGCACCGCCTGGTACCCGCAATTCCGTGCTGACCGCCGTTTATAAAACGCAGATTTTCAAACACGATGTCATGGCCGTTGTCGGCCAGCCTGGGGATACTGCGCATGGCGCATTCGATATCCGTGTAAAACAGGGCCGGGTTCTCTGCAGAATACAGATAGATCCTGTGTTCCTTTGGCGCCTCCCCGGGACGGTTCGCAAGATCAAAGCAATTGTCCCAGAAATCCCCCTGACTGCGCAGCTCCTCTTTGCTCCATCTCAGTACGCCGCAGAGGTCGGATTTGTTAAAGATCAGATTGGCCGCTTCGTCGATCTCCGGCGCGGCGTACACCCAGATATTTTCCGACTCCCGGGTCCAGAGGGATTCCCGGCTTAAGCTGACGGAGCCGCAGAACGTGGGTTTCTCTCCGCTGCCGTAGGCCCCGTAGGTCACGGGCATCCCCTCCTCACCCTCCACGCTGCAAAGTTTTCCCCGTATAAAGCTTCCCCGCCTGAAGAGAACCTTATCCCCGGGCTTTACGTTCAGGGTTTTGTAATCGGCTGCGGGCGCCTCTCTGTCCAGTCCGCTGTTCCCAGCCTTTCCATCCGTAGAATCCACATAATATGTCGCCATAATCTTCTCCCTAATTTCCCGTTTTCTACTCTTCTGCTCTCATCAGCTCTGCCAGGAACAGTTTTGCTATGGGCTCCTCTAAGCGAAGCTCCGCAGTACGGACAATATAGCGTTTGTCTTGATACCGTTTTTCGGCACACACCCAGGCGCTCTCCCACTGTCCCTGCGGCACTGTTCTCCGGATCTCCGTTCTCAGCTCCAGAAATTCTTCAGCTTCAGTCCCACATACTTTCTGTAGTTGTTCTTGTATTCCCGCAGATTGATACTTACAGGCCGGCGTCCGAAAACGCCGGCCTGCTTACTACTTAAAATTCTTTCCCATCCAATATCTCACAGTAATCCTTATAGTTCTTCTCCAGAAGCGCCGGGGTGTCCAGACCGTAAGGGCATTTGGACTTGCATTTGCCGCAGTGGAGGCAGTTCTCTATCTTTTTCATCTTCTCCCGGGCTTCTTTCGTCAGCCACCCTGCCGAGGGCGAGCGCCGGATCATGAGACTCATCCGGGCGCAGTTGTTGATTTCGATGCCTGCGGGGCAGGGCATGCAGTAGCCGCAGCCTCTGCAGAACTCGCCCAGAAGCTCCTCCCTGTCCTTGGCAATGACAGCCGCCAGCTCCTGGCTCATAGCGGGCGGGTTGTCAATGTAGGACAGAAATTCGTCCAGTTCGTTCTCCCGCTGTATACCCCAGATGGGAAGCACATGGCTGTACTGGGCAAGGAAAGCATAGGCCGCCGCGGAGTTGGTGATAAGCCCTCCGGAGAGCGCTTTCATGGCGATAAAACCCATTCCCGCATCCTTACACTTCTCCGCCAGCTCAATGTCTTTCTCCGTAGCCAGATAGCAGAAAGGAAACTGCAACGTCTCGTAGAGACCGCTCTCCACCGCCTCGTGGGCGATGCGCAGGCGATGGTTCGTTATGCCGATATGGCGCACCATACCCTTTTCCTTTGCCTCCAGCATGGCCTCGTAGAGACCGCTGCCGTCTCCCGGCTTAGGACAGAAATCCGGATTGTGGAACTGATAGAGATCCACATAGTCCGTGCGCAGATTTTTCAGGGAGGCGCCCAGGTCTTTCCAAAAGCCCTCTGCAGTGGCGGCTCCGGTCTTGGTGGCGATATAGATCTTGTCCCGCATGCCCTCAAAGGCCTCGCCCAGCTTCTCCTCGCTGTCCGTATAAGCGCGGGCCGTGTCAAAAAAGTTCACACCGCCCTCATAAGCCCTGCGCAAAAGCCTCACGGCCTCTTTTGCGGAGACTCGCTGCACCGGCAATGCGCCGAACGCGTTCTTCTCCACCGTGATTCCCGTCATGCCCAATGTTACCTTTGCCATAGAGATCTCCTCCTTATTTTCCTACCTGTCTTTCGGTTTCCTGATCAAAGCCCCTACGGCCACGGCGCCTGTACCGGCCACCGTCGCAGCGATTGCCAGTCCCGCCAGGATCAGCCTGATCTCCCCAAAAAAGCCGCCTCCCCCTTCAGACTCGCCTCCCTCTCCGTCCGCACCGGAGGAGGGCAGAACGAAAGGATCCTCCTCGATGTCGTCCGGCTCAGGGCTGGGACTCTCTGTCTCCAGGGGTATCGGCGTAGGCTCGTACAGCTCGCTCTCGTCGGGATCCTCCTCAGGCTTGGGCGTTGCCGTGGCGCCTGTCTGATAACCCGCAGGATTCCTGGTGGGCCTTGGCACCACCACCGGCGGTGTGTCAGAGGGCGCAGGTGTCGAGGGTGTGTTGTTGTTATGCTGCGGCGGAGGCGTAGAAACCGGCGGCGGTGCAGGCGTAGGTGTCGACGGTGCAGGCGGTGCAGGCGTAGGTGTCGACGGTACAGGCGGCGTCGGCTCCGGCGTGTTCGCAGGCGGCGTCTCCACCGGGGGAGTCTCCGCGGGCGGTTCCTGCGTGGGAGGCGGTGTATCCGCCCCCCCAATCCGCACATTCTCCGGTATGCCCACACCCTCCATGTCACGCTGGGTGCTGCCATAGACGAATTTCAGCGAGTCAGGAACCACGCCCACTGTGGCCTTTCCGCTTCCGTCCGAAATCACCACTTTGCCCACTGTCAAAGACTCCGCGCCCTCTGCAAACAGAGGCTTCGTCCCCGCCATATAGATATTCATTTTTTTCTCGTCCGCATGATAGCGGTACTCCAGAATCTCCGCGCTCACTCCCTGGAACACGAACTCTACCTTTGCCGCGTCCTCCGGTTCCACTGTCAGCGAAAAGCTGATGGATGAAATCCCTTCCTTTGCCGCATGGAACGAGTCCAGGGTAACCTGTCCCGAGGAGTCCAGCTGAAAGCTGTCGCCGCTGTCCGCCCGGACCCGCACAGGGTTCAGTGCAAGTAAAAGCGCTGTCATGTATATACCAATCCGATTCTTCTTCACTCTGTCCCCCTCTTACTCCTGCACAATACCGCCGCCGCTGAAACGGATCGCCGGCAGCTCGTCATAGGTGGGCACAGCCTCGAACAGAGAGTCGCTGACAAGCCTCTGACCCTCGTTTGTCAGGGCATTGTTCACGCGGTAGAGCTCCGCCCGGACCTTTGAAATTCCCAGCAGGGTACTCTCACCGCCGTCTTCCATCCAGTAGATCCATGTGCCGTCGGACACGTTCTGGATATTCCCCTGGGCCGGTACATCCGCCAATATGATAAACTGTGCATTCAGGTTCCCGTCTGCGTCCGTTCCGCCTACGATCTCACCCTCCTGGTCAAAGAGCAGCACCGCATTGTACGCAGGATTTCCCTTATAGCTTCCGGTGAAGACGATAGACCCGGCAGGAATCACATCCTTAGCCTCCGTGCCGTAGCGGTAGTCCTCCGCCAGCTTTCCGATTGCCGCCGTGCTGTCCTGCGTCCGCCTGAAGTCCACATTGTCGCCTGTGATGCCCAGCACATCCAGCTCCGCTACGGATATACTGCTCTGACCGCTAAAGGTCAGCTTCACGGCCGCAGCCGCATAGGTGCTGACGTATTTTCCGTCCGGATTGGCAAAGTGAATGGTCTCACCTGTTTTTCCGCCAAAGCTTCCGGAGGCAGCATCGATCCATACGCCGTCGGAGAGCACCTGCACTTTGTAATTTCCGTCCATCCCGGCGCCTGTCTGGTACTTAAACCCGGCCACCGTCAGAGTCTTGTTGAATTCCAGTATGATTTCCGCACCGCTGCCTGCCGTAGCCGTGTACACTGTGGATGCATCGCCGTCAATAACCCGCTCTGCCACATTCTCCGGCCCGGGAGCACAGGGATCGTTGTCATCGCCGCTGCCCACGGGTGCGTCTTTTACCGTCAGCCCGTTTGTGCTCACTGTCCAGAAGCTCTTGTCCAGGCTGCCGTCATGCTCTATCTTCACAGGATCCAGCACTTTCACCTTGGAGCGGTTCAGGTACTGATCGATTACCGTGATTTCATACCACACAACACGGTTATTCATGTATACTCTGTCACTGAAAGCGGCGGTCTGCCCTGTGGCAAAGCCGGCTGTCTCTCTCTGGACCTTACCGCCCGAGTAGAAGCAGCGAACGATTTCATAGCCCAGTACGTCGTCTGCCGGAATTCCCTTTGAGCTGAGCGTAAAGTCCACCCGGTTGGCATCCGCGCTGTTGACCACTGCAGTCACTGCGTCGCCCACGGCATCTACGCTGCCGGATGTGTCAAGCTTGCTCTCGCCGCCCTGAAGCGTATAGACCCTGGAGTCGTCGCACACATAGTAGATGGCCCTGGTCTCCTTTGCAAACTGCGCGGCGTAAGCCCTGGTCTCCTCGTTAGGCGTCATGCCCCAGCGCTCGAAGAATTCCAAAATGTCCTTCTGTGCCGCCGCACAGGACAGGCGCATCAGATTCTGGTCTGTATCCCCGGCCAGCTTCAGGGCCACGCCGCCCGGACTGGGCGCTTTGGCCGTATCCCTGGCATAGGTGTCCACTCTGGCAAAGAACAGATTCGCCAGCTGCTCTTCATAATTTTCATAGGTCTTATAGTTATATCCTCTGTCGTAGGCAAGGTGAAGCTGCCAGTACATTCCCAGTCTGGTGAACACATTGGAGGCCGGTCCCTTTGTGCCTGAGGTCACCTTGTCATAGACATTCGCATACTGGAAGCGCACGCTGTCGTTGCTGTCCTTTGCCTGTGCCAGCACCGCGAAATAGTTATTGGTAACCTCCGCCACCGCATAGGTTCCCTGGTTGATGCAGTGTCCGATCTCATGGGCGATGCCCCATCCGAACAGATATCCGGACACATATCTCCCGTCCTCTCCCGCCACAAGGCCCGGTGAGGATACAAGACCCGTCGCGGAGCCCCACTCAATGCCGATATGGTTGCCAGACGCATACATGAACGCCCCGGAGAACATCCGCTGGTACCGGATATTCAGATGTCCTTTCGGAATCTTGTTCTTCGCCTCCGGCGCCGTCTCGTTCAGTCCCTTGTGCTGATAGAACAGATACATCTCGTCCTCCACGGACTTCATGGATGTCAGCAGTCTGCCGGCCCGCTCTTTCGCCGTTCCGGTTCCCGTGCCGGCCAGCAGCTGCTTGGCCGGAAGCGAGAGCATCATGGTATCCAAAAGGATATCCGACGCGCCCAGAATACAGTCCGCCTCGGCGTAAGCGTAATTCACATGAGCGTTTCCGCTGTTTTGATGCACCTCGGCATGCTTATTCTCCATCTGGCCTACAAACGTATCCAGAGCTTCCACATAGGCCGTCGCACGCCTCAGCCTCTCTGCCTCATCCGTCACCCGGTACAGATCCAGCCCGGGTACCTGTACGCCGCCGCTGACCCTGACAGCGTATCTGTCATTTGCACCGCCGTCCCCCGTATACTGGACGTACAGCGCGCCCCCGGCTTCTACGCCTGTGGTACTGGATATTTTCGGCACGGTGATCTTGTTGGGTCCTACTTTCAGCGCCCCCACTACCTGGCTCACCGCTGCCGCCTCTGAATGGTACTGGGTAGCCACCAGCTGGAGGCCGGCATTCTCTCCGGTCTTTTTGCTGTTATGGCCTACGTAGACTATAATCTCCTCCCCGGCTGCCGCAGTCACGCCCAAAGGCTGCCAGGCGTTCAGACCGCCAAAGCCCCGGTTCACGTCCTTTGTGGTAATGCCGCCGTGGACCTCCACCGAATCCAGCAGTTTTGCGTCGTTTAAGATCGCCTCCGCCGTGGAAAGTTCCAGCTCCAGCAGCTCCTGATCCGGATGATACTCGCCGCTCACCGGATCCACCGTGTTGATGCGTGTCCGCAGATCGTCTATGTCTTTCTGGGTCACCTCGGAGCGCAGCACCGTGTGGAGATCGTCCTCGTACAGCCCCATAATATCCGCCCACAAGGTATCATACTTATAGAAATAGACCTCCGACACCGCGATGCGGTTTCCCTGGGCCCCATACCGGGCCAGACCGAACTGAATCTTCTTTATCTCCTTAGGCTCCGGCAGTTTCATTACATAGTACACTCTGCCCGACTGATCGGACTTGCGGCTGATGGAGACGCTCCGGTTGTCCATCCCCTCTATCAGATTTCCGTCCTCGCCCCAGCAGCGGACTTTCGCATAGAAATAGCCGGTATCCCGTGATGTATCGTCGTGGAACGCAAAGGTGTCCATCTTATAAGCCTGGTCAAACTCGTAGGTAAGACCATGGCTCGCTCCCATATAGTTAAAGCCGCCGTCGTCCCAGGTGCCTTTGTAATAGTAGGAGGACGCGTTATTGTCCACGGTACCCCAGGCCGTACTCTCCTTGTCCAGAGGGCTCTGTTCCATACTACCGCCGCCTAAGGAAGCGCTGACGATATGGGCGCTGTGTTTTCCCTCCTGATCCAGATTGATCATCCCGTATTTGGGTATGACCGCAGGGTAGGAGTCGAAAGTGACGGCTCCGGCGGACAGGGACGGACCGCTCTCCCCGTACTCATTGACGCTTGTGACATAAACCGTGTATTCTGTGGCATCGGGCAATCCGGTAATGGTATAGCTGTTTGCCGTGATGCCCTCTATCTTCTGATACTCTCCCTCGCTGGTCTTCTTGTAATACAGGTTGTAGGAGCGGGTATCTTTCATCTTTTTCCAGGATACTTTGATACTCTGATAGTCTCCCGCTGCGGATACATTGTCCGGTTTGTCCGGTTTTCCGCTGGGCTGAGGCGTGGCGGTAATACTTTCACCGTATCCGCTGCGCCAGGTACCGTTCACGGACTGCACCCTCACCTGATACTCCTGGTAATTCACCAGCTCCTTGCCCCCAAAGGAGACAATGTCGAGCGCATTCTTCGGAACCATCACGGTCTCAGGCGCCAGCCCGGACTCAGCCTGGCTGATCTCCACCTCATAGCCTGTAATATTTTCTTCCGGATCCCAGGAAAGGGATATTCTGGAGCTTCCCACCGTGGCGCTTAAGTTCTCGGGGATATTCATCTCCGGCTCCGGAATCCGGTTCTCCATGCCGTTGACAAACTCCACCTTGGAAATCTCGGCCAGATTCACGGAATTACCCGCTCCGTCTTTCACCGCCATAATCGTCAGGATCACCCTTTTAATGGCCACCTGTCTGCCCAGGTGTACTTCTATGTTCCCGTTCTTGTCCCGAACCGCCCTTACATTTTCGTCTTCGAGAAGAAAATGGACTCCCTCTTCCACGGGAATGTCTCTCGTGTACGATTTTCCGTCCTCGTCCACGTATTCAATCTGAAAAGACGCCGATGTGATATTCGTGTCCTCTCCCGTCTCTATCACAAGGCCGTCGCTCATCGCGTCTTTGTCTGCGGCTTTCACGTCAAAAGCCAGCTCCACAGGACTGTCCTTGGATATCACGCCCTTTTGATTCTTCAGGGTCAGGGGCATGTCGTTTTCCAGCAGTTCCTCCGGATTCCCTCTTTCCACCTGGGTGCCGGGCTTCAGGGTCAGTTCCATCGCGGCCGGAGAGACGGTACTTTCTATGTAGGAGAGGATATCCCTGTCCCCTTTGAACCCTTTGGTCAGATACTCCAGATCCACCAGGTCCACCACGCCGTCTCCGTTTAAGTCCGCCCGGGGATGGGATACAATGCCGTCTCCCTCGATGGCCTCCATCAGGACAGCCCTGTCTCCCTCATTGACCAGGCCGTCTCCGTTTACATCACCGATCAGCAGCACGCCGGGATGATTGGTCCCTGCCGTATAGCTCATGCCGTCCACGTTCAAAAAGCCCGTCATCAGCTCCACGCGCTCTCTGCCGCTTTCTACGGCAATCTCCTGGGTGTAGGTGGCAAACCCCTCCGCGCTTACGCTTAAGGTGTACTTGCCCTCCGCGAGGCCTTTGAAGCGCGCCACACCGGTTTCGGGAACATTTCCGTTCTTTCCGGTGAGATTGATCTCGCAAAAGCCTTCCTTTCCGCAGGGATTGCCCGCCGCGTCTTTCAGGACGGCGCGGAAAGTCACGTTCTTTCCGAGAATCAGCGCGGCCCCTATGGACACATCCACCTGGCCTGTGGGACCTGTCTGCCTTGCGTCTCCCGGTTCGCTACCCTCGTCCGGGTCCTCCGTCTCCGGCTGCCCTGTCAGGCTCCCGTTGCCGGAGCCTGTTACGCCGCCCGGCAAAACCGCGTTCCCCGAGCCTGTCACGGCGTCGGACGGATTCGTACCCGGCTGACTCCCGTTCCCGGAGCCCGTCACGGCGTCGGACGGATTCGTACCCGGCTGACTCCCGTTTCCCGAGCCTGTCACGGCATCGGACGGATTCGTACCAGGCTGACTCCCGTTTCCCGAGCCTGTCACGGCATCGGACGGATTCGTACCCGGCTGACTCCCGTTTCCCGAGCCCGTCACGGCGTCGGGCGGATTCGTACCAGGCTGACTCCCGTTTCCCGAGCCTGTGGCTGCGTCAGGATCCGTCACCTGCTGGCTGCCGTTGCCCGAACCAGTGGCGCCCTCCTGCTTGTCCGCACCTGTCTGGCCGGTGTCCGCGGCAGTTCT
Source organism: Lachnospiraceae bacterium (assembly GCA_022799755.1). GTDB lineage: Bacteria > Bacillota > Clostridia > Lachnospirales > Lachnospiraceae > Acetatifactor. The sequence goes on from JAAWOU010000012.1 coordinate 11,010, forward strand.
GTTCCCTGCTGCGCTTTCCCCGGTATCCGTGCCGGCATTGTCTGTCGTCCCGGCGCTCTCTCCCGGCGCTTCGCTCTCCGCGCTGTCGGCCGCAGCCTCCTGGCTGTTCTGCAGCCCGTCCGCTTCCGTGGCATAGGAGGAAAATCCCGCCCCAAGAATCAGAACGGCCGCCATCAATAAGGCCACTCTTCTTTTCATACCTACATCCTTTCTCCCCTGCCTTGTCCCCCGGCTGTCTCTTGCGCAAGAAGCGCCCCTCGGGGCAATCGGCACAGTGTTCTTTTTCGATATCTTCTGGCAAAATTATACAATGAAACATATTTTCGCGCAAGACCGGAATGCGAAAAAGGCCCCGAATAAAAAGGCCCAAAAAAGCCATGAACTGTAATGTTCCGCAATCCATGGCCTTTTCATTCATATCCCTGTTATTTCCGCTTTCAGACTGTCATCACACGCTGTTACTTCGCTGTCAGCAGCGACTTACCTGTCATCTCGGCAGGCTGTTCTTTTCCCATGATCTCGATCAAAGTAGGCACGATATCAGCCAGGCAGCCGTTCTCCCGGAGCGTATAGGCCTGATCATAATTCACCAGGATAAAGGGCACCTGGTTGGTGGTATGGGCCGTGAAAGGCTCACCCGTCTCATAATCCACCAGCATCTCCGCATTGCCGTGGTCCGCGCAGATGAACATGGCGCCGTCCACCTCTTTGATGGCCTCCACGGCTCTGCCCACGCATTCGTCCACTGCCTCCACAGCCTTGATGGCCGCGTCCAGCACGCCGGTATGGCCCACCATGTCAGGATTGGCAAAATTGATGATGATCACGTCATAATTGCCGCAGCGGATGGCCTCGCAGAGCTTGTCGCACACACCGTAAGCGCTCATCTCCGGTTTCAGATCATAGGTGGCCACATCTTTCGGGGAATTCACCAGCACTCTGTCCTCGCCCTCGTTGGGCTCCTCCACGCCGCCGTTGAAGAAGAATGTCACATGGGCGTACTTCTCTGTCTCCGCAATGCGGGCCTGCTTCATGCCGCCTGCCGCCAGCCACTCTCCAAAGGTATTGTTCACGGACACCTTATGGAACGCCACCTCCTTGTTGGGGATGGTGGGATCGTAATCGGAAAAGCATACATAGGTGATATTCTTCCTGGGGCCTCTGTCAAATCCCTTAAAGTCATCGTCGCAGAATGCTCTGGAGATCTCCCTGGCCCTGTCGGGGCGGAAATTGAAGAAGATGACGGAATCGCCGTCCTGCACAAGCGCCACGGGCTTTCCGTCCTCCACAGCCAGCGTGGGCTTCACGAATTCGTCCGTCTCTCCCCTGTCGTAGGATTCCTGGATGGCACAGACGCCGCAGGCAGCCGTAAGCCCCTCTCCCTTAGTCATGGCGTCGTAGGCCAGCTTCACCCGGTCGTAATTATTGTCTCTGTCCATGACGTAATAGCGTCCCATCACAGACGCAATCTTGCCCGTGCCGATCTTCTCCATCTCTGCGGTCAGCAGCTCGGCGTACTCTTTGCCGCTGGCGGGAGGCGTGTCACGTCCGTCCAGGAAGCAGTGTACATACACTTTCTCCAGGCCCTTTCTCTTCGCCAGCTCCAGCAGGCCGTAGAGATGGGTGTTGTGGCTGTGGACGCCGCCATCGGACAAAAGTCCCATCAGGTGGAGGGCGCTGCCTTTCTCTTTACAGTTCTCCACCGCCTTTAACAGGGCGGGATTCTCAAAAAAGGTACCGTCCTGAATCTCCTTGGTAATCCTGGTCAGCTCCTGGTACACAATGCGGCCCGCGCCCATGTTCAGATGGCCCACCTCGGAATTGCCCATCTGACCCTCGGGGAGTCCTACCGCCATGCCGCTGGCATTGCCCCGCACAAAGGGATATTCTCTCATCAGCCTGTCCATGACAGGTGTCGCTGCCATCGCCACCGCGTTGCCCTCTGTCTTTTCATTCAGTCCGTACCCGTCCAGGATCATCAAAACTACCGGTTTCTTGCTCATATCCACTCTCCTTACCGTCTCATTCCCTGTCCGCGCCATGCGGGTCGGGAATATTCTCGTCTTACAATTCTATGGAAAGACATGCTTTCCACTCTCCATTTCCAGATTATACACTGAAAATCATTCCTGTGCAATACTTTCCCTCATCGGATTTCCATGATTTTGTTACTGTTCACTCCAATTTTGCAACCGTTTCGAACTCTGCTTGCAATCTTACCACAGTCTTGGTATACTGGAAAGAATATCAATTCCCTGAAGATAGGAGAGAAAGAACAATGGTCTCACTGTTAGCCAGATTTTTTATCAAGAACCAAAACGACGCGAAAGATCCCGCCGCCCGGCAGGCCTACGGCATTCTCTGCGGAGCCGTGGGAATTTTCCTGAATCTCTGTCTCTTCGCCGGGAAATTCCTGGCGGGGACGCTCAGCAACTCCATCGCTGTCACCGCAGACGCGTTCAACAACCTGTCGGACGCAGGCTCCTCTATCATAACGCTGATCGGCTTCAAGATGGCGGGGCAGAAGCCGGACCCCAGCCACCCTTTCGGCCACGGCCGCATCGAATATATATCCGGGCTGCTGGTGTCCGTCATCATTCTGCTCATGGGCGCGGAGCTTCTCAAGTCCTCGGTGTCCAAAATTCTCCACCCGGAGGAAATGATTTTCTCTCCTGTGGTGCTGGGGATATTGCTCTGTTCCATCCTGGTAAAATGCTATATGTTCCTGTACAACAGGAAGCTGGGCAAGCGGCTGGATTCCGCCGCCATGCTGGCCACTGCCACGGACTCTCTAAGCGACATGCTGGCCACCTCCGTGGTGCTGGCCGCCACCCTCATCGGCCATTTCACGAATCTGACCATAGACGGCTGGTGCGGCGTTTTGGTAGGGCTGTTCATCTGCTACGCGGGCTTTGGCGCCGCAAAGGACACCATCAGCCCTCTGCTGGGGCAGGCACCCGACAAGGAATTCGTCCGCCAGATCAACGACATTGTCATGTCCTACAGTGATGTTCTGGGCATCCATGACCTGATCGTACATAATTACGGCCCAGGCCGAGTCCTGATATCCCTCCATGCGGAGGTGCCGGCGAACGGAGAGCTGTTGGCCCTCCACGATACCATAGATACCATTGAGCACGAGCTGCGCAATACCCTGCACTGTCATGCGGTGATCCACATGGATCCCATCTGTGCCGGGGACGAACAGACCATGCAGCTGAAATCTCTGGTGGCAGGCTACCTGAAAGAGATCAGCGACTCGGTCTCCATGCACGATTTCCGCATTGTCGCAGGCCCTACCCACACCAACCTGATCTTCGACGTGGCCGTGCCCTATGACTTCCCGCTCCCGGACAACGAACTGTCAGAGAAAATCAAGGCCCGAATTCAGCAGGACAATCCCAGCTACTTCGCCGTGATCGATATCGACAAGCAGATGGTTTAGATATTGTAGTCAAGAATCATAAGACAAAGGAGTCGTATTGCCCACATGACAGCTCATAGAGAGAATATGGTCCAGGCCCAGCGAAAGCGGCTGGAGATCCTGGAAAAACGATACAAAAACGCCGCCCGGGCGCAGTTCGAGATGCGGGCCGCCCATTACCGTCAGCTCACCGGAGGACATTATACCTCCATCACCGTCCGGGACCAAAAGACACGCTGGGGCAGCTGCTCTTCCCGGGGCACCCTGTCCTTTAATTACCGCCTGATATTCGCCCCGCCGGTGATACTGGATTATGTGGTGGTCCACGAGCTCTGCCATCTGACCCATATGAACCACTCCAAAGATTTCTGGGACATGGTGGCGGGCATTATGCCGGAGCACAAAACCTACCGCAGATGGCTGCGGGACCATGGACATGAGCTTACCCTGACAGCCTATCTGGAGAAAACGGGGATTCCTGTCACTCTGGACTGATCCCCGGGAGAAAAATTCTCTTATTGAAAGAGGGACTGCCCTTTTGGGGCAGTCCCTCCGCTTTGTCCGTCAGCGGTTCTCGTTTACATAGAGCTGTACTCTGTTCTGAATCGTCTTCGCCACTTCCTGGGCCGACTTCTGATCGGTATAGAAAGCATCCATCTCCTCATTGATGATGTTCATAACGTTCTCATTGTAATAGAAGCATTTGTCTATGGAGTAAATCAGATTCACGATCTCGTCTACCTGCTCCTGGCTTAAGGGATCCAGTTTGATCTGTTCGCCGTTCATCCAGAAGTAATCGTCATATTCCTCCTTGGAACCGTCCTCATTCAGAGAGAACGGACGCTCTGTGGCATTCTGTGCCATCTCGTCAAAGTACTTCTTCTGTGTGGGCATTCCCCAGGTCAGCTTGGACTGATACTCTTCCGTCAGGTAATACCGCATGAATTCCCATGCGCCCTCCTTGTTGCGGGACTTGCTGGAAATCGCATAGCACTCATTGGCCGAGACATAGGAGCCGCAGCCGCTCTCTGTGGGGAATCCGATGTAGGTCACATCCCCGCCGAAGCTTCCGTTGACCGTATAGTTCAGATCTCTGATATTTCCCCAGCTGGTGCGGCACAGAACCGTCCTGCCCTCCCGGTACTGGGATTCATAGGAGGCCCAGTACTCTTCGCCGAAGTATTCCTCGCTAAGTTCCTCCGGAAGACTCTTGGCGAACTCCATCATGCTGATAAAGTTCGGTGAATCAAACTCACATTTTCCCGTGTCCACATCCACAAAGTCTCTGCCGCAGAACTGCATCATGGTGGAGAAGAATCCCTGCCTGGTCAGCTCGCCGATCATATTGGTGCCTTCCGGCAGACCGGCCTGAAGCTCCAGCATGTCCGCCATGGTCCAGGATGTCCTGTCCCCTACGATCTCCCGCTTTCCGATCATGGTGCTCACGCTGAAGCTGGGGATGATATAGTAGAGCTTTCCGTCCACGGAATAGGCGTCGAACACGTTCCGGACGAATTCCGCCTGAGACAGTTCCTCGTCCTCCTCAATCATCTTGCCGATATCCTCCAGCAGCCCCTTTGCCACATAGTTCTCCACCGGGAGACCGTCCGTAATCAGGATATCCGGCATGTTTCCCGTGGTGACATCATTGTTCAGCTGGGTGTAGCCTGCCTGCCAGTCATCGTAGGTATTATAGGAGTCATAGGATTTTATCACGATACGGTACTCCTCGTTGCTGCGGTTGAAATCTATGACTCTCTTCTCCATGTCATTGCCTATATAAGTGCCTGCCAGCACAAGCACGGATTTATCCTGAATGTCCTTAGGATCCACATAAGTGAACAGACCCGCTTTCATCCCTCCCTCATAGCTCTCATAGTACACGCCCAGGAAAGAGGTGTCGCTCAACTCCACGATACCGGAGAAGTTGCTCACAAACAAGTCGGAATTCACAAAGTTCATCTTCTGGGTCAGGTTCTCGTCCCCGATCTTAAACGTATAGATGCCGTCCCCATTGCTGCAGATCAGATTCTGGTTCAGCCCCGTGCTCATATTGCCGTATCCGCCGTTTGCGAAGCTGGCCGGCAGGGGTGTGGACTGTCCTAAGGTATCCGTGACCGGGTCATAGGTGGCGATGAACTGTTTTGTCCAGTCGTTCTCATCGTAGTACACTGCCAGGAAAGTGCCGTCTCCCCTGTCAATGACACGGTCAAAATTGTTGAATACCTTTGCTGTCTCTTCGGACATGGGCTTCTTGTCGCCCACATTTCCCTGAGCATCCACTACGAGTGTGTAAGCATTGTCTCCTGCCAGGATCAGGGTCACGGTTCCGTCTTCCGCGGCTGTCATGGCATTGACATACACGTATTCCTCCTCCGTGCGCAGCTCTCCCAGCTCTCTCTCCCACTGGAAGCTTCCGTCCGGATTCCAGCTGACAATATAATTTTTCTCGATATAAGTCTCGGTTGAATAGTTGTTGTAGCTATGGCTTTTGAGGGCATATACCTTGCCGTCGGCGCCGAATATGAAAGAATTGTAATAGGAATTCTCCCAGACGTCGTTTGGCATATAGCCCGGATCCGCAATCATAGAATCCGCCATGGCGTCCTGCTCACCCTCAGGGTCCGCCTCGGAGCCCTCCTCACTCTCAGGATCCGCCTCAGGATCCTCCGGGCTCTGCGAATCTCCAGCCGGCTCTCCCTCACCGTCCGGGTCCGCCTCGGAGCCCTCCTCACTCTCGGGGTCCGCCTCGGAGCCCTCCTCACTCTCGGGGTCCGCCTCGGGCTCTTCCGGGCTCTGCGAATCTCCAGCCGGATTTTCCGCACTGTCCGGATCCGCCTCGGTTCCCTCCTCACCCTCAGGGTCTGCCTCGGGCTCTTCCGGGCTCTCCGTCTCGGTCCTGGGTTGTACTGCCGGCCCTCCTCCGGAGCCCGTACCCCCGGGCATATCCTGGTCACTGAGAGACTCTGTCTCGGGCATATCCAGCCTGACCAGCTGCACGTCGGATCCGTCGTCCTTGATCGACATAATCCTGATATCCGTCTGCCGATTCGCGGAGTACTTCTCGTCGTTCCAGTGATAGACTTCTATCATCATATAGGTGGTTCCGTCCCTGTGGGTGGTGGCATGGATATTAAAATCGTCCCCGTCTATCTCCGGCAGGGCAATCTCCTGCATCCTGTACACATGCTCCTTTGCCAGGGCTGAGTTGGCGTTCTTGCCGCCTCCTCCGCAGGCACACAGCCCGGCCGTCAGACTGGCGATCAGTCCCAGACATGCCGCACGCTTTACCAAATTTCCTTTCCTCATCATTTACTTCCTCCCTTTGTCTTCCTGCCGCGTCGGAATCGAAACTTCTTCTTTTTATCGGGTTCTTCCGGAGATTCCTCCCCGGACTCCTCTTCCATATCTACGTATTCCACCGCCGCAGGCGCCTCCTCCGGTTCCTCCAATGAACCGGTCTCCTCCTCTAAGTCTTCATATTCTGACTTCCTGCGTTTCTTTCGTTTTTTGCCGGTTTTTCCGGTTTTCTCTCTCCCCTCCTTGGACTTTATGCGCTTCTCCCGAAGCTTCTCTACCCTGCGCTCCCCGAAATCTTTCGCCCGGTGCCAGACATCTTTCATGGTCCAGCCCTTGTGCCGCCACCAGATGCAGAAGAACACAATCCCCAGTCCCACAGGATACGCCAGGAACAAAATACCGAACAGGGTAAGCACCATCAGAATATCCGCATAGCCCCTGGCGATATTCTCCCAGTAAGGATAGATGATGGCCTTGCCGTTCATGGAGCGGGTTCCGAACTCTCCGATCAGCTTCAGCCTCGAAAGCAGCGAATAGCGGGATGTATTCTCCACCACCTCCACTTCTTTCTCGTCTGCCCCCAGCTTTTCTTTCACATAGCGATAGGCAAAGCCCGTGACGGGGTTAGGCATGACTATCTCGTAATGGTTGATGCCGTGGCTGTCTCCAAGCTCCGTCAGCGTCTGATAGGACACATACACCACGGTGCTGTCCAGTCCTGCCGCCTCTGCCAGACGGCCCGAGGGCCTGCGCACAACGCCTGTGACGATATGGGGAACACCTCCGATATACACGGTCATCCCGGCCACATTATTGGAGCCGAACAGCTGCCAGGCCGCGTCCTCGTCTATCACGCAGTAGTCTTTCATCAGATCATTGCCCGAAAAGTACGCGCCGTTTAACAGTGTCAGCGGATGGAACAGAAAAAAGTCGCCGCCGATGCCGATGGCGTCCGCCGTCAGGCTGGTCTTGTCATTGGACAGCGTCACCTGTCCGTCCGCGCTGTAGGCATCCGCCCAGAGCCTGGCTCCGGGATTCTCGGACTCCTGTTCCACGGAAGCGTCTGTCAGAGCGCTGTCCACAGTATGTTCAAAATCTAAAATCTCATCCTCCGTAATGCCGGAGCCCACGGAGAAAAAGCAGCTGATCTGGGAGGCCTTTCCGTCATTGCTCCATCGCTGCGCGGCTGTCTGGGTCATCTGACTGCTTCCCAGGCGGTTCGTTACCAGCAGCAAAATCAGAAAGACCAGAAAGGAAATCCCCCCGCTTATGCCCAGTACTATTTTCTTCATATGGAATGCCTTCCTTCCATTGCCACCTCATTTTCTCGGAAATACCGCTTTTTTACGTCCTCATCACCCCTCGGACAGTCTGACCTGCTTTCCGGACTCCACAGGCTTCGTGGAGGTGGTGATGACAAATTCATAGCCATACAGGGCGGCGCTGATAGCCGACTTTGTATCGTCGCTGGCCAGCACTTCCACGTCCACACGGCTGGCGATATAACGTGTGTTCAGAGGGCCCGGCTTGGATTCCACAATCAGGATGAACTTGCCGTTATTGTCCTCCCGAATGGCGCTGTTCGGCACGATCAGGTCATAGTTGGCGCTCTTCTGGCCCACAGACACGTTCAGGGTCTCCCCTGCCGTCACGCTGCCGTCCACGTCAAAGGTCAGCAGCTTCTTCTTGCCCGGCTCATTGGTATCGGGCCTGATATTCGCAAGGGTCACCTTGACATCGTCATGTCTCCACGCATTCACCAGATCCGCCACGTCTCCCACGGACAGGCGCTTGGCCTGTTCATTGGTGACGGAGAAGCTCATGGTAAAGCCCTTGCCCTCGGGCTGCAGTACCGCCACGGGTGTCCCCGGCGCCGTATTCTCCCCTGCCACCACGTTCAAGGTTGTCACGGTGCCTGCCACGGGTGCCGTGATGGTGGCACCTATGGATTTCTCTGTCAGCTCCTGCACCAGCTTCTCCTGATCGCGGATCTTGGTCAGAAGCGTTGCCAGATCCACTTCCTTTGAAAATCCGGCCAGTAGATCCGTCAGCTCTTTCTCCGCGTCCGTCTTCGCCGTGGTAGCCTTATTCAGATTCATGGTCAGATCCGCTTTTTCATTGGTCAGGGTCTCGCGCTGTCCGCCGCCGGAAGCCCCTGCCTGCTTGTTGGCCAGATCGCGCTGAGCGTCGGCCAGCTTGCCCTCCCAGGTGGTCTTGGCGGTGAGGGCGTCCTGATGCTCCTTTTGGGCGGCGTTGATATCGTTCATTGCCTTTTCGCGCTCGCCGGCAATGGAAGTATAGGTATTCTCCAGCTTAACCTTTGCTTCGTTCAAAGCCCCGTTGGCTGCGTCCAGCGCCCCGGATGCCGCTGTCACGCTGCCCTCCCCGGCGCCGTTTAACCGCTCCAACTCCTTTTGTTCCTCCTCAGTCAACCCGTCCGGCTGGCTTGCCTTTTCTGTCAGACTTCCCTGGCGGTTTAACATGGCAGTATAGTTGGCCTGTGCGTCATCTGCCGCTTTCTGGTATGCCGCCACATTCTCCTCCTCGGCTCTCACCGCACTGTTCACAGACTCCAGCACGCCCTGCGCCGCCTCCAGCTTAGCCTTGGAAGTGTCGATCCACGCCGTTATCTTGTTGAGCTCCGCCTGGCAGTAGTTGACCGCCTGCTGCTCCGCCGAGGTGTCGGAGCCGTCCCCCAGCTTCCCCAGCTGGGCGTCGATCTCGGCGATCCGGTTATTGTAAGCGTCGATGCTGTTCTGCAGAGCGTCTATTTTGCTGTTGTAGGCGTCGATCTGCGCAACCTTGGATTCCGTCGTGGTGACATTCCCCGACTCCACCTTGTCTATGATGCTGGCCGTGGTGTCAGATGCCACTACAGCTTTGTCATACTCTGCTTTCAGAGTGTCCAGCTGGGTCTTTGCCTCCTGCAGCTCCGTGCTCTCCGCATCCTCCAGATACATCAACACGGCATCTTTCTCCACCTGGTCCCCCACTCTCACAGCCACCTGGGACACCTTTCTGGACTCCTTTACTTCCACATTATAAGGATTTCCGCTCTCCACCACTCCCGAACCGCGTATCTTCGCCGTAATGGTGCCCGACTCCACATACTGGGTAGCCACCTCAGGCAGGGAATAGTTCATGATGGTGTTGGAAAAAAAGGTGAGAACCAGCATCACCGACAAAAAGACGATTGCCGCTGTCTTCACCCATTCCCTTTTCTTCTTTCCGTTCTCGTTCATCGCTCTTCCTCTCCTCTAATCCTCTATCTATCTGCTTTCATTACACACTTAGCCTTTGATACCGCCCTGGTACGTGATTCCGTCCACCAGATATTCTTCCCCGTACAGGAAAATCAACAGGCTGGGCACCATATATATGGTGGCCACCGCAAATGCCAGCCCGATTTCCCCCGCATTGATCTTGCTTAAGAATACGGACAGCGGATGCTTCTCCGCATCCGACATCAGGATCAAGGGCTGTTCCACCATATTCCAGTAGTCAATGAACACCAAAATCGCCGCGGAGCATATGGCTCCCTTGCACAGGGGCAGACATATCCTGCGGTAAATCTGCCATTCCCCGGCGCCGTCAATCTGCGCCGCCTCCAGCACTGACGTAGGAATCCTGCGCATAAACTTTGTCAGGAGAAACACTGCAAAAGGCGAAAAGATACCCGGCAGCCAGATGGCCCAGTTGGTATCCAGGAGGTTCAGCCAGTCGCTTACCAAATAGTTTGGCACCAGCGTCACCTGATAGGGCATCAGCATCAGGATAATGTACGCAAAGAAAATGATCTCTCTGATTCTCCCCCGGTATCTGGCAAAGCCATAGGAAGCCAAGGAGGCCACCGTCAGCTGGAATACCACGATAGGCCCTACCAGTATCACGGAATTCCAGAATTTAAACAGATACTCCGGACTCTTGAACAGCACGGTGTTGTACTGGCTGAAAGAGACCATGTCCGGAATGAACTTCAGGTTCACCCGCTCCGAGATATATACCTTGCCGCCGTTGGCATCCGTGGCGAAGATAGAGCCGTAGTTGGCCGAAATCTCCGACGCTGCCATGAAAGAATTGGTAATGGTCAGCACGATGGGCATCAAAAACAGGATGGCAAAGGTAGCCGCCACTATGGTGGCCAGGGCAATCTTTGCTTTCTGCCGCTTCTTCCTGCCCAGCGCAAGCCGTCTGTCCCGCTCTCTGGGATCAAGGGCGGTATCCGGCATGTTTTTTTGTCTTATTTTCACCCTTCCACATCCTTTCCGAAGCGATCCTCCGCAATGAACAGGACGCCGATGATCACGATCATCACCAGAGACATCAGAATCGCCGCTGCGGACAGGGTCTGGTAATCCAGCGATCTGAACTTATTGTTCATAAAATGCTGCAACGTGTAGATAGAGTCATAGGGATAATCCGTGGTCAGCAGGTACACCTCTCTGAAGACCTTGAACGAATTGATCAGCGACATAATCGTAACGAACAGCAGCGTGGATGACAGATAGCGGATCTTTATGTAAAAAAACGTCTGCAGCGGCTTTGCGCTCTCCAGCTGCGCCACCTCCAGAATGTCCTTTGGTATGCTGGCCAACGCGGCCATGAACAGAATCATGTTGTATCCCAGATTCTTCCACAGAAACAATACCACCACCACGATCAACGCATAGTCGGACTTCAGCCAGTCGATCTTTGCTCCCCCCGCTGCCACCAGCACCTCGTTGATAGCGCCGTTATAGTGAAACAACACCTGCCATATCAGCACAATGGACGCCACAGGCACCATCATGGGACTCAGGAAAAAGGTCCTAAACTGGCTCCTGAAAGGCAGCTTTGCCTCCAATACAATGGCCAGCAGCAGAGAGAGCACCACGGCCAGGGGCACTGCCACTGCCGCAAAGGTGAAAGTATTGCGCACTGCGGTGCGAAAAGAGGCATTGCGTATAATGCTGGTAAAGTTATCCAGAAACACAAAATTACCGCTGATGGGATTGTCTACCAGCGAGTAATAGATCACCACCAAAAAGGGCAGTATGAAAAAGGTCAACACGCCGAGAAAGCTGGGGGCAATGTATGCCCCCGAGCTGATTTTGACTTTCCGCAGCCTCCTGGTGGATTTCATATGATGTTTTTGCGGGGAAGCCTTGGGCGGTTTCCCGCTTTTTTTGAATTTCTCCACTCTTAAACTCCCATCCGCCTGTTTCCACAGGCCGCAGACGCTATCTGTTCTCGCCTACGTATACCTTGATGCGGCTCTGGATGACCGAAGCCACCTCATCCACAGTCTTTTGTCCTTTGTAGAAAGCCGCGGCCTCCTCATTGATGATGTTGAGGACCTGATCCCCCTGGGAATAGGACACGGGCTTTGCGCTCTCCATCAGAGAGAGGGTCACATCCACCTCTTCCTGGGTGGGCTTGCGGTACTCGTAGCTCCATCCGTCGGAGTAGGAGAAGCCGCCTCCGCCGCCCATGACAATGGCCTCACCGTTCTCGTCCAGAACGGGATCCCCGTTCTCATCCGTATAATATTCCACTTTCACGGCATCCTCTGCCATGGTGTTCAACATACTCTTTGACGTAGGGAACCCAAATAAGGATCTCTCCATATCCACTTCCCTCGTGAGGAATTGCTCAATGAACTCCCATGCGCCGTCCTTTTTCCCGGATTTCGCCGTAATGGCATAGGCCTGGGAAGGGGAGAGCATACAGCCCTCGCTGCCGTCCATGGTGGGATAACCTATGTAAGAAGCATCTCCCTTGAAAATTTCATTGCACACCTGTATCTCCTCGAAATTGTACAGATTGGCTTCATAGAGGAGCACATCCCCCCTCTGGATCTTGTTCGGCGTAGACGCATCATCCGTTGTGTCCTGCCAGTTGATCTCATCCGGGAACCGATTCACGAAATTCAGAATACTCTTGAATTCGTCAGTGTCGAAACGGCATTCACCGGTGGACCAGTCGATAAACGCATCCGCATTGTACATCATCAGATACATCATAATAGAAGCTTTCGGGGTATTGTCAAAAAGCACAGCCTCCGGATGAGCGTCCGCGAAAGCGATCATTTCGTCTATGGTCCATCCCCTCTCATCGCCCACTTCCGCGCCCTTGGCCACCACTGTCTGCATCTGGAAGCTGTAGGGAATGCTGACCAGCGTTCCGTCAATGGTGTATGCCTCTATAATATTCTCCAGAAAATGGGAGCGGTCGAGCTTTTCGCTCTTGTCCAGGTAAGCGCCCAGGTCCTCGAATACCCCCTTGGCCGCCAGCTGCTTCATGTTCAGACCGCTCAGGTCAAGGATATCGGGACAATTGCTGGAGGTAATGTCATTGTTCATCCGGTTGATGCAGTCCGCCATGTAAGCCTGGTAATCGTCTCCATCCCAGCCGCTGTAGTCAAAATAACTGCGCAGGCTGATGCGGTATTTCTCGTTGGACTTATTGAATCTCACCGCGGCAGACTGGATATCGGAACCGCCGTAGAGACTGCCGATGACAATGGTCTCTTTCTGGGGCACCTCGCTGGCCTTTTTCTTGGTCAGCATCGCAACAGCCTTTTCCTGGCTGTCCCAGTCCGAAATCACCGCCAGGATACGTCCGTCCTCCATCACACCGAAGCTCTGCACGGCACTACCGTTGATGTCGCTGTCCAGCCAGGTGAAGAGCTCTTCCTTGGCCTGTTTCTTCAGGTCATATTCATATACCTTGTTGCCGTCCTGTATTAAGAAATCCTTGTCGATGCCCTTGACCAGTCCCCCCTGCCCGTTGCCGTCAGGGAAGTTCTCATAGGTATTTCCTAGCTTTTTGCCCTCAAAATCAATATCAGCCAGCATCTGCTGGTCGCTGCCGGAGTAGCTGACATACATCTTGCCGTCCTTGCCGCTGCCCATGGAGCGGATCCAGCCGTTTCCGGCAGAGTCAAGGGACACACTGCCCTGGTTCTTTCCCTCCGCATTGAACAGCCACACCGTGGCATCTCCGGACACATAGATACGTCCCTCTCCGTCCACCGCAACGGAATCCACGTAACTGTCCTGCACCAGTTCCGTCATATCCTCCCCAAAGACCTGATTGCCCTCACTGTCGAACTTGCACAGAAAAGTCCCTCCTCTGCTGCCGTCCTCCTCGTTATAGACATAGCCCAGGGCATACATGCTGCCGTCCTGGGCAAACGTTCCCCTGTTCAGGTTCAAATCTTTCGACGAAAGCGTCAGCGGAACCCTCGTCTCCGTCTGGTCCGTCAGTGAAAATCTGCGCATGCTCTGGCTGGATTCTTCCGTTTCCTGGTCCCAGTCATAAGACAGATAGCAAAGGGAATCCCCCACCAGCTGCAGATCATAATAAGAAAAGTCCTCCGACTCAATGTTGACATATTCCGGTACCCAGAGCCATTCCTTTGTCTCAGTCTGCCCTCCGGAGGCCTTACCGCAGCCCGCCATGGCAAATACCATAGATGCCGAAAGCGCCAGCGCCAGAATCCTTTTGCCAAACGCATCCTTTTTTCCAAGTTTCATTCTCACATACTCCTTTTGATTAGACTCTCCGCGCGGCCATTTTCTATGTATGGAGCCGTACGCAAAAAACTCAATATGTAGACTGATCGTCCCGCTACATATTGAGTATATCACACAATTCTCCAAATGTACCTTAAGATTTTATGAATTAACGTTTTTTTCACTTTGCGCGGATATAAAGCCTGCCAAGCTCCCGTCTGCGCTTTCTGGCGCGCAGCAGGCTGGCCAGATGATTGTAGAACCAGAAGCCCTGCACCAGCACATAGTTCATCCTGCCCATTTTCTCCTTTGTAGTGCCCATGTAATGCTCTCCGCCGCAGGCACAGGCCTCCCTGCCCCGCTCCTTTACCAGTCTGATCAGATCCGACTCACAGCGGATCGGTTCCCGGAACTTCGTATAGGCCAGACCGATGCAGTCATGCTTGTGGGCATCGCTGCCGCCAAAGACAGGCTTCTCGTATCTGGCGGCAATCTCCATGGCGGTGGCGTTGCTCTGGGGACTTTCGCAGGCATTGAATCCCTCCAGGAAGTCAAACCGATCCATCACGGCCAGACGGTTTCTGTGCTTCCTGGTATTGGTAATGCTTAAATACCTCTCCCCGCAGGGATGGGCAGGCCCTAAGATTCCGCCGTTCCTATGGACGATCTCCGTCAGAAACTGCACCGGCAGCCCCCGCAGCTCCAGTATTTTCAGCTTCACATTCTCCGGCATGATCACCAGAATATGTCCGGCGTCAATGGTATCGTATTCCACGCCCTTTAGGACTACAAAACTTTCATCCCCGGCGCGCTGCGCTTTCCAGCTTCGATACCCTTTATAGGAATCATGATCCGTGACCAGCATCCCGTCAAAGCCCTTTTCCTTTAAAGCCGAGACAAATTCCTGCAGAGGCACCTTTCCGTCCAGGGATCCCTCTTTTGTGTGACAATGCATATCTAACTTCATTTTCCAGTCCTTTCCAAACGATATTCCAGCCATGCGGGCCTCCTCCGCCCGGGGCATAAGCGCAGGTTTAATCCACGCTCTTAAGCGATTCCGTCATGCTGACCGCCTCCAGCCTGCCGCCCATGGCGGCGTTCACCAGCCAGGCGAACAAAAGGGTCAGCAAGGCGCTGTAGAGATAGCTCAGAGGCTTTACCTGGATGCAGAAAGCGATCATGTTCACCCGTATCTCATTCATGACCACCCGGTGCAGCAGATACCCCAGTCCCAGCCCCAGCGCCAGCCCCAAAACGGACAGCATCACATTCTCCCGAAACACATAGGCATTGGTCTCTCTCCTGTAAAAGCCCAGCACCTTTATGGTGGCAATCTCCCTGATCCGCTCCGTGATATTGATATTCGTCAGGTTATAGAGCACGATGAACGCAAGCCCTGCCGCACACAGGATCACCACCACCACAATGATGTTCAGGGCCGACAGCATGCTTCCGATGCGCTCCACCATGTCCGAGTTCACCGTCACATTCAGCACCTGATCCAGCTGCATCAGTTCCGCGGAAAGCCCGTGGGCCGTGGGAAGATTTAAGGCTCCCTCCTCCCCCGCCGCCTCCTGCGTCAGGTTCAGATACACCGTCTTTCGGTCCGGCTCCTCCCCCATCTGCTCCCTCCAGGTGTCCTCTGATATATGCACGTAATTATAGATATAATTCTCGTAGATTCCGGTTACAACCACGGACAGTTCTCTCATTTCACTGTCTCTGAGCGTTATCATTTCACCTTTCCGGACATTATACTCCTCTGCCAGCTTATTGGATATAACTGCCTCCCCCGCAGCCGGGTAGGCAATCTCCTCCCCTTTCGCGGTGTGGAGACTCAGGAAAGGCGCCATTCCCTCTCGGGTCCCCGCCACCAGATAGACGGATTTCACACCCGCCTCCGACACCAGGTCCATACTGGTCTCCATGGCGCAGAAGTACCCGGAGATTCCCTCTATCTCATCCAGGTCGGCGCAAAGTTTGTGGTCCGCGCTTTCCTTTAAGCTCAGGGACAGATCATGGAGCTGTATCTCACCGAACTGTTTGTCCGCTATATCCGCTATGGAATCCCTGACCCCGAAGCCAGTCACCAGCAGAGCCGTACAGCCGCTGATCCCCATGATCATCATGAAAAGGCGCTTTTTGTACCGGAAGATATTGCGCAGGGATACCTTGTGCAGGAAGCTCAGTCGTTTCCATATAAAAGGCAGGTATTCCAGGAGCACCCTTTTGCCTGCCTCCGGCGCCTTGGGGCGCATCAGCGACGCCGCCACCTGAGCCAGCTCCATGCGGCAGGAAAACCATGTGGCGCCCATGGAGCACAAAAGCGATACCGCCAGGGACACCGCCGCAAGCTTCCAGTCGAACACATAGGCAATGGGGTCTGTGGCGTACATAAGTCCGTAGCAGAACCATATGACTTTCGGAAAGCCCCAGGTCCCCGCAAAGAAGCCGAAGATACAGCCGGTCAGGGAAGCCAGGCCGGAATAAATCATATATTTCGACATGATGGTGCCCTCCCCGTAGCCCAGCGCTTTCAGCACGCCGATCTGGGTCCGCTGCTCTTCCACCATCCTGTTCATGGTGGTGATGCACACCAATGCCGCCACCAGGAAGAAGAATACCGGGAAGATATTCGCAATGCCCTCCACAATGGAGGAGTCGTTCTCGAAGCACACATAGCCGATATTGGTATCCCGGCCAAGCACATAGGTGTCCGGCTTCGTCAGCTCGTCCAGCTCTCTCTGGCCGTCGGCGATCTCCCCCTCCGCCTCCGCTATCTTTTCGATGAATTCCGCCTTGGCTTCCTCATACTCCTTTTCCCCGTCTGTGTATTCCTGTCTGGCAGACTCAAGCTCCTCCTGCTTTTCGGCGAGGGTCCGCCTGCCCTCCTCCAGCTCCTCCCTGGCCTGAGCCAGGGCTTTCTCCCCGTCCTCCAGGTTCTGTTTCGCGTCGGCCAGCTGCCGCTTTCCGCTTTCGATTTCCAGCTTTCCGTCCGACAGGGCCCGTTCCCCGTCCTCCAGCTGGGCTCTGGCTGACGCGATGGCAATCCACCCGCTGTCCAGCTGCTTTTCGCTCTCGGCAATCTTCGCCCTGGCAGCCTCCAGCTCCTGCTCCTGTACGCGCAGCTCCGCCTCCGCCGCATCCAGCCGTGCCAGCGCCTCCTCCAGCCTGGCGGCAAGAGCGACGCTCATCTCATCCTCATTCTTCCTAAGCTCCTCCAGCTGAGCCTGGATCTGGAGCCTGCTCTCGTCAATGACTCGTCTGGTCACTGCCACTGCGGACTCGCCGCTGCGAAGCTGGGCCTTTCCGTCGGAGAGCTCCCGCTCCCCTCTGCGCAGAGCCACCTCGTTTGTGTCTATGGCCGTCCTGGCGGCCGCTATCTCCGCCTCTTTCTGGACAAGGAGCGCTTCCCCCTCCGCCAGCTCCGTCTCCTTTTGGGCAATGGTGGCTCTCCCGTCGGAGAGCTCTCTTTGGTTCTCCAGGATGGTCTGCTCCCCCTCCGCCAACTCATCCCAGGCTTCCTGTAGCACCTTGTCTCCCTCCTCCAGCCGGGCACGCGCGTCGTCCAAAGTCTCCCTGGCCTCCTCCAGCTCCTCCTGGCCCAGAACGCGGTTGTCCTCCAGCTGCGCGCGCGCATCCGCAAGCTCCTCGCTGCCCTGGCTGAAAATCCTCTCGTACCGGGCCTGCGCCTGGGTGCTGGCGAACTCCTCCCACACCGTCTCTTTCTCCCGGATAAAATCGTCGTATTCCCGGCTGTACAGCGGAAAATCGGGCTGGAATCTTACATAGACCTCCGTAAAGTAATCCGTGTCAAACCCCTCGGGGCTCAGATAGACAAAGCCGTCCAGCCGCCCGGAGCCCAGCGTGGTATTGCCCCTCTCAAACTGGATATAGAGGGAGGACTGCACCAGGCCCACAATGGTGTATTCCCTGTGGGTAAAATGCTCCAGATCCCCCTCCTCATTGTCTTCCGACAGGCGGATCACCCCGCCCAGCACGGACTTTCCGAAGCTCCCGCTGTCTACCACGCACTCGCTGCCTGTCTCCGGAAACCTGCCGGATACCAGCTTTAAGGTGTTGAGCTGCTCCGGCATGCTGTAGGTTTTAATTACACCGCCGTATTCATCTCCCAACTCGTAGAGCACGTCAAAGGAAACGGAGCCCTCGGCGGCCTCCACGTCTCTGGCAGACGCAAAATAGTCCACATTTTCCTGGTCAAACCCCAATGTGGACACCAGCCGCAGATCATAGAATCCATGTCTGTCCAAGTAGTCGCTCACAGTGGCTATCATAGCCTCCGTGGTGACTTTCAGACCGGCAAAAAAGCCCACGCCCAGCGCCACAATCCCAAAAATAGCCAGGAATCGCCCCAGGCTGGCCTTGATCTCCCTGAAAGTAGTCTTTCTGATTCCCCGCATAGACTCACCACTCTATTTCCGAAATGTCTACTATTTTTTCGTTCTC
Source organism: Lachnospiraceae bacterium (assembly GCA_022799755.1). Taxonomy (GTDB): domain Bacteria; phylum Bacillota; class Clostridia; order Lachnospirales; family Lachnospiraceae; genus Acetatifactor. The sequence continues at coordinate 29,697 of JAAWOU010000012.1, forward strand.
CACCATACTTACGATTGTGCCGTTCTTCACTGTGATGATGCGGTCCGCCATGGCTGTCAGAGCCTGGTTGTGGGTGATGACCACAACCGTCTTGCCCACTTCCCTGCATGTATTCTGCAAAAGCTTCAGCACGGCCTTTCCGGTGTTGTAATCAAGTGCCCCCGTAGGCTCGTCGCACAAAAGCAGCTTCGGATTCTTCGCCAGAGCCCTTGCGATCGCCACCCGCTGCTGCTCTCCGCCGGAAAGCTGGGCCGGGAAATTGGCCGCCCGCTCCTTTAATCCCACCTGCTCCAGCACCAGGGCCGCGTCCAGGGGCTCCCTGCAGATCTGCGCCGCCAGCTCCACATTCTCCAGTGCGGTCAGATTCTGTACCAGATTGTAAAACTGGAATACAAACCCCACATCATAGCGCCTGTAGGAGGTCAGCTGCTTTTTATTGAAAGCCGACACTTTCTGTCCGTCCAGGTATATCTCCCCCTCGGTCAGCGTGTCCATACCTCCCAGGATATTCAGGATGGTGGTCTTGCCGGCGCCGGAGGCGCCCACGATGACGCAGAATTCTCCTTTTCTGATCTCAAAATTCACATCGTGCAGAGCCGTGATCTCCACCTCGCCTGTCTTATACACCTTTTTCACATTCTGAAAGCTCACGAAAGCATCCATATACTTACCCCGACCAAAAATTGTCACCTACTTGTTTTCATTCACATTAAATCAGTATAACACAAAAACTTTCCTTCTACCACTTTTTTTGCTATAATAAATGCAATAAATTTATACCAAACCAAAAGGACAATAAAGCTATGATTTTCATTCATTTCGCCGCATTAACCGGAATCTTCATCATGGGCGCATGCTATTTTGCCCTCGGCAAAAAGCGCCCCGGCCCCTCCGGCCTTTCCTTTGCCGCCCTAATGATAGCGGCTTTTCTGATACGGCTGCTGGCCGCCGCCCTGTCCGAGGGCTTCGGCACCGACACGGCGTGCTTTGCGGCATGGGCCGAAAGACTCTGCGAGACAGGACCGGGCGGGTTCTACTCCCCGGAGGTTTTCTCGGACTATCCGCCGGGATATCTCTATGTGCTGTGGCTGGTCGGCGCCGTCCGCAGGCTCTTTCACATAGAGTACTACTCCGCCGCCCATCTGATCCTGCTGAAGCTCCCGTCCATCTTCGCAGACATGGCCTGCGGAGCGCTGCTGTACAGGGAAGCCGTAAGGCACCTCTCCGGGCGGCATGCTTTCTTCCTGTGCGCCGCTTACCTGCTCAACCCCGCCATTATCCTGAACTCCTCCGTGTGGGGGCAGGTGGACTCGCTGCCTGCCCTGTTGGCCGTGCTCATGTGTCTGTGTTTGGTCCGGGGAAAGACGTATCCCGCGTACATTGCTTTCGGCATGGGGCTTTTGATCAAGCCCCAGATGCTGCTCCTGGGGCCTGCGCTCTTTTTGGGCACCATTGACCGGATATGGCCCAAGGGCGAAAAGGGCGCGCCAAGCTTTGCGCCAAGGCTTGTGCACTGCCTGTTCCAGTGTCTGTCCGTAGCCGCAGGCGGCATTATCCTCTGCCTCCCTTTCGGCCTGTCCAATGTGATATCCCAGATGGGGGACACGCTGGGCTCCTACCCCTACGCCGCCGTGAACGCCTGCAATCTCTGGGGGCTGCTGGGCCTCAACTGGATCAGCCAGGACAATACCTTTTTGGGGATTTCCTATCAGGTCTTCGGCATGGCCGCCATCGCGGCAGCCGTATTTCTGACGCTGCTCCTGGGCCTGAAAGACAGGGGCTCCAGGACAAAATATGCCTTTCTGGCCGCTTTTACGGTGGTGGGTATCTTCCTGTTTTCCGTGCGCATGCACGAGCGCTATCTCTACCCTGCGCTGGCGCTGCTCCTGCTGGCCTGCATCTATAAGCCGGCTTTGCTCCACAGGCCGAAAGGCCTGCTGTATCTGTGTTACCTCTGCTTCAGCGCACTGCATTTCTACAATACGGCGGACGTGCTGTTTTTCTACGATCCCGCTGCCTACGACAGGAAATCCCCCCTTATCCTGGCAGTGTCCGCGGGGATGTTGCTGTGCGGGGCTCTCCTGTATGTCATCGCCTGCAGACATTACAGCGGCAGGCAGGACGCGGCTGACCAAGGCCCCCGCCAAAGCTTCAGCCCCTGCCCGTCACAAGATTCCCGCCCTGTTCTCCTCCTGCCCGATATCCTGTGGATGGCGGCCATCACCGCACTCTACGGCTGCTTTGCCCTGTACGACCTGGGCGAAAGAAAAGCGCCCGTCACCGCTTACGACATGGCGCAGAATCAATCCGTTACACTGGATTTCGGCTCCGAGACGCCGGCCTCTCTCTCCTATTACATAGCGCCCTGGAACAGCCGGACCTTTGTGCTGGAGGAGCAAATCGGCGCGTCCGGGGAATCGGACCCAAACTGGTCCTCCCTGGGAGAGATCACTTTCGGCAATGTCTTTACCTGGCAGACCCTTGCCCTGAACACCTCGTCCTCCCGGATCAGACTTACCCTCACGGACACCCAGGCCTCCCTGCTGGAGCTGGTCTTTCGGGATCAGGCGGGGCATGTTCTCCTGCCCGCAAACGCTTCGGACTATGCCGCACTGTTCGACGAGACAGAGCTGTGTCCTGAGACGCCCTCTTTCCGCAACGGCATGTATTTCGACGAAATCTACCACGGACGCACAGCCTATGAATTCCTCCACGGGCTTACTTCCTATGAGAATACCCATCCCCCCATGGGGAAGATCTTCATTGCCCTGGGGACGGCCCTGTTCGGCATGAATCCCTTTGGCTGGCGGATCTCGGGCACGCTTTTCGGAATCGCCATGGTGCCTGTGATCTATCTGTTTGCCAGGCGCATATCCGGCCGGACCGTGCCCTCGGCCTTGGCCTGCATCCTGTTCTCCTTTGACTTTATGCATTTTACCCAGACCAGGATTGCCACCATCGACGTGTACATCACGTTTTTCGTGCTGCTGATGTATTATTTCATGTATCGGTATGTCACACTCAGCTTCTACGACACGCCATTAAAGAAGACATGGCTTCCGCTGGGCGCCTGCGGTGTCTGCATGGGCTTCGGCATCGCCTCCAAGTGGACGGGCATCTACGCGGGGGCAGGACTTGCGCTGCTTTTCTTCTCCTCCCTGTACCGCAGGTACCGGGAATATCTATACGCGAAAAGAGAGCCCCTCGGGGAGACGGCAGGCATCTCCCATGCCCATATCATCGCCTCCTTTTCCGGAAATGTCCGGCGCACGGTCCTGTTCTGCCTGGTTTTCTTCGTCGCAGTGCCTGCGCTCATCTATCTGCTCTCCTACCTGCCTTTCAGGGACTACGGGGACAGGGGCCTCCTGGCCAGAATGCTCCACAACCAGACCGCCATGTTCTCCTACCACAGTAAACTGGACGCCTCCCACGCCTATTCCTCCGTGTGGTATGAGTGGCCGGTGATCAAGCGCCCCATCTGGTACTACTCCCGTATAGTCACCCGGACGGCACAGGGAGGTCTGCGGGAGGGCATCAGCGCTTTCGGCAATCCCGCCGTGTGGTGGGCGGGCATTCCGGCCTTTCTGTACACGCTCCGGCGCTGGATCGCCGGAAAGGACCGGACGGCCGCGTTCTTGTCCGTAGGATACTTGGCCCAGTACCTGCCCTGGTTCTTCGTAACCCGGATCACTTTCATCTACCACTATTTCCCAAGCGTGGCTTTCGTGGTGCTCATGATTATGTATGGCATGGCTCAGTGGGGAAAGAAAGTCTCCGGGCGTACATTCCTCGCTGCCGCCACGCTCTACGGCCTGACCGCATTCGCCCTGTTCCTGCTGTTCTATCCGGTGCTCTCGGGCCAGCCGGTGGAGGCTTCTTTCGTGTCGAACTATCTGCGGTGGTTCCCGGGCTGGGTGCTGACGGCCAAGTAAGGGGCGCTTAGCCGCCTCAGGGCGACTCCTCCAGGGAGCTCTCCCCCGAGAGCACCAAATCCAGGATATGGGCCAGCGGATCGCAGGCATTCAGGACCTCCTCCAGGGTGTTGTTCTGGGCCCCCAGCTCCACCAAAAGGGACTTGGGGCGCAGATGCATGTTGTAGCGGTAGCCCCGGACAAAAATCTTTCGGGTCAGATTGGGGTAGTATTCCATGGCTGTCTTCTGCATCTGGAACGAAAAGGCCAGATTGCTGTCCAGATTCTCATTGTACAGATAGGAGATATTGCCCGTGGTCTTGGTGCGGGACAGGCCGTTGAAGAACATGAACCTTGCCGTGGGCCTGCCGTCCAGATCCATCACCAGCCGTGTGCCCTCGGGCATGGCATCCCTATGTAAATCGATGACCACCTGGATGGAGGGATACTGCTGTAGAAGCGCCTCCAGATCCCCCAGCGCCACCGCGTAGGAGTCGTCCCGGGAGACGGTGTCATACTGCCCTAAATGGTGCAGCACCTCATAGCCGTACTCCTCCGTGAGGATCTGGGTCAGCCTCTCCCCCACGCCCATTATGGTATCCGACATATCCCCGGGCTCGGAATCCGCAAAGGCCTCATGGGCATGGGTATGGTAGATGAGGATCTGCGGCCCCTCCGCCTCTTTGGATACGGTCATGTCTTCGCCCATCAGCTTCTGTACGTTCAGCTGGTCGCTGCCTGCCGCCGTATTGTCGTCAAAGGTGTAGAACTGCCGCATCAGGGTCTCGTAATCCTCCAGGGATACCATGTCCAGCCGGGTCTGTCTCTCATGGGGTATGAACGCGGCGGTCTGCCCTCTTGCGGCCGCTTCGTTCTCCGCCCGCAGAAGATCCGCCAGATCCATCTGTCCCGTGCCGGCCTGTCCGGCCCCGTTCTCCTGCTCTGCCCCGTTTCCTCCGGGCACACTGTTTGGGTCAGCCGTCCCGTCCCCGGCGGTACCCGGGGGCTCGTTTCCCCCCGGCGCGCCGTTTTCGTCCGGCATGGTCTCCGCCGGCGGGCTATCGGAAGACATATCCGTCTCCTCTTCCGCCTCCGCCAGCAGAATGGTCCGGATATCCTCCGCGCTTCCGCTTTGGTCTCTTCCCATATGGCTCCACAGGTATCCGTAGAAAGGGAAGATACAGTCTATCTCTTGAGAGAGCATGGAGGTGCCCCGGCTGCTTTCCTCCATGAACAAAGCGCCCGGCATATAGTGTCCGTACAGCACTGTCCGGGCCTCATCGCATATGCTCTTGAGCATGGCCTCCCCAATGGTATCCTGCCCCTCTGATACGGAAGCCGCACCGCAGCTCTTTACTGCCGCCTGAATGCACAGAATCATAAATGCCAGCACAATCAGCTTTCCTGCCTGCTTTCCGGTAAAAGCTTTCCTGGAATGCTTTTCTTCCATCCTACGGCAATGCACTTCCTTTCCGGCTATAAGCTATCCACGTCACTTCCATTTATATGCCCGTCTATGCCGTTCCATGATTAAGCCGGAAAAAGAGGCCGGGGGATTAATGTTCCAGAAAGGTCTCCCCGATGGCTATATTGATTCCCTCGGACACCGTAAAGCTCACACGCTTGATGACGGCGTCAATGTCTTTCCCTGTCATATACATATTGTTCAGCTCCGCGAAATGCAGCTGCTGCCTCTCCCGGTATCTGACATTCTCCAGCTCCTCTTCCTCCTCCAGGAGCTTCTCCAGAGCGTCGCCCACAATGGTGGCCGCATCCACCACCGTGGGAATGCCGATGGCTATCACCGGCACCCCAAGACTCTCCTGTGTCAGGGCGTTCCTGTGATTACCCACCCCAGACCCCGGCTGGATCCCGGTATTGGTAATCTGGATGGTACGATTGAGCCGCTTTGTGCTGCGGGCCGCCAGCGCATCTATGACGATGAGCACATCGGGGGAAGTCTGCTCCACCACCCCCTTTACGATCTCCGCCGTCTCCATGCCGGTCTTTGCCATGACCCCCGGTTCCAGGGCGCTGATCTGATTCATCTTGCTGCAGTTGTAAGCAGCCGTCCCGTACTCCCTGACGATATGCCTTGTGATAAAGAGATTGTCCACCACCTGAGGCCCCAAAGCGTCAGCCGTCACCTCCCGGTTGCCCAGCCCCACCACGAGAACGGACTGTTCGTCGTCCGCCTGGGGCAGCAGCTCTAAAATCTCCTCTGCCAGGCGGCCGGAGATCTCCCTGTGATAGTCCTCGTCCGGCTCCACCATGGCAGGCGCCTCCATGGTCACGTAGATGCCCATGGGCTTGCCCATTGCCTTTGCGGCATTCTTGGTATCGATCATCACTTTCGTCACACGGATATCTTCCTCCTCGTGATAGTATTCCTCCACCCTGACGCCCCGCAGTTCGCTGTCCGCCTCGCCGATGCTCTCCCTGGCCTCCAGCGCCAGATCCGTCCTCATCTGAAAATTAACCATTTCACTCCCTCACACTTCCCGAATGTAATCACTTTTCTTATTTTGAGCAATTTTTCTCAGATTATGTCTTGACAAATTTTCTATTATTTACTAAACTATCTTTATGTGTTTACGATAGTCCTCCGTGTCTGACTAAAGTGAAACGTTAATTTATTTTGAATACAATTGGAGGTGTACGACTTGGCTAACATTAAATCCGCGAAGAAGAGAATTCTGGTGAACCAGGCAAGAGCTGACAGAAACAAAGCCATCAGATCCGGCGTGAAGACCGCTATCAAGAAAGTCTATGCTGCCATCGCCACAGGCGATAAGGCTGCTGCCGCCGCAGAGCTGTCCGCTGCCACAAAGGTCATCGAGAAAGCCGGAGCTAAGGGCATTTACCACAAGAACAATGTTGCCCACAAGGTTTCCCGCATTGCCAAAGCTGTCAATGAGATGGCGTGACCTGCCGCGAATCATCAAAGCAAAAGCGTATTTAAAAAGAGCCTGCCGATTCCCTTGAACCGGCAGGCCCTTTTTCTCTCTTCGTTTCCGTCATCTCTCCCCGGCGTTTCTCTGCTCTCTGATCCGCTTGATCAGATAATGCCCCGTCTTCGCCATCAGGCCGCTGGCCTCGGGCATCAGTTCCGGCGGGAATTTCCTGAGGAATTCGTCCGCCTCAAAGGTAAAGTCTCCCTCATATCCGATCTCTGCCAGGGCGCCCGTTACGGCCTCCCAGTCCACCTCTTCTATGAAAGGCATGGTATGGCAGTCCTTGACATAGCTCACGTCATGGATGTGCAGAGCCTGCAGCCGCTTTGCCCCCATGGCCCGGATCACGTCCTGAGGCTCCCTGCCCACCAGCACGCAGTGCCCCACATCCAGACAGCCTGTGATCCAGGGACTGTCCAGCTCGTCCAGCAGCCTGTTAAACTCATCGGGCCGGGCGCAGACGCTGTCCACCACATAGCGGCGCTTGCTGTCCCACTGCCACATATTCTCCACACAGACGCGGATATTAAATGTCTCGCAGTAGGGAATCAGGCCTCTGTAGAACTCCAGATTCTCCTCCCAGAGCCTTTTCTCGTTGGTGATGTACGCCACCTCCTGCATGGGGTGGACCACGATATTCCTCACTCCCATCAACGCTGCGGCCTCCATGGAGCGCAGAATCCATCTCCGGATCTTCGTGTCAAAGGCCTCCTCCCCGGTAGAGGAGGGATAGGGCGCATGTGCCTGGGAAAAGCTGATGCCACACTGGTCCGCCGCCTCTTTCAGCCGCAGCGCATGGTCTCTCCATTCATCGGTGCACCAGATTCCCTTATCCTGGTCCATGCCCAAAAAGGACCAGTCCAATGCCTCAAAACCTGCCTTTTTCAGGATGGGAATACATGCCTCGTCCCCGAAAGTCTCGGACAATACATGTGTCTGTGTGACTAGTCTCATATAATTTCCTCCTTGCAAAGTATATTTGTACACGGCCTGCTCCGCGCAGTTTCACAGGGGAGCTCGAAACTCCACCGTCTCCTGCACCTGCAGCCCGTGCCGCCTGACAATGTTCTCCGCCGCCTGCAGCACCCGGGGACAGTTCAGTGCCTCCGGATTGTGGGCGTCCGTTCCAAACAGCACCTTACAGCCCTCCTCCCCGGCGATCTTCCAGAACCGTTCGTCCGGGTAGTGCCTCTCCTCATATATTCCCAGAAGATTGATTTCCAGCGGTATCTGCAGACTCTTTGCTTTCCGGCAGAGCCTGCGCATCTCCTCCTGATAGATCCTTTCGTCTCCCGTAAAACGTATCAAATCCGGATGTGCGAAATAGGTAAAGTAACCGGTCTCCATGGCCTCGCTGGTCTGTGCGCAGTAATCCTGCAGCGCTTTCGGGTCATCCGTAGGACACCCGCTCCATTCGCCTCCGATCTCACAGCCGATGCAATGCTGACCCAGCAGAAAATATTCCACCGGATAGTCCGACACCATCCGGCGCAGACCGGCGAAGTAATCCGTATAGTACTCCACCTCCAGCCCCAGATGAATCTCAATGTCCTGCCTGTACTCCTCTTTCAGGGCCAGGACGGTATCCACGTAATCTTCCAGCTGATCTGTCCGCATCCGCATGCCGGACACATACTCTTTCGGGTACGGACAGGGCGTATGGTCGGAAAAGCCCAGCACTTTCAGGCCGCCCTCTATGGCGCTCTCCACATATTCCCTCTCGGTTCCCACGGCATGCATACAGCGCCAGGTATGCGTATGATAATTCGCTTTCATCTTCACATCATTCTCTTTTCTTCTCATTTGCTCTGCAATTTCTGTACCGTATTCTTCCCGCCCGCTGTCAGGACAGGCTTGTCAGTGTCTGTGACTTCCGCCCCCGTGGCTTGCTCCGCCGCTGCTGGTATGGTGGCCTCCGCCCCCGCCTCCGCCGCCTCCGCCCCTGCTTGAACCGGAGTCCGTCTCAATCTTTCTGGCAACCACGTTCTTGCGCAGCAGCGCGTCCTCCCTGCCGCGGATCTGAGGCCTGCCGTCCGCCACATAGGCGTTCACGGCCACCGTGTTCTCCGCCTTTTTCTGGGAAGCCCCGCTCACGGCATAGATAAGCGTGACAATGACGGGCAGGACGATCACGAACCCCCAGGAAAAAGGCAGCGAGAGGGATGTGTCCATCCGCTCACAGACCTCTCTCACATAGGCTCTGTACGCCCTGTGGGGATCCGTTGCATAATAGTCGTCCACTGCATACAGCACCTGATCAATGTCATTTAGGCTAAACCTCCGCTCCACGCTGCCGCTGGTAGACAGATGCTCTCCGTTCTGCCCCTCGTACCAGTTGTGCAGCAGGAGGACGCCGTCCCCCTCAAAGCCCTTGTTGTAGCCGAATTTGTTCTCGTCCCAGAAGTCGTCGGCCAAATCCTGCATATTCTGCTCCCAGTCCGCAGACCGCAGGCCATACCGCTCCATGGCCTCCTGGCCCTCCACGGACTGGCTGATGATCACCAGCACGATATCGATATGATACCTCTTTTCCATCTCTGTTATGTATTTCCTCAGATCCGCTTCCTCCGAATCTGTGAGGACATCCGCGTAGTCATACACACGCTCCGCGGGAGCTTCATGGTTCGTCCTGGGCACCTCCGCCGCCATCTGCCTGATTTTCAGCAGGATACAGGCCAGGGCTAGAATGCCGGCTGCGATGAACCAGAAGCGGAAATAGCGCAGATATTGTCTTCGCGCTTCTCTATGAATGTCCTGCTCTGTAAAAGGCCTGTCTCCCATGGAATTTCTCGTCTCCATTCTTATCCCCCCTGCGCCCTCCGGCGCCTGTCAATCTAAATCAACCCGAGCAATATCTGCAAAAGCGCCAGAATCGTTGTCAGGCATGCCCAGAGCGTGCCCGCATAGGCCAGAAACTTTTTCCCGGAAAACGGCGCGGTCCCCACAATCTTTCCGGTCTGTCCGTTGACATAAAAGGGGTAATCCTGTTCCTTGTACCGATAGATATACTTCCATACCGGCAGCAGGCCGTAGGCTGTCCTGCTGTTCCTGACTGAGATATCCTCCCGCAGAGTCCGCACGGTATTGTATCCGGAATAGCTCTGTTTTAACATTTTCGACGCGTCCTCCCTCATCAGCGCCCTGGCCCGGTTCTCCACTTCATCCGAGGGCATGTTGTACTTCTCCGCGTAGAAGCCGGACATGAACTCCGGCATAAAGTCCACGATCTGCTCGTACCGGAAAGGCGCTATCAGATCCATCACGTCGTCCGGCATCTGTACCGAGGCATCCACGGGAATCTTCTCGAAATCCATATCCATGTCCCGGTGAATGGCATAAACGCTGGTCTCCGTATATTCCTTGTCCCCGGACCGCCATACCCTGATCTTGGTGCCCTCCCCCTGAAATTGGCAGACGGTGCTATAGTCATAAAACCAATAAGGCACATAGATGCCCTGCATGCCGTTCAGCCGCGCCTCCGAGAGAAAATCCGTGGGCGCAAACCGGCATTTTCTGAACTTCTCCCGCAGGGACTGTTTGCAGACCTCCTTGCCCATCTGGAAAGGAATCATCAGCCTGGGCGCATACTTTCCCTCCACTCTCTCATTAAAGATCAGAAAGCTGCTGCAGTAGGGGCACTGGGTGGCTGAAGTATGCTCCTCCACCTCCACCTGGCCCCCGCAGTTCGGGCAGAGGGTCAGCTCACCGGTCTGCCCCTCCGCCCGCTCATCGCTTCCCTCGCTCTCGCAGTAGGGGCAGTACATGCCATGCTTTTCCGGGCTGTATATCACATTTGCTCCGCAGTTCTTACATCTGAAATACATCGTTTCTTCCTTTCTTACTCCCGGACTGCCCGACAAAAGGCAGACCGCCGGCCTATCTCCCGCAGAAATCGCAGAGTACCACGATCTTTAACGGCGTCGTCTGAGCCGGTATGCTTCTTGTAGAATTATCATAGGTCACTACCAGGTTCCGGCCCGCCGGACTTCCCTGAAAATACTGATTGTTGGTGGTGCGCACGTCCACGCTTTTGTCCAGGTTCAGCTGCAGGGTCTGATCCTCATTCACCAGCGAGGCGTCATAGTACCCTACATTCACCATCCGTCCGTTCCTCTGCACCGCTGCCGCCACCGCGTTGTACTGGGGCGGGTATATCAGGGGCATAGGCGCGTCCATAGAGTACCAGAACGTACACTGCATCCCCACTGAGAGCGTCTCAAAGTCCACGACATACGTGGACGGCGTCACCAGAAAATTCACGATATTCCCATCCATATCCTCCAGCGTGGTAAACAGCATACACCCGTCGGCGCGGCGGCTCCCCACTCTGGTGGGCACCAGCTCCACAATCGTACCGGTCACAAAGCCAAATCGGTTTCTCTTAAACGGCATCTTTTCCCCAAAAACGAATTCCATAGATATCCTCGCAATTGTCTGTCTTCCTATTATATGCTTACCGGGCCGGAAATTGCCTGTCCTGTGCCGTATCCGGCTCATACGGGATTCAGTCTCCTGTGATAACCCCGCCCCCCAGCACGTACTCTCCCTCATAGAAGCAGATGGACTGTCCCGGCGTGGCCGCGCGCACCGGCTGTTCAAAGACAGCCAGCACCCTGTCCCGGGACAGCTTTTCTATCCGGCAGTACTCGCCCTTATGATTGTATCGGATCTTGGCCAGCACACGCATGGGCCTGTTCAGATCCTCTATGGCCATGAAATTCACCCTGTCGCAGATGACTTCCCGGGTAAAAATGTCTTCGTTCTTTCCGACTACTACCTGGTTGTCATCCGGCCTGATGCCCGTCACATACACCCGCTCTCCCATGGGCAGCTCCAGGCCTCTGCGCTGGCCGACGGTGTAATGGGTAATGCCCTTATGGCGTCCCAGCACCTTGCCGTCCCTGTCCACGAAATTCCCCTCCCCGGGAACCCGGTCTTTCGCCTGTCTGCGGATAAAGCCCGCATAGTCGTCATCCGGCACAAAGCAGATTTCCTGGCTGTCCGGCTTCCCGGCCACGGGCAGGCCTATGCGCCGGGCGATGGCGCGGATTTCCTCCTTTTCATACTCCCCCACCGGCATCATGGTACGGGAGAGCTGCTCCTGGGTCAGTCTGTAGAGGGCATAGGTCTGATCCTTTTTCGCGCCCGCACAGCTGCGCAGGGCAAAGCGGCCGTTGGGAAGCCTGTCAATCCTGGCGTAATGCCCCGTGGCTATGTAAGCCGCGCCCATTGCCAGGCTTCTCTGCAGAAGCGCCTCCCACTTCACATAGCGGTTGCAGACAATGCAGGGATTCGGCGTGCGTCCCCGGAGATATTCCTCCACAAAATAGTCGATCACATGACATCGGAACTCCTGTTCAAAATGCATGACGTGATGGGGAATGCCCAGCTTCCGCGCCACCTCCTCCGCGTCCTTTACCACAGACAGCTCCCCACAGGCCTCCGCTTCCGTCCCCGTCCCGTTCTGCCATGTCTGCATGGTGACGCCGATGACCTCATATCCCTGTTCCTGTAAAAGATACGCGGCCACGGAAGAGTCCACCCCTCCCGACATGCCCACCACTACCTTTTCTTTCATATGCTACCCTCTGCCCCGCCTGGCGCGTCGCTTCCTCCATGCATCCCGGCGGCAAATCAGACAGCCGCCGGAGTCTTTGTAACTATTGCATACATTATAAAGTATCTTGCCTAAAAAAACAACCGCAACCTGAAATCATTTGTGGCTTGTGATTTCATGATTTTGTATTTTTCGTGCAAAACGCGCCCGAAGACACCTCGCGGAACTGCCCGTGAACAATATTTTCAGCCTATTGCGCAATTCGGGAGAAAACGCTATAATAAACGGAGCACGTCCTATCGGGCATCTCAAAAAGGAGAGAAAGACCATGGATATGGGAATCGGAAGTCACAAAAATTACCGTCTGCTGCTGGTTGAAGACGACACAGTAATTGCCGAGGGCATGAAGCTCCATCTGGAAAAATGGGGCTATGAGGTAATCTGCGCGGAAGATTTCGGCAATGTGCTCAAGACTTTCGCCGCATGTTCGCCCCACCTGGTGCTGATGGATATCGGCCTGCCCTTTTACAACGGATACTATTGGTGCGCCCAGATCCGGCAGTTCTCCAAGGTTCCCATTGTCTTCGTCTCCTCCGCAAGCGACAATATGAACATAGTCATGGCTGTGAACATGGGCGGGGACGATTTTCTCACAAAGCCTTTTGAACCCGAAGTTCTGGCTGCCAAAGTCCAGGCCATGCTCCGTCGCACCTATGCTTTCAGAGAGCCCACGAACATCATGGAATGCCGCGGTCTGATCCTGGATCTGACGGACGCCACTCTGCTGGTGAATGGCAGGAAGCTGGAATTGACCAAGAACGAATTCAAAATCCTGCAGCTTCTGTTCGAGAATGCAGGGCAGACCGTGTACAGAGAGGCCATCATGAAGCGTCTCTGGGACAGCGACTGCTTCGTGGACGAAAACACGCTCACCGTAAACATGACAAGGCTGCGCAAAAAGCTGGAGAGCGCGGGCGCAGACCTGCCGATACAGACCAAAAAGGGTCTGGGCTACCAGATTGGAGAATCATCATGAGACTGTTTCTGCGCTATCTCAGAGAAAAAAGATTGACACTGCTGCTGTACGCCGTTACCGTCTTCCTCTTCGTCTCCATAGGAAGCCTGTATCATTTTGAAAACATGGAGAAGCTTCTCTACGCCGCTTTAATCACCCTGACGGTGTGGCTCATGGCCATTGCCCTGGAGGGCTTTCGGTATGTGCAAAAAAGCCGGGAGCTTGAAAGGGTCTACCATCACTTTGCGCATTCCGGAGAGCTGCTCTTTACGAAAGGGTACGACAACTGGCTTCAGGAGTCGGAGGAATGCATCGAGGCCGCAGAGGATTACCCCATGGCCCAGCAGAACTTTCTGTGCTTTATGTACCGCATGCACCAGAAAGAGCGGCGGCATTGGGAGGAGAAAAACGCTGAGCGCGGAGACTATTACATGATGTGGACCCACCAGATCAAGACACCCATCCTAGCCATAAAGCTTCTGCTGGACAAGCCAAATCTCCGGGACAGAGACCTGTTTTTGCTGCGGGAAAAATTATTCCAGATAGAACAGTACGCGGAAATGGTGCTGTCTTTCCAGCGCCTGGAGAGCATCTCCTCCGACCTGGTGCTGCAGAGCTACAGCCTATATGATCTGGTCAGGCAGGCCGTCAAAAAATATTCCCTGTCCTTTATCAACAAGTCCCTGCATCTGGAGCTGCCGGAAATGGAATGGAGGATTCTCACGGATGAGAAATGGTTCGTCTTCTGTCTGGAACAGCTTCTTTCCAACAGCGTCAAGTACACGATCAAAGGCGGCGTCTCTTTCAGAGCCTGGGAAGAGGAAGACCGGGTGTATCTGTCTATTGAAGACACCGGAATCGGCATTCGTCCGGAGGATCTGCCCCGCATCTTCGAAAAAGGCTTCACCGGGTACAACGGCAGACTGGAGAAGAAATCCACCGGCATCGGACTGTACCTCTGCCAACGGATATTCACCCATCTGAACGTGACGATCCGGGCTAAGAGCAGCGAGGGCCAGGGCACCGCTATCATCCTCGGGATTCCGCTTCCCGGGCCGAATTCGTAAGCTTGCAAAAATGTAAGGTTGTAAAAAGGAAATGTAAGGATGTTCGATGGCATTCCATTTCCTTTTTTTGTATCCTTATTATGTGATTGCAAAGTCATATGATTGCTGCGAAATCTCGTGATTACAAAATTTTATGACTGCAAAGCCAAAAGACTACAAACGTAGTATCAAATGACGTTACCGAAAGTCAAAAATCTGAAAGGAAGCATAACATGACCACCGCGAAAAAGAAGCACATCGCCCTGCTGCCCAAGATGGCAGTCTCCAACATCCGCAAGAATACGTCCACCTATCTGCCTTACATGGGTGTGAGTACCTTTGCTATGTTCACCTACTTTGTGTTTGACCTGATCCTGAAAAACGACATCATGTATACCCTGCCCAAAGGCACGTATACCCTGATACTGGTCCTCATCGGCTTCTGGCTGCTGGGGATCATCATGGTGCCTTTCCTCTACTACAACAACAGCTTCCTGATCAAACGCCGCAAGAAAGAGCTGGGCCTGTACAGCATGCTGGGCCTGGAGAAGAAGCATATCGGCATAATGATGTTCTGGGAGAGCCTGATCATCTACTTTTGCGTCATGGCAGCGGCCATTTGCCTGGGGCTGGTGTTCTCCAGACTGATCTTCCTGCTGCTGCTGAACCTGGCAAGGATGCAGGTGGACGTGCAGTTCTCGGTAAGTCCTGCGGCTGTCACGGACAGCCTGCTCTTCTACGCATTCGTCACCGCCCTGAATCTCACCGTAAATCTGGTTCAGGTAGGCAAGGCCAATCCCGTGGAGCTCATGGGCGATTCCAGAAAGGGTGAAAAGGAGCCCCGGCACATTTTCGTCTGGAGCATCCTTGGTGCCTGCGCGCTGGGAGCGGGCTATTCCATCGCTCTCTCCTCCCAGCTGGACGTCTATGTCTTCACGGATTTCTTCCTGGCCGTCCTTTTGGTCATCCTGGGCACCTACTTCCTGTTCACCTCCGGCAGCATCGCAGCCCTGCGCTTTCTGAAGCGGCGAAAGAAATTCTACTACCGCGCAGATCACTTTATCACGGTCTCCGGCATGCTCTACCGCATGAAGAAGAGCGCTGCCAGCCTGTCCAATATCTGCGTCTTCTCCACCATGGTCATCATCACGGCAGTGTGTACGGTGGTGGTCTATCTGGACATGGATACCATAGTGAAGTCCGGCATCAGGCGCACGTTCGAGTTCATCTGTCTGGGCGATGCTGAGACGAATGCCGCCGGCCTGCGGGAAGAAGCAGGAACCCTGGCAAAGCAGAATCGGGTCACTTTGGAGGAGGAACTGCTCTTCGGCTATGTGGAGCTGCGCGCCGTCCTGGACGGAGACGCTTTCCTGCCATGGGACGGGAGCGGAAATGACGTCGCGGACTTAAAGTATCTGATGCTGATGACGGCGGCGGAATACGAATGGATGGCGGGAACCTCCCTGCCCCTGGCTCCTGAGGAGGCAGTCGTCTTCAGCACGGGGGCAGACTTTGCAAGCGACAGGATCCTATTTCCCGCACTGGAATATCAGGTAAAGGAAGAGCTTACCGAATGCCCCATCGACAAGAAAGCATCCGACAATCGCTTCAGCAACCGCTATCTGGCGGTGCTGTCGGACGAGACACAGGTGGAAAAGGTATGCGCCGCTTTCGGCATAGACAGAGCCGGGATGCACAGCTGTTTCTACGGCTTTGAGCTCCTGGGACAGGATGGGGACATCGACGCTTTCTCCCTGGCGCTGGGCCAGCGCTTCAGCGCAGTGCAGGGCTTCCTGGGCTATCAGGATCACAGGACACACATGGCGGATCAAAAGAGCATGTACGGCGGGCTGCTGTTCATCGGCATCTTCTTCGGCGCCATCTTCCTGATCTGTCTGCTGATCATCATGTACTATAAACAGCTCACAGAGGGATTCGAGGATCAGAAGAATTTTGAGGTCATGCAGCAGGTGGGCATGAGCGACAGCGAGATCAGACATGCCATACGGACCCAGATCAGCATTGTCTTCGGTTTGCCGCTGCTTGGCGCTATTGTCCATACGGCAGTGGGCATGCGCATGGTGTATATGCTCTTAGGGGCCATCGGTTTCTTTGAGCTCCCCCTGCTCGTCGGCTGCACCGCGGCAGGCTGCCTGGTGTTCGCTCTCATCTACGGAGTCAGCTACAAGCAGACATCCATGGCTTATTACAAAATTGTAAGACATATGAATTAAGCCAATCGCAAAAGGGCTGTCCGCGCACTACCAGCCCTTTTGCACCATATAGGCTTCCAAGTCCAGACCGGTGGCATCCTCAAAAGACGAAGCCCACTCTTTGGTACAGTAGAATACAAGCGCCCCCTGACCGTCGTCA
Source organism: Lachnospiraceae bacterium (assembly GCA_022799755.1). Classification (GTDB taxonomy): domain Bacteria; phylum Bacillota; class Clostridia; order Lachnospirales; family Lachnospiraceae; genus Acetatifactor. The sequence continues at coordinate 46,553 of JAAWOU010000012.1, forward strand.
AATGTCATGTAGAATCGCTCCGCTACGCCCTCTCTCTTAAGGAGCCCGTTATAAATCCCCAGAACCTTTTCATCGATCCAGTCATACTCCACATCCATCTCCCAGGAATACTCCTGTGCTCTCCACTCCAGAGAGACGGTTACGGTGCCCGCGCCCTTTTCCCAGTCTAAATTGTCCGTGTCCTCCCGAATGTTCTCCACATCGTCCAGAATGCTGCCGGCAGAAAGCTCCCGCATCCCCTCCAGTATCCGGATATAATCCTCCGATATGTCCCACCCCTCAAAGTCAAACCAGAACACTTCGGGTCCGTCTTCAAACCATTCCGCCCACTCCTCCGCCTCGTCTGCCCAGGCCAGATCCGTCAGCAGCCATGTATAGGGATAATCTTCCACATATGAGATAATCTCGTCTTCCGCCTCGTACTCGTACAGGGATTGCTCCATTTCCTCCGGAATCGTAAATCCAAAAGAGCGCAAAACCGATATCTGTTCTTCAAGAGGGACACTTTCAGGGATCAGATCTCTCCCGATCCCCCAAAACATCACCCGGGAAAAGGCCAGCACAAGCCCCGCCAGGGCAATGACGGTCAAAATGAAAAGAAACCAGTCCGGTGCATATCTTTTGCGCTTTCCCGGAAGCACTTCCACCTGTTTTGCGCCGCACAGCGCTTTCAGGCTCTCTATCTGTTCCACGCTTTCGGCATGCTTTTTCAATAGCACGGTAAAATGCTTTTTGTCTCTCTGAAAAAGGAATAGCTCTGCATCCGTCTCCACCATGCAGAGCAGATTTTCCCAGGGTATTGTAATACTGCTGCCTCCCGCTCTGCTCTGTATACTCTGCCGTACCCCCTGCTCCGTGACGGATATCTCCCAGCTTCCGCAGGCATCCCAAGCCGCTCCCTCCCGAATCCGGCGGCTTATCTTTTTCTCAGTCCACTCCAGCCGGTTCCGCAATAGCATCAGAAAGATAACGCCGGCAAACAGGGCCAGCCAGTCAATCCATTCCGCGGCAAAGACTTTCCATACCAACCGGCAAACAAAATAGAGGCACACCGCCCCAAGGCCGGTCCAGATCAGTCCGACTTTCTTCTGCCCTCCTAAAGTTCCCGCTTCAATGGCATCTGTGGCGTCTGTCATTATCCTTATCCAGTCCTCCTCTTCCACCTGAAAGGACTGGCAGAAATACGCTCTCTCCCCGGCGCTTTCCTCCCTCCATGTCTCTGATTCTTCCCCGTCAGCCTGCGCCCTGGGCCCCTCTTCGGACGCCGCGTTTTCCTCCCGCGTCTGCGGATTCCGCAAAGACTGCACAAAACCGTCCCGCTCCCGCTCATCCTCGAATACCCCCAACGGAATGGGATACCACTTTGTCTTAGAGTCCAGGCAGAATTCCAATACAAGCAGGCTGCGCGTGGTCCTGATCTCCCTTATGCTGTCACAGAGCAGTTCGCTGTACTGCTTCTCCTCCGTTTCCGCTTTCAGCATCCCGTCCTCCGCCCATATGACCCGGGGCCCCTGACACAGCTGTCGTATCAGCGAAGCATATCTGCCCGCTATGGCCAGGCCGAGTACAACCACCATCAATATGACAACGCCCAGAGCCAACATCGGATACGCAATCCATTCCAGCGCCAGCAGTGCTGCCAGCAACAGCCATTTCGGGCCATGCAGCAGCTGCCGAATATGCTTCCTGCATATCACCCCGAAATATAACTCACGGACCTCTTTGCGTGTCATCTGACAGCTGTACTTTTTCATGACAAATGTCCCCTCCTCCTAAAATCAAAATGCATCGGCGTGTCTGCGCGTCTGCTACGACCGCCCTTTGCAGTCTCTTCCTTATATATGATTCAATTGGTTCCAATCATCCGCATCCATCATTCTGCCTGCTGCCTCCACATTCTCCCGGATGCGCTCCGGCGCCGACATGCTGGCTACGGCAAAGACGTTCATGGGGCTGCCCAGCACAAACTGCATGGCTGCCTGGGTCACTGTAATGCCTTTTTTCTCCGCATACTTTTCCAATGCCTGGAGCCTTGCCATATTGTCCTCCGACAGATAACCCTTTTGCGCAAAAGAATCCAACACCTTTTTCGCCCCTTGGTAATCATAGCTTTTAAATCTTCCGCTGAAGAATCCTCTGCCCAGGCTGGAATAGGCGATAACGGGCATCTGCTCCTTTGCATACCATTCCCTTGCCTCTCTTCCCTCCGGGCCGGAAACCGTAACGCAGCCGCCTCCCCAGGGATCCGCTATCTGCCTTGCCAGCCCATAGTTGGGGCTTGACGCAGCGAAGCCCTCCAGTCCGTTCTCCCGGGCATAGGCGTTTGCTTCCTGTATGCGCTCGTGTGACCAGTTGGAGACACCGAATATCCTGACCTTTCTTTCCCTTTTGATCCGGTTCAGGGTTTCCATGATTTCGGCTATGGGAGTGGCCGGGTCATCCCTGTGCAACAGATAGATGTCAATGTAGTCTGTCCGGAGGTTGCGCAGGCTCTCCTCCAGCTCCCGCTCTATCACCTCCCGGTTCACAGCCACTTTCCCGTCCGCACTTACATTTCCGCATTTCGTGAGGATTACCACTTCCCTGCGGTTTTGCCGCTCCTGCATCCATTTCCCCAGCACGGCTTCCGCGCCGCCGTATCCCCTGGCGCAGTCAAAGGCGTTGATTCCGCTTGCAAAAGCATAGTCCAAAAGCATCATGGCGTCGGTTCCCATCATCATGGGACGGATAGCTGTCCCGAAGAACAGTCTGGACACCGGACGCTCCAGTCCGGGAAAGGCGGCCTGGGGGCACTTTTCCTGCTTTCCCCTCTCCATTTCGCTAAGGATACCGGTATATGCGGCAATGGCTTCCCGATGCCCGCAGGCATGGGTATCTGCAGACGCCGTATATTCTATGGCAAAGGTACCGTCAAATCCCTCCTCCAGGCTTGTCCTGATGATCTCCTGCAGAGGGATGACGCCTGTTCCGGGGAAACATGCCTTGATTGCCTGCCCTCCCACACAAGGTTCGCCGTTTGCGTACTCTCCAATCCTTACTTCCTTTAAATGGAACCGGACAATCCATTTCTTCAAAAGCCTGTAAGAAGCCATTTCATCATTGTCTTTCACCGCCACCCTGAAATTGCCGGTATCAAAGACCAGCTGCAGGCCGGGCACTTTCTCCAGTAAAGCTTTGCAATCCTCTGCGGAAGCGAATGGCTTATAGGCATGGGGCGTATTTTCAAAGCAGATTTGAATCCCATAGGTTCCGGACAATTCCACCGCTTTCCGGAAATGTTCCGCCGCCTGCTCCAGTATCTCCTCTTTTGTAAGCCTGCTGCAGGCTTCCCTGTCCGCCCCATCCATATTTCCGGGAACCACCATCAGATACCCTGCTCCCGCCTCTCCGGCCAGCTCCAGGCCCTGCCTGATCTCTCCCTCCACTGCAGATGGGTTTGTATAAAAGGATGCTGCCATAATCAGGCAGCCGCAGCGAATGCCATACTTTTCCATGGCGGACAGCATTTCCTTTTTTCCGTAATACTGAAATTCCATCTGCATCATGTCTACTTCTTCCAGGCCGCTGTCTTTCACATTTTTGCAGAGCAGGTCTGCATCCATGTACTTTTTCAGGCAATCGCCCAGCATTGTGAATGTCATTAGTGATAATTTCATGCCTGTCTACCTCCATACTCCAGTACGATTTTTTTCACCGTACCCGCCTCGTAAGGCACAAAGCAGCCTTTTTTGTAGCGGATATCCGTTATATACTGCATAAATGTAGTATATTCAGTCTTGCAGACGGCGTTTTGTGCCTGTCGGCACAAAAGAATACGGCGGGGAATTGCTCCCCCGCACCTCTTTGATATGCAGTATGCCTATAATCTTGCTAATGCTAAAACTGGATTGGCGCTGATATGCCCGCTTCGGGTAATAAAAACATAAATATCGTAATAAGCACCTGAAGTATAGCGAAAAGCATAAACAAATACCTTATTCCATGCTTAAACTTTGAAAAAGGCAGTAAAATCCAAACAGATAGCAAAAAGCAAACTATAGAAATGACAGCGCAGATTCCAAAAGCAATATAAACATCTGCTTGACTGATTTTCTCTAACAATCCAGTGAAATACAATATTATGTGAATAGCTTGTAATACTCCTATTGCTATAGATATTCTTTTATTGTTTTCAGCTACAGGAACATTACGGCGCGACCAAATCAGCAAGTCAGGATGTCCTTACGATAATGCGGTAGCAGGAAACATTTTTTGCAACATTCAAAAAGGAAGAGCCTACCGTCGTGATTACTCATCGGAAACAGACTTCCGAAAAAGCATAAAGACATATATAAATTTTTACAACGTTGCCCGTCCACATCAGACGCTAGCATATAAGACTCCGTCACGTTTTGAAGAACTATATAGAAAAGAAAAAGCACAGGATTTATGAGAATTCCTGTGTCTAAAACATGAAGCTGTGTGAAAATTTTTAATCCATTTTCGTGCATATTGCGCGGTTTCTGTTATCTTGATTTCTAAAAAACCCAGTAATTTCAATGGATTGCAAAACAAAATAGAGCCGTTTCTCGATAGAAAGGTTCGAAAAACAGCTCTAGTTCACTTGGTGCCGGTGGCCGGACTCGAACCGGCACGGTATCGCTACCAATGGATTTTGAGTCCATCACGTCTGCCAATTCCATCACACCGGCATAAAATTTGTGCTGCCTTTTGGGCGCATAGCTATTATACTCCCTTTTGCCGGAAAAATCAAGTGTTTTTTTGCGCAGCCTGTGATGGCGGCCCCAAGTCTCTGACGTATGGCCTCCGCTGGGTGAGCCAGCTGCGGGCCTGCCCCGCACCGGCAGGCCCGGCTCCTAAAAATTCTGCCCTATCTTTTCTCAACCCTGGTACAGGAGAAATCCCTCCGGCCAAGCCGGAGGGATGAATCTCAATCTCTTATTTTGCTTTGTACCACTGGTTATAGGCCTCCACAATCTCGTCCGCGCCTTTGGCTTTCATTTCCTCCACAAAAGCGTCAAACTCATCCAGGCTGCGGGCCCCGGCAATGAACTTGGTGGCCTCCTGCAGGGCGTACTCCTGGACCACCTTCACCTTGTCAGAGATGCCGTCAAAGGAGGGGGCAAAGGCAATGGGGTTCACTTCCAGGTAGTCCCCGGCCTCGTCAAAGACCTGCTGGAAGAACATGCCTGCCTCAGGGGTCTTCTTGGTGCGCAGCTTCCACAGGTCGAAGTAGGTCTCGCCGTTCTGCACTGGGAACAGGGCATACATATTGCCCCGGTTCTGGTCAAAGTCCGGGAGGATGGGGATTCGCTCGCTGTTCTCAATTTTGTAGTCCACATTCTCCTGGCCGTGGATGATGCTCTCAAACACGTCGTCAGACAGGTACACGTTCATAAAGTTCAGCACATGGTCCGCGGTCTCGCTGCCCTTGGGAATCATCCCAATGCCGAACAGGCCCTCCAGGCTGGCTGCCCGCTGCTTGCCTGTGCTGTCCTGGAAGGGCGGGATAATCTGGTAGTAGGTGCCGTCCTGGCCATTCTGGCGCTTGGAGATAAGCAAATCCCGGGCCTGGTCCGTGCCGCCGGTGTAGAAGCCCACCCGGCCGCTGGCGCATTTTTCCAGATGCTTGGTGCCAGTGTTCACGGGCATGTCCGCGTCCAGCAGGCCCTCGCTGTACAGCTTATTCATAAAGGCGAGATACTCCTTATACTCAGGCAGCATCCGGGCATCCACAATTTTGCCGTCCCGCTCCTCATAGTTAAAGAGAATGCCGAACCCTGCGGAGATGGCTCCGTCCACTGTCTGGGGCAGGGCAGTATAGGGAATATTGTTCTCTCCCAGGCTGTCCGGGTCCTGCTCCTTAAAGGCTTTCAACACATCGTAGAGCTCATCCGGCGTGGTGGGCACGTCCTTTTTCACCTTGTCCAGCCAGTCCATGCGGATGGCGTTGGTGGAGGAGGCATAGGGCAGGCCAGTGCTTGGGATACCGTAGACAGAGCCGTTCTGGGTGAGGGCTTCAAAGCCCCGGGCGTCGATTTGAGAGAGCTTGTCATAGTTGGGGATTTTCCCGGTCAAATCCTCCAGAAGGCCCCGGCTGGCATAGGTGGCGAACAGGGAGCGCTCCACGTCCCCGCTGCCAATGCGGATGTAGTCATAATCAATATTGCCAGAGCTGAAAATCAGGTTCAGCCGGTCATTGGAGTTCTGCTCAGGCAGGGTGTCGAACTCAATTTCATAGCCAGTGTGCTTGGAGAGCTCCTTGCCCGCGTTGTCGGTTTTCACGTCAAAGGGGGCATAGGGGATAAGGATGTTGAGTTTCGGCCGGTCGCCGGTATCAGCCGTGTCAGCAGGCTGGGACTCGCTCTCCGCGTTGGAGGACGAAGCCTCTGAGCTGGAGGAATCGCTCTTAGGCTGAGATTGGGGCTGGGAGCTGGAAGGTGCAGATGGCTGGCCGCAGGCAGGAAGCATAGCGCAGGCCAGGATGGCGGCCAAGAGCTTAAAGCGTTTTTTCATAGGTAGGACCTCCATTCAGATAAAAATGTGGTGCAAAAATCAGAAGCACGCAGATAGTGTCCAGACGAACCTGACGGCTCGAGGCAGTGCCTTTCGCCAAGCAGACGGCCAAAGCCGGCGACCGGGGTCCAGGGGGGCTGCCCCCTGGCGGGTTCTTAGGGCGGAGCCCTAAGCCGCCGGAGGCGGCCTTGACCTTGCCCTTAGGGGCGGCGCGCCCAGCGACCGAAGAGAGGCAGTTCTTCCAGCCTCCCACTCAAGTCCGACAGAGGCAGCATTTCGCGCCGCCAAACCACCCACACAGCACGATTCCGCACAGTTTGGGAACCGCCAGGTTTCCAAACTGGCGGAGAGATGCGGACTGGCCTTCCGAGAGGTGGCGGCCCTGGACTTCCCAGTAAGATGCCGTTGTCTCAGGAGGCGGGAGCGGATGGGTTGAGCTTTGCCTCGCCCCATTCGCTGGGCGCGCCGCCCTGAGGTCAGGGGCAAGGCCGCGGGACTCTGTCCCACACCCTGCCAGGGGCCAAGAGTTGGCCAAAGCCAACTCTACGCCCCTGAATTGCGCTGTCCGCCCGGTCGTTTGTGCTGGGCGAAGGGCTCTGCCCCGAGCCGTTAGGCTGATTGCCTCTCACTCCTTCACTGAGCCTATCATCACCCCCTTGACAAAGTACTTCTGTACAAACGGGTACAGCGCCAGGATCGGCAGCGTTGCCACTATGATTGTCGCTGATTTTATCCCCTCCGGCGCGTCCTGGAAGGCAAACGTGGATTCTGTCCCTGACAGCGGGTCTGACGCATAGTTCACCACGTCCAGCAGGTAGAGCTGTATGGGTTTGAGCCCGTTCTTCGTGATGTACAGAATGGCACTCCAATACTCGTTCCAATACCCTACTGCCAAAAACAGCGATACCGCTGCCACTGAGGGGGCTATCATGGGGAACATAATGGACAGGAAGATACGCGGGTTCGAGGCCCCGTCCACCTTTGCCGATTCCTCTAAGGCTGGGGGCGTGCCCTCAAAGGCGGTTTTGATAATGAGCATATTGTAAACATTGATAACATTGGGCAGAAACAGGGACCAAAGGGTATCCAGCATGTGCAGAGAGCGCACCAGGATGTAATTGGGTATCATCCCCCCAGAGAACATCATGGTGAACACAAAGCAGGCGGTGAGGAACGAGCGGCCTTTCAGCCTCTCCCGGGAGAGCACATACCCTGCCAGGGAGGAGAAGAACAGGGACAGCCCCGCCTTTCCCGTGAAGGC
>JAAWOU010000112.1 GCA_022799755.1 Lachnospiraceae bacterium
CCGCATGAATCGGGGTTCTTCAGAGGCGCAGACCGGATTTGAACCGGTGAATCAGGGTGTTGCAGACCCACGCCTTACCACTTGGCTACTGCGCCTTACTTTACATTATATGTTGCCTTTTCCGCAAAAATGACTCCAACGGGAATCGAACCCGTGTTACCGCCGTGAAAGGGCGATGTCTTAACCGCTTGACCATGGAGCCGTATGAGCCATGCCTTTCCAGCCGGATCGATAGTTTCGAGCCACCCTTTACCCGATGACCCGAAACATATAATACCATAATTGCACCTGTTTGGCAAGAGGGAATTTTATATTTTTTCATGCCCCGCTTCTGGTTACTGTTCACGGCTTCGCCGATACGCCACGTCTGATCCGTACCAGCACAAGCACATGCTGAAACCCAGCAGCATATGCCCTATCCCTGCTATGCCGGATATCGCTGCATCCATGGCGGAGGACAGCTCCGCCACCACCACCTGGGCTGTTCAGTTCGCATCTGTAAATTCTCCCGGGCATGGCCATTCCGAGTCTGTTTTGTTTGGATTATGGATTTTACCGTCTACACATAGGCGCAGGTTTTGGGAATCATCAGCATTCCGATCATAGGCATGGCGCCCGGCAGCGCGCTCCGGCCACGATACTCTTACGACAGCGCAAAGGACAGCAGGCTGGCCTTGCCCCGGCCCCTGTACGTAAAATACAGCGCCTGCACGCCGTCCGGCATGGGGATGTCCGCCTCATAGTCCTCCCAAACATTGGTGTACACCACCGGAATCCGGGCCAGGACTTCACCGTCCCACCTGGTCCGCACCTCGAAAGTGCCGTCCGCATAGCCCCGCACCGTGATGCGGATCTTCGTCACGCCCCGCATGTCAAAATACTTGAACCCGGCCGTGGCCGAATCCGTGATGTTGGCGATATACCCCGGCTCTTCGTCCCCGTCCCTGCCGTCCTGCATCACCCTGGGCTGCTTCTCGCCGCCTACATGGCCCGTGGGCTCGTCCGTGAACAGCCGGCAGACGATATGGGCCGGATACTCCCCCTTTCCCGCAAGGGGGCCGCCGTTTAGGCCGCAGGAAGTGAGCTCCGCCTGGGCAAAGCTTCCGTCCGCTGCCAGGGTCAGCCGCTCCGCGCAGCCCTGCCTGCTGTACCAGGTACCGTTGGTGTGTCTGTGATAAAAAATATACCATTCGCCGTTTATTCCCACCAGCCCTCCGTGGTTATTTGCCCCGTAAGCCATGGGCAGGTCCTCCGGCTTGTCATGGCAGATGTGCATGTCACAGTTGCTCACCAGAACGCCCCGGTACACGAATCCCTCCCTGGGGCTCTTGCTGGTGGCATAGCACAGCTCATGCATCACCTCAGAGGAATAGACAAAGTAGTAAGTGTCCCCGATCTTCCGGATGGAGGATGCCTCAAAGAAAGAATGCCCCTCGAATCCGCTCCCCTGACAGTGGGTGTACCCCGGCACCACGCACACCGGAGCCTCCAGCACCGTCAGCATATCCGCGCCCAGCACCACCGCCATGGACCCGAACCGGTCCTTGTCCCATCTGCCGCTGAAGCCGGTGTACAGGTATGTCACCTCCCCTTCCGTCAGCACCGCCGGGTCGAACTGGGGCTCGTCCCCCTCTTTCTCCCCCAGCCTTACACCGTCCGGATAGTGGACATAGCCGTAGAATTCATACCGCCCCGCAGGGGTATCGCACACGGCCACGGACACGATGCACTGTTTGTCCAGCACATAGTAGAGATAATATCTGCCGTCCGGCCCCCGGGTCACGTCCGGAGCATAGAGGCAGGCTTTCCCCTGCCGATTCAGGGGATCCTCGTTTCTGGGGTAGATCACGCCCTCGTAGCGCCAGTCCGACAGATCCTCCAGGGGCGCGGACCAGCACACATAGTCCCCCATACAGAACACATACCCGTTGTAGAAATCATGGGAGCCGTAGACATAGACCCTGTCTCCGAAGACATGGGGTTCGCCGTCCGGTATATACTCCCAGGACGGCAGATATGGATTGAATGCCTGTTTCTTCATGTTATGATTTCCTCCTTCCGATTACTCTTTCGCGCTCATTTCGGCGCATGCTGTCTCGGGATTTTCATACAAAAGCGCGGGAAAACGCCTTGAAAGGACTCTTCTCCTCTTTCCGGGGCGCAGGTCCCTCCGAGGTGAACCGCATCTCCCAGGGCGCCTCCCCGCTGTAGGGCTGCCACAGGGGCGGGCTTTCCGTCCCCGTCCTCTCCGTTGGGGTCTCCGGTCTTAATGAAATTCGCCCAGTAATTGCACATCTGCCTGGCCAGGTCATAATGCTTTCCCGTGAAAGGCATCCAGCACTTCGCCAGGGTCTCGAAGAAGAACCACAGATCCGAGGAGTGGAAAGTGCCCGGATTGTCCCAGCTCGGGATTTCCGGTTAGAAGCGATAGTAATAGCAGGGCTTCCTGTCGCGGTAGCGAAACAGGCTCTTGGCCGTGCACGCTACGCCGCTGCCCCCGGCATAGCGCCCCTCCCCGGCCCGCACTTGGGCTTTAGCGGAAGAGTCTGGGCAGGAAGTCCTTTGCGCAGTGTCTCCAGAAAGTCCAGTCGTGGTATCCGTATCCCTCGAAGACCACGATCGGCACCCCTGCCGCCAGAACGGCCTCCTCGTTCTTCTTCGTGCTCTCATAGCTCCACTCCTGCATACCGCAGGCCACGAAGAGCATCGCAAACCGCCTGGCGAACTCTTCCGGATCCAAGAGGATGGAACTGTAGTCCACCTCCTCGTTTCCAATGGTCAGGCCCCCCGAGAAGATGCCCGCCCAACGGAACAGCTCCGGATGGGCAAAGACGCATTTCTGGGTCTGCATGCCGCCCATGGACAGCCCCGCCATGGCTCTGTGCTCTTTGTCCGGAATGGTCCTGTAAGTCCTGTCGATAAAGGATATCCCGCTGCCCGCCAGCTCCTCCGCAAAGGCACTCATGGCCGGATGATAGGCCCCGCTGTCCGGGAAAGCATACCCCGTGTTCATGACGATAATCATCTCTTCCATTTGGCCTGCGGCGATGAGATTATCCGCCAGATTGGCAAGCTTCCCCTGCCAGATCCATCCCGCTTCGTTCTCCCCGCCCCCGTGCTGCAGATAGAGAACGGGATACCGGCGCTCGATCTCTTTCTCATAGGACGCAGGCGTGTACACATAGCACAGCTTCGTACGTCCTGTCTCCTCCGACCGGTAATAGTTCAGATGGATCGTCCCGTGGGGGTTCTGCCGGATCCTGTACTCCTCAAAATCCTCCTCCGGCATCTCCAGGTAATTGATAGCCCGGAAGCCGCCGTAGCCCACAGGTGCATTGCCGTCCAGGACGTCCACCCCGTTCACCTTGATGCCGTAGTAGTGGAAGCCTTTCTCGATTCCGGCCACCTCACAGGTCCACCAGTCCTCCTCCGCCGGCTCCAGAGCATAACAGCCCATGCCCCAGATATCCGCCTCCACGGTCTTTGCCCCTTTTGCCCGGATCCAGAATCTGGCTTTGCCGGCCCCGGCGTCTGTCACTTCCGCGCCGCAGTGCTCGTCCTTATACTTTCCCGCAGGCCTGCCTTTCTCGTCAAAGGCGTGGACCAGTCCTTTGTAGATAGGGTCAAACATCAGGATATGCTCCGCGAAAGTCTGGCGGTCCAGCTGCTCCCGCTCCACAGGCGTCTCCTGATACGTGAACTCCGGTTCCTGATTTTTTCCGGCGTCTGCCCCGCCGCGGAAGATCAGCTCCGCGAAATCCCGCAGGCTGGCCCTCCACACATGCCACTCATGGTATCCGGGATAGCATCTCTGCCCTCCCGCCACACCCAGCGCCCGGAAACGGTCCGTGTAGACTTTCTGGGCCTCGTCCAGTCCTTTCTCCCCGATTCCCGCGGTCATCAGCACCGTCTCCATAGGATACTCTTTATGTCTGTTCAGAATCTGCTCCGCCTCCTGATCCCGCATGCCCGAGAAGACCCCCAGATGGGCGAACAGCTCCTGGAACCGGGCCACGAACTGGGTGGCCTGGGCGGATCCCAGAGAAAGCCCCGCCATGGCCCTGTTGCTTCTCCCCTTTGCCGTGCGGTAATGGTTCTCGATAAAGGGAATGACATTCTCCGCAATCTCCCTGCCGAAGTCCCCGGGGAAGAAGACAGGATCCTCATCTTTCAGGAAAGCGTAGCCGCTGCACATGACCACGATCATCTCCCTGGCCTTTCCCTGAGCGATGAGATTATCCAAAATGAAGTTCAGCTTGCCGTTCCAAATCCAGCCCGTCTCGTCCTCGCCCACGCCGTGCTGCACATAGAGCACCGGGTACCTCCTCCCGTTCTCCCTGTCATAGGAGGGCGGCGTGTACACATAACATTTTTTCACATGGCCGTTGACCCCGGATACATAGCTGCGTATCTGCACATCCCCGTGGGGCACGTCTTTCAGAAACCAGAAATCCTCCCCTTGCGCGGGCACTTCAAAAAAGTTGGTGGCTCCAAAGCACCCGTAAGCCACCGGCGCCGCCGGATTGGTCACCTGCACGCCGTCCACATACCAGAAATGATAGTGGAAACCCGGGGCGATGCCGGACACGGTCCCGGAAAAATATCCCTCCGCGTCCCGCTCCAGCAGGATTCTGTCTCTTCCCATGCTTCCCCCTACGCCGGCTACCTCCACCCTCTCAGCCGAGGGCGCGTGCATGGTGAATGTCACATCGCCGTTGTCCTCCAATCTCACTCCCCAGATGTCGTCCTTGTATTTCAAGGATGTCTTCCCATCTTTCTCCTCCATGTAGGCTCTCCTGTGGATTGGGTCGAAAAACAACGGATGCATGGTCAATGCCTGATTCTGTCTTGTATGCATATGTAAACCTCCTCTTACATTCTGTTCTTTCCGGTAAGGCCCCTCAGCGCTCCCGGTAGACAAACTCACTGAATGTAGCGCTGCCCCCGGCTTCCCTGGTGGAATACACCGTCAGTCCGAAACGGCAGCCGCAGAAATGTTCCATGCTAAAGCGCATCTTGTGCTGCGGTCCTATCCTGGTCCATCGGCTCCAAAAGCTTCTGTCCTTGTAATAGAAAGAACAGGTGTCCCCTCCCCCGGAAAAGTCCGCCTCCAGTTTCAGAACATAGGGCTTCTCCTCCACGGGAACCGCTGCTCATTCCTGCTCCGGCATGTTCTCCAGCGGCATTTTCCCCAATTCTCCGGGCTCCACGGTTCTGACCACCAGAAGCAGCTTCCCTTCCCTCCGGGTCAGCCCCAGGAAGCCGAAGCATGCCTGCAGGGCGCACAGCCCGGCGAAGTCCCCTTCCCGCAGCCCGCTGCCGTCCAGGGTGACTTCCGCGGCACAGCCGGGCCAGAGCATCCTCTGGGTCAGGGTATTCCTGGCCTGCAGCAGGGACTTACATACCTTGTCCGTAGCCACCTGCCAGATTCCGGCGGCTTTGTCGTGATTTATCAGCGCCGGCTCCGGTTCATGGTTGAATTCCCAGTGGCTCTTCAACTCCCCCTTAAAGTCATCGCTGCCCACCAAGGGCGCATATACATGCCCCGGCCTGGTGCTCTCCACCGGGAATTCCTCCGGGATCGTCCCCTGATTTCCGAAGACGGGATAATCATCTTTCCATGTCACAGGCAGGAGGAACGGTATCCGTCCCACGGCCCCGCTGTCCTGGAACTGCAGCGCATACCATTTTCCCTCCGGGGTGTCCACAATGGGCCCCTGGGCGATCCCTCTGCCGGGCAGTCCCTTGTCATCGTCCAGCACGTCTCCCCCCACGAACGCCCCCTCCAGGGAATCCGCCACGAAGCAGGCCTGGGTCCGCCTCCACACATCGGGCCTGGAATGTATCAGGAAGAGATAATATTTCCCGCGAATCTTGTACAGATGACTTCCCTCATACCCCAGATGAGGATTGTCCCTGTCCTCCACAAGCATCCGGTGGAGTCCTCCCTCCAGGGGACCGCTTAAGTCGTCTTTCAGCCTGGTGAGCCAGATCTCCCGGTTGCCGTAGACGATATAGCGCTTCCCGTCATCGTCAAAGAGCAGGGAACAGTCGTGGTAGAAGCCCTCCATCACATGCTTCTCCCAGGGTCCCTCGGGCCGGGACGCGGTATACAGATAGGTCTTATGGGTATCGTTTGCCACGAAGCATACATAGTAGGTGCCCTCGTGGTAGCGCAGAGACGCCGCCCACATCCCTTTGCCGTAGATATTCTCCTCCCCCTCCAGCCTCTGGGCCGGCGTGCTGTCCAGCTTATCATACACATAGGAAAGATGCTCCCAGTTGCGCAGGTCATAGGACCGCAGAATCTCGCAGCCGGGCATGAAGTGCATGGTGGTGCTGACCATATAGTAGGTATCCCCCACCCTTATGGCATCCGGATCCGGGTAATCCAGCCTTGTCACCGGGTTAATCGCCGGATACTGCATGGCGCGTCCGTAAGAATATCCCCTGTCCGATACCACCGCCCCCGGCCTCCACTCAAAATAGACTACACCGTTTTCTTCCACCGGAAAAGAGATCTCAAGCCTGCCGTTCTCCGGCCTCACCCGCCTGGTGTTCACACAGGGCCGGGCCGCTTCCCGCAGGATTTCCCTCTCCTCCCGGGTAAGGCTGGCCGGTTCTCCCATATCATGCCATACTTTCAGCGGATTGCACCGGGACTCGTCCACGGTCCTGGTCAAAAGACAGCCCTCCTGCTGCTTTCGGATCTCCAATGTCAGCAGATACGGCTGACCGGTCCGCCGGTTCACGGCGTTCCAGGCCACCCCCCGGTAGCTTCCGTCCTCCATGCACATGACCACTGCATGGCTGTTTCGCAGTATACAGTGCCCCTTTCCCTGTTTCAGTTTCTTGAAGAACACGAAAGTCCAGAAAGTGGGCTTGGGGATGGAGCCGTTGGCCACCAGGCCGAAGCCTCCGTGGAAAGGGGTAAAGGGAACGCCCTGCTCCTCAAACACATCCCCAAATGTCCAGTAGGAGTATGACTCGTTGTCCTCCCCCAGCCGGGAGAGCTGATGGGCCATGTAAGCCGCGTTCTGATTCGTGTCATGGAGAGGGGCATTGGGAATATAGGAGGTGTTGAACTCCGTTATGTGAATCTCCCGTCCCCTGTACTCCGGAAAGCTGTCTATAATCTCCCTGGTGGTGTGCAGGTTTGCAAAACCGGCCTCCGCCTGCATCAGCTCCGGATACCCGTAGTGGCCCACCCGCTCCGGCACTTCCGTGGTATAGTGATGCCTGGTGACAAAGTCCGGCGCAAGTCCCTTGTCCCGACAGTATTCCAGGAAAGCCTTGATCCACACCTCGTCGCTGCCGCCGCAGACCGCCGGCCCTCCCACCCGGAACCGCTCATCCACCTCTTTCACGGCAGTGAAAGTTTCCCGGAACAGCTTAAAGTATTCCTGCATGTCCGCATGCTCCCAGAAGCCCGGCAGATTGGGCTCGTTCCACACCTCGATGGGCCAGGTCACCGCTTCCTCCCTGCCGTAGCGTCCGCACAGATGTGTCAGAAGCGCTTTCACCATATCCGTCCACTTCCCGTAGGACGCCGGGGGTGTGGTGTTTCCTTTCCAATAGAATATGGTCTGCTTCCCGCTGGCCATTTTCTCGGGCATGAATCCCAGCTCCAGAAAAGGCCGCAGCCCCAGCTCCAGATAGCTGTCCATCACCCTGTCCAGATAGGTAAAGTTATATTCCGGGGCTCCCTCCTCGGTCTCCTGGTAAATGGCCATGTCATCGCAGAACAGCCCGTGCCCCCTGATATACCGGAAGCCGATCTCCTGCTGCACCAGTCTCAGCTGCTCCAGGTACTCCCTGTGGAGCGCCAGTCCCATCCGGCCTGTCCCCACGCAGAAATCCACCTGATTGTGAAATTCCGCCCTGCCCTCCGGCGCCAGCAAAATCTTTCTTTCTTCCATCCCCGCAACCTCCCTTTCCTCTTTCCTGCCCCGCCTGTACACGGGACATCTGCGGCCCTCTCCAGGCTCTCCTGCCAAAGAGCCTGCCGCCGCGCTATTTGGAGGAGTACCACCATCTGCGGATGCGGGCCGTGGCGTACGGATGCCTGTGACCGACGAAAAAATCCCTGCTGGAATTTCCGGCAGGGATTCTTCTCCGTAAATCACCTCATGCTATCTCAAAAGCGCCTGTTCACGGTAAATACGACACAATCTTTCCCTGTGAGCTCCCTGGTGCGGGAATCCGGCTGTCCCAATCCCAGGCTGACGCGGAACTTTCCGCCGTCCACGATTCTGTCCCCCTCCTGATTGACTACAGTAAAGGCATCTCTCCCGATTGTCAGCTCCGCCTCACCGGTCTGCCCACCGTTTAAGAATACTCGGGTAAACGCGCACAGTTTTCCGTTGGGTGTGGCATAGTCGGACTCCAGCGCCTCCACGTAGACCTGTACCACTTCTCCAGTGGCCGCCTGCCCATCGTTCTTCACCCTGACTTTGACGGTCATATCCTGCGTCACGTCCCATTCCAGAGCGCCCTCCGCGCCTGCGGCCCACTCCTGTCCGCCGCACTCCGCCGACTCCACTTTCACGTCCCCATAGGTGAGTCCGTAGCCGAAAGGATACAGGGGCTTTCCCTGGAAATACCGGTATGTCCTTCCTTTCATGGAGTAGTCCTCAAAGGCCGGCAGCTCCTCCGCACTGTTGTAAAAGGTCACCGGCAGCTTTCCGGAAGGTGAGCTCTCTCCAAACAGCACCCTGGCCACTGCCCTGCCGCCCCGGGCCCCGGGATACCACACCTGCAGCACCGCGTCGGCATGTTCCTGTACATACCGCAGATCCATGGCGCTGCCCGTCATGTTCAGCACCACCACGGGCCTGCCCACTTTCATTACCGCCTCGATCAGCTCTCTCTGGGACTGGGGCAGCAGCAAGTCCGCCTTGTCGCCGGATGCATAGCTGTTTCCCGTATCTCCTTCTTCCCCTTCCAGGGTCTCGTCAAGTCCCACGCACAGAATCACCAGGTCACTGTTCTTCGCCACGCTCACCGCCTCCGAGATACGGTCCTGCCTTAATCCCAGCCCCTCCACCTTATCCTGGAACAGATGGCAGCCCTCCGAGTAATACACCCGCACGTCGGGCAGAGCGTCCTGGATTCCCTCCAGAACAGTGATATACCGGGAAGCGGTTCCGTGATAATTGCCGATCAGCGCCCTGCGGCTGTCCGCATTGGGCCCGATGACGCCCACGGCCTTTAATCCCTCTTTCTTCAGGGGCAGTATGCCGTTGTTTTTCAACAGCACCATGCTTTCCGCCGCAGCCCGCTCCGCCAGCTCCAGATGTTCTTTGCACTCAATCCGGTCATAGGCTGTCTTGTCATAGACCGTCTCGTCGAACAGTCCCAGCAGGAAACGGGTAGTAAAAAGCCGCTCAACCGCCTGGCTGATCTCCTCCTCCGTCACAAGCCCGTCCTCACAGGCTTTCAAAAGATGCAGATAGGTGACACCGCAGTTCACGTCGCAGCCCGCTTTCAGCGCCATGGCAGCGGATTCCTCGGCCGTGTCAGTGACCATATGATACTCATGGAAATCTCTTATGGCCCAGCAGTCCGACACATAATGTCCCTGGAATCCCCATTTTTCCCGCAGGATATCCCGCATCAGGGTCTTGCTGCCGCAGCAGGGCTCTCCGTTGGTCCTGTTGTAGGCCCCCATCACGGCTTCCACTTGGGCCTCTTTCACCAGTTTCTCAAAGGCGGGAAGATAGGTTTCCCACAGATCTTTCGGAGTGACCCTGGCGTCAAAGCGATGACGCTCCCCCTCCGGGCCGGAGTGTACCGCGAAATGCTTCGCGCATGCCGCCGCGTGGAGATATTCCCCGTCCCCCTGCAGCCCCTCCACAAATGCTTTGCCCAGCTCACCCGTAAGATAGGGATCCTCCCCGTAGGTCTCATGTCCTCTTCCCCATCTGGGATCCCGGAATATATTCACGTTAGGCGACCAGAACGTAAGCCCCTTGTAGATGTCCCGGTCTCCTTCTTCCTGATAGGCATTATATTTGGCGCGCCCCTCCTCCGCGATGGCCTCCCCCACCTCTTCCATCATAGGGGCGTCGAAAGCGGCTGCCATGCCGATGGCCTGGGGAAAAACCGTGGCCACTCCCGCCCTGGCCACGCCGTGGAGCGCCTCGTTCCACCAGTTGTAGGCAGGTACCCCCAGCCTGGGAATGGCCGGCGAGTCAAACCTCATCTGGGAGGCCTTTTCCTCCAGGGTCATCTTGCCCACCAGTTCGTGGGCGCGTTTTCTTGCTTTTTCTCTGTCTCTCATATTCATACCTCCTCTTCGGCCTGTATTCTCCCCAAACGGCAGGCCATTCCGTTTGCATTCAGACAGTCATTGTATGTATTTCCAAATATAGTATATCTCCTATCAGCCCATTCTTCAACAAAAATATATCGCAAAAAAGCCTGTGAGCAATCTGCTTACAGGCTTTTATCGAACGTCATCCCATTGACGCCTCACTCCCCGAGTAGGGCTCGAACCTACAACAACTCGGTTAACAGCCGAGTGCTCTACCATTGAGCTATCGAGGATTATATTGTTAAAACCATACC
>JAAWOU010000013.1 GCA_022799755.1 Lachnospiraceae bacterium
CACCATGGGAATCCAGTTCAGCGCCGTCCCCAGAAGAGCCATACCCAGCGTGTTCTTGACCACGCGCACGATGTTTCTCTGCATCGCCGGATTGAGCACCAGGTTCGTAAAATGCTGGAATGCCACGAACTCACAGTCCTCCAGGTTCTTGGGCGGCTTGTAATTGTAGAAAGCGTACCGCAGGCCGGCCACCGGCCTGTAAGCGAATATGAATATGTAGATGAACAGTGGCAATGCCATCAAAAAAAGTCGAAACCCGGGTGCAAGCTTCTTGTCAGCGGTCAGTATGGGATTTTTCTTCTTTTTGTTTGGCGCTTTTGTGCTTGGCACATTTTCCTTTTTTTTCTTCACAAAAATCTTCTCCTCCATTTCTCTCTTTGGCTGGGCTGATGTCTTGTTCCTCAATCCACCGGTTTCATAAGTTACATTTAGAGCTGCTTACAAATGCCAAGTCTTTGCTTCCATGGATTTGACCGCAACATTAGTATAACAAATTTACCTATTGATAAACATATTCCATATTGCCAAAATGCCAAAAAAGAAAGGCAGAAAAAGAAATGTCTTGTGATTATTTACAACGCTATAGAGATTCCCGGTACTCCTCCGGTGAGATTCCGGCATATAGACGAAAAGCCTTATAGAAACCGTTGTAGCTGCCGTATCCCAGCAGTTCCGCAATCTCTCGCAGAGAATAGGCGGAATCGGCCATCAGGCGCTTTGCCTCCTCCATATACCTTTCGTTTTTCACATCCCGGAAGCTGCGATTGAAAAGGTTCTTTACCAATCGGCTGGTCTGCCGGGGGCTCAGGCACAGATGTCGGGCAAGGTCCTCCAGCTGCAGATCCTGCTTCATGGAGAATGTGTTTAACAGGATATCCTCGATCTTGAGCTTTGTCTGTTCCCCGTACTCCATGGAATTCCCGGACTTTTGGAAATCCTGTTCCCCGTTGCACTTCTCCAGCATCTCCGTCAGGGCCAGTGCAAACAGATGCTTGATTTTGGTCTCAAACAGAAAGCCTGCAGTCCCTTTCTGCAGCAGTCCCAGCATATATTGAAAGCCTTCATTGACTCCCTCGCAGACGATGGGAACCTGGGTCTTAAAAAGGCCGCTGTACGCTGAGAAAGTGTCGTTTTCCGACTCTTTGTTCCGGGAGATCGTGACATAGAAGCTGATCCTCCGGACATGGCCCGCGGCCGTTATTTTGTGCTTTAGGTTTGCCGGAAGCGCACAGAGACATTCAGCCCTTATGGCAATTCTCTGTGCATCTGTCTCTACCAGGATTTCCCCCTCTTTCAGATAATGGCACTCACAGAACAGATGGAAATGCTGCGGGGAATTCCATTCCTGGGACTCGGAGAACATATTGGAAATGAAGAAAATACGAAAATCGGTATTTCCGATCGATATCTCACAGCAGTCATAGAGCTCCAAGCGAAAACCTTCCATAAATATTCCTCCCATAATGACAAAAGTCTTTACTTACTCCATTTTACCCAGTAACAGCAATAATTTCAATACTTTCCTGATATTAACTGAACACTGACCTCCGTTTTCCAATTATGCCTTCCTCCACCGGCGCATGTCCTGTTTTGCCGTTTCGCAGACCGTTCTTTCCTGCTATAATGTTGGTAAACTTATGGTGCGCTAAACCATGCACGAGGAGGTAGAATATGGCATCTGACAGAGATTTTCGCTCCGGTGGGATCATTGTGAACATTGACATTAACTCGGAGGTGATTCCTTTCTTCGGCAGCGTCCTTGGGGACAGGGAGATCACCGAGGAAACCTTTTATCCTTTTGTCGACCAGTATGTGGACCTGACAGACCGCAAAACCCAGGTGAGGGCTCTGGCTTTTGATATCTTCTGCCAGTATTCAACGGTTGACAGCCAGGTATTCTCGGATTACTATGCCATCTGGAGACGCAGAGTGGAGAACGGTGTCCCGGTCAACTATGACGCACAGTTTAAGGCCCAGTCTTTACTCAGCAGGGCATACGGCATCGACCCTTACGCGGTGTGGTTTCGGCGCACCCGTGAGCGCGGTCTGGAGGCCTGGATGTCCGTGCGTATGAACGACTGCCACTGCCCCGACGAGGATACCTGCTTCCTGAGAAGCGATTTCTTCTACGAGGCCAAGAGCAAAGGCTGGATGATCGGCGACCTCTACGGGTACCGGCGCAACTGTTTCGACTATGCCGTGCCCCAGGTGCGTCAAAAGATGCTGGACTATATAGAAGAACAGCTGGCGCGGTATGACGTGGATGCCCTGGAGCTGGATTTCCTGCGGGAGATTACCTGCTTCGACTATCTCAACTGCCCCGACAGGGTGGAAATCATGAATGATTTCGTCAGGAATGTGAGAGCGCTCACGGACGCGGCCTCCGCAAAACGGGGACACAGGGTCCGGCTGGTGGTCCGCCTCATGCGGGATATCCAGCAGAACCTTGTCTTTGGCTTCGACGTGCAGACCTGGGTAAGTGAAAGACTGGTGGACCATGTCAGCGTAAGCCCCAGATGGGCTACCTGTGACAGTGACATGCCCATTGCCGAGTGGAGAGCCCGTTTCCCGGATATGCAGATCAGCGCCGGCGTGGAGACACTGGTCCTTAAGGCCAGCAAAAGCTCTCACGCAGACGCAGATGTGGTAAACGGTCTGGCCGCCGCCTACATTTCCCAGGGGGCGGATTACATCTATCTGTACAATTACTTCATCAATCCCAGGACGCCGGACACCCCCTTTTACAGGCGGACGATGGACATCATTCCCCGCTGTGGCATGGCGGACACTGTGTTCTCCTCCCCTAGGCGTCACATTGTGACTTATCAGGATATCTTCCCCTCGGGCCATCAGCCGTACAGGCCCCTGCCGCTGAAGCTGGAGTGCGCCGCCAGGTCCCTGGAAGTGCACACCGGATATGTCCCCGCCGGGAGAGAGGGAAAGCTTATCATCGGGCTGTCCCAGGGCTGCCCCTGCTGTGTGGATGTCGCGTTCAACGGCAGGCAGTGCGGAGAATTCCAGCCTGCGCGGATCTACTCCGGCATACAGGAGGAGCCTGCCGTGGCAAACGCTTACGTGGACGAAAATGTACGTCTGTACCAATGTCCGGTAGCGCTGGAGGGACGGGATGTACAGGAAATTCTCTTCCGCTCCGAAAAAGCCTGTGTGGATTACATAGAAATCGCAATTGAATAGCGGCAATCCCTGTGCCTTTCACGGAAAATCCCCCGCCTGCGTGTTGCCGCCGGCGGGGGAAATATGTATCCGCGCAGTTTGATTCAAATGTCAAAGTCGTCATCCTCAGCCACCGGAAAGTCAAAGTCGTCATCCTGGGCCGCGGGCGGCAGCGAATAGTCCAGCACGCGCTTTACATGCTTCTTGGGCAGCGGCAGCGGATTCTCCAGGAACTGCACCCGGGGCTTTTCCTCCGGCATGCCCTCCATCAGAATCTCAAAGTCCGGATTCTCCTCCTGCGCCGTCTCCCGTTCCTTTGCGGGGGACACATGCAGACACTGTCCCATGCCCACACCCGCCAGCGCCGCACATGTCAGATACAGGGAAAAGAATGCCGGCAGCTCCTCCGTGAGGATTCCCAGACACCCTGCCGCCATGACCCCGCAGACGGTAAACACGGCGGCGGAAATCCTCTCTCCCTCTCTGTCGAACCAGAAGCTGAATATTCCGAAAGCCATGCATCCAAACAACAGGCAGTTCTCCGCGAAGAGGCCGCCTGCCTCTGCAGGCAGCGCAAATCCCTCCGACACGTACAGGGAAAGCCAGGCCCCGGCCACTCTGTGAACCGCTTTCCGGCTGAGCCAGGCATCCAGACAGATGCACAGGCCGAAGCCCAGAATCGCGCCCGCCGCACACAGCAAGACCGCGGCAGCCTTTCTCTTGGCACCGCCGTCCACTCCCCGGCAGAAAATACGGCCCACGGCCACAAACAGCAGCGCAAACCCCAGAATATCCAGATAGCCGCACACCGCCGCAAGCACCCCTGCAAAAAAGCCTGACACATGACTTAATCTGTGCGGTTCATCGTCCCCCTCCCCGTACCCGGCGCTCATATACCACAGGGCTGCCGTCACAAGGAAAAAATACAGCATCCGGGGAGACAGTTCCAGCGAGCTGCGCACCATATAGGGCCCGCACATACAAAATCCCAGCACCACAAGCCCGGCGGTCATACCCGCAAGCCTCCTGACCGCCAGAAACAGGAAAAGGGACGCGGCAAGCTGCAGCAGGATCTGCAGCCAGACTCCCATCACCGCATTATTTCCCAGAAGAAGAAACACGCCCCTCAGCAGCCGCACATAAAAGTAGACGGCGCCGTGCACGGATTCTGGAATGCCCTGATCTTCCGTCACTTTCGCCGTCTCGTAGTAGATAGAAGAACCATACTCTGCGCCGCCTATCCCCTGAATCCTCAGGAAAAATCCCACGGCAAAAAGCGCCACGGCAAGCAGCGTCCCCAGCACCGTGAAGTGGATCCTCTTCTCCTCAAAAAGGGAGACACGGCCCGCTGCGAATCGATGCAGCAGAAACGCCAGCCCCCCGGCCGCAGCCGTATATCCCAGGGCAAGCCCGATCCCCATGTACTCGCTAAGTCCGGCTCTCCCGCAGATCTCCGTCCCCAGGGCCAGCAATGCCAGTCCGGTGATAACCGTATATATGAACCATGTCACATAGCTTACAGCATTCTTTTTCCAGCTCATCATTCCCTTCCCGATTCTACCGGTCTTCACCCTCGGCGGCAGCGCCGTCCTGCACTGGATTTTTGTCGGATAGTATCTTTTCAATATTGTAGCGGGGCCTGTGTTTCACCTCCATGTATATCTTTCCGATATACAGCCCCACCATGCCTATGGCCAACAGCTGCAGTCCTCCCAGGAACCAGACGGACACGATCAGGGAAGTCCACCCGGCTACCACATGTCCGGAAAAGTAAGAGAACAATGCGTAAATCAGCATAAAGACAGATGCGATGATAATAAACAGACCCATACCCAGTATCAGGCTGATGGGCTTTACGCTGAAAGAAGAGATCCCGTTGAAAGCCAGCGCCACCATTTTCTTCAGCGGATATTTAGACTCCCCGGCCGCCCGCTCCTTGCGGTCATAGTACACCTTGTCCGACTGATAGCCGATCAAGGGCACCATCCCCCGCAGGAACAGATTGGACTCCTTATACTTGGAGAACTCCTCCACTGCCCGCCTGGACATCAGCCGAAAATCCGCATGATTGTATACGGTCTTGACCCCCATGAGATGCATCAGCTTGTAAAAGGCCTGGGCGGAGGTACGCTTGAAAAAGGTATCCGTCCTGCGCTCCCTCCTGACTCCGTACACAATATCGCATCCCCCGTGGAACTTGTCCACCATCTCTTCTATGACATCTACGTCGTCCTGCAGATCCGCATCGATGGATATGGTCACATCGCTCATGTCCTTTGCCACGATCAGCCCTGCCGTCAGGGCAAACTGATGTCCCACGTTGCCGGCGAGCTTGACGCCCCTCACCCTGACGGGATAGGCGGCGTGTTCCTGCTCGATCAGCTCCCATGTGCGGTCCTTGCTGCCGTCATTGACGAACAGGATAAAACTGTCGTCTGCAATTTTCTCCTTATGGATCAAATCCTCCAATACATCCCGCAATGCCCTGGAGGCAAGCTTTAAAACCTCCTCCTCATTAAAGCAGGGAACTACAATTGCCAATCTGTCCATAAAAATTCCTTTCCTCCGAGTTCCTCCAGCCAGGGCCCCAATGCTCTATTCGTCCCAGTTGTGGTAAACTGCCTGGACATCGTCGTCCTCCTCCAAAAGATCCAGTATCTTCTGCAGGCTCTTGACCGCTCCCTCGTCCGTCAGAGTCACATAATTCTGGGGAATCATGGTGACCTCGGCGCTCATCATTGGAATCCCCGCTTTCTCCAGGGCTCCCCGCACTTCCTCGAAGCTGTCCGGATCCGTCAGCACCTCAAAGCTGTCCTCCTCCTCGGCGAAATCCTCGGCCCCGGCGTCCAGCGCCATCATCATCAGATCGTCCGCCTCTGTCTCGCACTCCTCCTTATCGATGATAATCTGCCCTTTCTTGTCGAACATGAAAGAGACACAGCCGGGAGTGCCGATATTTCCCTGTCCCTTTGTGAACGCGCTGCGCACATTGGCTGCCGTGCGGTTCTTGTTATCGGTCAATGTGTCCACGATGATCGCTATTCCGTTGGGCCCATACCCCTCATAGGTGATATATTCATAGTTCACATTGCCCACATCGCCGGCGGCTTTCTTGATCCCCCTCTCGATGGTGTCGTTGGGCATGTTGTTGGCCTTTGCCTTGGCCACCACCGCCGCAAGCCTGAAATTATTATTGGGGTCCGGTCCGCCCTCTTTCACTGCCACGGCAATCTCTCTACCGATAATCGTAAAAATCTTGCCCTTTGCGGCGTCATTCTTTTCCTTTTTGTGCTTTATGTTGGCGAATTTTGAATGTCCTGACATATTTCCCTCTCCTTTTCTCCTGTTTTGCTGTCATGTGCACAGCCGTTTCCTATCATACCATTATTCGTCGTTTTCTTCAAGTTCCGATTCCGCCTCCGGGAGCTTGGTGACCAGAACGCTCTGAATCATCTTGCTCTCCACCTTGAGAATCTTGAAGTTGAAGCCTCCGTAGTCCACGTCAAACTCCTCGTCCGGCTCCGGTATCTTATCCAGCCTGGAAATCAGGAAACCGTTCAACGTGTCGAACTCCTCGTCCTCAAAGGAGATGCCAAACCGCTCCTCCAGCTCCTCCAACGGTGTCTTTCCATCGATGACGTACTTGTCTTCTCCCTTTTCCTCAATATGCTCCGTGATCTCGTCGTACTCGTCCAGAATGTTGCCGACGATCTCCTCCAGAATGTCCTCCATGGCCACCAGGCCGTCCGTCTGACCGTATTCGTCCACCACGATGACCATCTGCTGCTTTCCGGCCTGCATCTGCCGAAACAGCTCGTCGATATTCTTGGTCTGGGGCACGAAGACGGGCTCCCGCATGAGACTCCCCAGATTCCGCAGGGGCTGGCCCAAATTCCCCGCCCCCTTGTGGAAGCGCATGGCGTCTTTCAGATGCAGGATTCCTATGATATGGTCAATGTTCTCCTCATAGACCGGATAGCGGCTGTTCTTGCCCTCCATCATGAAAGTGATGGCGTCCTCTAAAAGCGTATCCGCGTCGATTGCCACGATATTCTTCCTGTGAGTCATGATGTCCTGCGCTTCCTTATCCCCCAGCTCGAAGATATTGGAGATCATCTCCGCCTCGCTGGCCTGTATCAGGCCCTGCTCATGGCCCTCATTGACCATGTTGATGATTTCCTCCTCGGTGACATCCGCCCCGTCCGCTTTCTCCTTGACGCCGAACAGCCTCAGTATTCCGTTGGCAGTCAAATTGACCAGCCCGGTAAAGGGGGCAAGGAGCTTTGTCAGAAAGAACACGGGCGTGATACAGATATAAGCCCATCTCTCCGGAGCCCTGGCTCCCATTTTCTTCGGGAGAAGCACGCCCAGCGTAAGCGTTATGTACAGAAGCAGAAACGCGGAGAGCACCGCCGAAACCGTCAGGATGATCCCTGCGGGAATATCCTCACGCTTCAGGCTGTTTTCCATCAGGATCTTGATCCCGCCGGACAGAGCAGTCAAAAGCAGCCGTAAATGTACCATGCCGATGACTATGTTGACCAGCGTAACGATCAGCTGTACGGTATTGACATACTCCGCAGGATTGCCGATGATAGTCTGCAGTCTGATCGACTTCTTGTCCTTGTCCTCCCCGGCCCTCCTTTCGATTTCTTTCTCGTTCAAAGAGTTCACTGCCGCGCCAAAGCTGTAGAAAAACATGTCGACCAAAAGCAATGCTGCATAAAAGATAATACTGGCAGTAGGTCCACCATCGTCCATTTTAATCCTTTCCTCCAAACTCGTTTTGTAACATAATATACCATTTATCTGCCGGTTCGTCAAGAACATGACTGTTTCTTCAGGCCTGTTATGTATCCGGCTGTAACAGTTCAGTACCCTGTCTGAACCGTCACATCCAGCTCCAGGCTGACCATCAGGGCCCTGTCCACTCTCCTCATAATCTCTCCGTCCAAATGACACACCTTATCTTTCAGCCGCTTTTTGTCAATGGTGCGGAGCTGCTCCAGCAGGACCACGGAATCTTTATCCATATCGTACAGCGCAGCATTCAGCTCGATATGCGTAGGCAGCTTCGCCTTATTCATCTTAGAGGTGATTGCGGCGCAGATGACCGTAGGGCTGTGCTTGTTGCCCACGTCGTTCTGAACGATCAGGACGGGCCTGATACCTCCCTGCTCCGAGCCCACCACCGGTCTCAGATCCGCATAATATACATCTCCTCTTCTCATTCTTCCTCCAAATCCACCCCTGCCCTCTTCCCAAAGCGGCAGAAATCAGTGCTTTTATTTGTAGGATAGTATTGCCATATTCTGGCGGACTATTCAGACGATTCCGCCATTTTCCGTGTAAATCGGAATCCGCATTCTGCGGTCCCGCATTTCTGACAGCTCCCCCTTTATCATATGGAGAAACCGCCGAAAAGTTTCCTGTTCTCTTCGGCGTCCGCCCCATCCGCCGCCTTTTTCGGGAGAAAAGTCCCCCCTAGACCACGCAGGCTGCCGCCTCCGCCATATCGCCGGCCATGCAGGCATAGACGCCTCTCTGTGCGGCCACCCTGTCTCCCGCGGTTCCGTGGACATATGCGCCCACGGCCGCCGCCCGGAAATCATCCATTCCCTGGGCCAGAAGAGCCGCTATGATCCCCGTCAGCACATCCCCGCTCCCCGCCGTAGCCATGCCGTTGTTTCCGGTGAGATTCACGCAGATCTCACGCCCTGTCTTACAGATGAAAGTCCTTGCGTCCTTTGCCGCCACCACGGCATGAAGCCTGGCCGCCAGAGCGCTTGCCGCGGCCGGCAGATCCGCCTTGCAGTCCTCTATGGAACAGCCCAGAAGCCTGGCAAGCTCCCCCACATGGGGCGTGAGCACAATGGCCCGCCCCGCCTCCCCCTGTGCTGCCAGAACGGAGGCAAGCTCCCCTTGCTCCGAAAGGAGATTCAGCCCGTCCGCATCCACTAACAGCGGCTTTTCGCTGCCCCGGACCGCCTGCTCCAGACAGGCCAGGGCTTCCCCGCCTTTGCCCAGTCCGGGTCCCACGGCAATCACATCCGCCCATTCCATGCCGGCCTCCAGATCCCCGTAGACACCCAAAAGCGCCTCCGGTACCGCCTGCTGTAAGACCGCTCTGTTTTCTGGGCATGTGACGACTTTCACCATCCCCGCGCCCGTCCGGTAGCAGGCCCTGGCCGCCAGCACGGCAGCCCCCGCCATGTTCACGCTTCCCGCCGCCAGGAGCACCTTTCCGAATGTGCCCTTGTTCCCTCCGCTGTCTCTCCCGGGCAGAAGCGCCCGGAGGCTTTCGTCATAGGCATACATGGAGGGCTTTCTGCCCAGAAAGCTTCTCTCACGGATGCCGATATCCGCAATCCTCACCTCCCCGGCGTACTCACACCCCGGATACAGCACAAGCCCCCTCTTGCAGAAGCCGAACGTCACCGTGGCGTCCGCTTTCACGGCCCGCCCCAGCACTCTTCCCGTATCCGTATCTATGCCGCTGGGCATGTCCAGGGCAAGCCGCCATCCCTCGAGACTTTGGAAGATTTCCACGGCCTCCCCGTACACGCCCTCCACCGCTCTTGAGAGCCCCACGCCGAACAGGGCGTCCACCAGAACTCCATATGCCTGCCGCTCGGGTCTGTCCGTGCATACAACCGAATAGTTCCCAAGGATCCCCATCTGCTGTCTCCACTGTTCGGAGGCCCTGTGTCTGTCCCCCACTGTCCAGACCTCCACCCGATACCCTCTCTCGCTTAACAGTCTGGCCATTGCCAGTCCGTCGCCTCCGTTATTGCCCGTCCCGGCCATGACCAGCACATGCTTCGCCCCGCTCAGGCTCCCGCAGTGTTCCTCTGCCGTCTCTGCCGCCGCCAAGGCTGCCCGCTCCATCAGGACACAGGCCGGTATCCCTATCTTTTCTATTGTATTGCTGTCATATTCCCGCATTTCCTCTGCAGACACCAGATATTTCATAGAATCCCTCCCCGCACGAAAAACAGACTGTTGCGCCCCTTTCCCGCAATCAGCCCGTCCCGCTCAAAAGTCCGTTTCCCGGGCAAAATGCTCACCCGTCCTGCCCGTCCAAATCATGATGCATGTCAAAGATATCCACTACCTCGGCCCCGAACACATCGTGCATATAATTATAGATAGCATGATTGTGCTGCTCCATCTCCTGCTTCCTGACCAGGCGCTTCTTCAGCTCCACGCGGATTTCCGCCACCCAGTTTTCGATATCCTGAATGCTTTCATTGTTCTGCGCCATCATGTCATAGCACCGGTCCATGGTGGCAAGCATCAGGCGGAAGTTCACCTGCTCTATCTGTCCGGGTATCTCCAAGAGCTCGTCCTGGAGGTTCTCCAGCTTTTCGTTGCACTCCTCCACAAGGCGCTTGTTCTGCTCCGACTTCTGCGCATTGTCGCTGTCCTCGCCGGTCTCCCCTTCCCCCATCATGGAGACGATCTCCTGCATTAGGCGCTTTTTCAGCCGCTTGATTTCCTTTACCTCATTGTTCAGCTTGCCCTGCTGCTTCAGAAGCCCGTTCAGCTCTCCCTCCAGCTGGGCAACCCCCTGTCTGGCTTCCTCATTCAGAAGCTGATACCATTTATTGTCCAGGGTCAGAACCGGTATTCTCTTCCCCTTAAGCGCCTGTTCAAAAGATTCCTGCCTGTTTCTGTCGGTCTCATGCTTCATAACCCCTTATGTACCTCCCGGACTTCATTCCCTCTCCTGCTGATACCTGCTGATATTGTAGGACAATTTCATCAGGCTGTCAGACAGATGAACATTCTCCACCTGAATCCGCTCCGGCAGATTCAGATCCACGTGGGCAAAATTCCAGATGGCGCGGATGCCGGTCTCTGCCAGCCTCTCCGCCACCGGCACTGCGCTGGTCTTCGGGATCGTCAGGACCGCAATGTCAATGTCGTTCTCCTGAATGAATCGCTCCAGTTCTTCCATCGGCATGACCCTGACGCCGCGGACCCTGCTTCCTACCAGATCGGGATTCTGATCGAACATACCGCGAAAGATGAATCCCCTCTTCTCGAAATTGATGTAATTCCCCAGCGCGCGCCCCAGATTCCCCGCGCCTATTATCACGAACTTATGCTGTCTGTCCAATCCCAGGATTTTGCCGATGGCATCGTAGAGATACTCCACGTTGTAGCCGTAACCCTGCTGGCCAAAGCCTCCGAAGTTATTGAAATCCTGCCGGATCTGGGATGCCGTCACTTTCATCAGCGCGCTCAAATCCTGGGATGATATCCGCTCCACGCCGTCATCCTTTAGCTCTCCCAGATACCGCAGATACCTGGGCAGGCGTCCGATGACGGCCTGTGAAATTTCCTTTTCTTCCAAAGTCCCTTACCTCCAGCCCTGCACGGCAGCGCCCATTGTCGCAGCACTTATCGTCTCACGCAATGCTACTCTGCCATACCCGCATACTTGATACGATAGATCCGTCTCAGGGAGTCGTTGACTCTCTCCTCGTCGATGTTGCCGTTTTGGACAGCCTCCAGCACTCCCGTATACGCTTTTTCGTAGTCCTCCGGCATGAGAAGCATGTCGCAGCCCGCCAGAACCGCCATGATGGCAGCCTCGTCCGCGCCGTAATACTCGGAGATGGCCAGCATATTCATGGCATCCGTAATGATGACACCGTCAAAGCCCATCTGCTCCCGCAGAATATTCGTCACAAGCACCGATGAAAAAATACCCGGCTCATCGCTGCCTGTCAGCGCAGGCGCCGCCATATGGCTGACCATCACCATGTCCGCGCCCTCGTTGATTCCCGCCTGGAACACAGCCAGCTCCTCCGCCCAGAACTGGGCCTCCGTCCTGTCCGAGGACACTCTTCCGTCGTGCGTATCCTGGGTGGTGCTGCCTATCCCGGGGAAATGCTTCAGACAGGCTGACACATTCTGCTCCTGGAGTCCCCGCACCATGGAGGTGACATAGCCGGAGGCTGACGATGCATCGGCGCCATAGGATCTCCCCTGCATGACGCTGCCCTCCGCATTGGCCAGGTCGGCTACGGGCGCAAAGTCCACGTTGAATCCCAGTCCTGCCAGGGCAGCCCCTATGGTCACTCCCGCCTGGTAGGCATTGTCGGGATTGCCCGTGGCCGCGATGGCCTCTGCGCTGTCCACCTGGGGGCCGATGGAGGATCCGATCCTGGCCACGCTTCCGCCCTCCTCGTCCACAGCGATAAAGAGGGGATATTTCGCGTACCCCGCCGTATTCCCCAGCATTTCTCTCAGCTGCTCCTCCGACTGTATGTTCTTGGAAAAATACACAAGCCCGCCCACGGGATTCTCCTCCAGGGCCTGTCTGGTGCCGTCCCCGGCCTGTATACATGTACCCACACCGGTAATGGCCTCCGGCGTGACGATGAACAGCCCTGCCACCTTGTCCTCCAGAGGCATCATGGCGATCTGCTCCTCCACATAGGCCTCCAGCCTTTCCTCCGCAGTGGGCTCCGGAATCTGAGGCGTAGGCTCCGGAGTCGGTTCCACGGAGGGTATGCTTTCTTCCGTGGCCAGCATTTCCTCAATCAGTTCCTGATTGTTCTGTCCTTTTTCGTCTGCGGCCTTTCTGCTCTCCATCAGCGCAAATACCCCGAATCCCAAACCGGTCCCCAGCGCCAGAATCAGTATCAGAAACACGGCGTACACCATGATCTGGCTTCTTCTTCTCCTCTTTTTCCTTGCTTCCCGTCTCGCCTGCTGCTCTCTAGTATCCATTTATATTCCTTTGCAGTTTGTCCTTTTCACAAATTCTGTACTTTCTGTGACCGAATCCGGACTGATCCGATTCCGTAACTTGGTCATACATTAGGAAAGGAAATGAACTTACGTCCATTTCCTTCGCTTTCTCCCACTTCATCCTCTGTATTTCGTTTCTTTGGCACATAAAAACTTTTGCAGCTTGATTCTTCTGTATATTAATGGAAGGATGACACTTTTATTATATTGTCTGAGCTGCCATCTGTCAACACATTGTGCCAATTTTCCAAATTTTTCTGCTTTTTTGGCAAATCCCGGAAGATCACAGATTCGTCAGCACAAAAATATCATAGATGGCCTTGATGGCCGTCTCAAAGTCGTCATTGGTGACGCCGATGATGATGTTCAGCTCCGAAGAGCCCTGATCGATCATCTTGACATTTACGTTGGCATGGGAAAGGGCGGAAAAAATCCGGCCGGCCGTGCCTCTCGTGGCCCGCATTCCCCGGCCTACCACCGCTATCAGCGCCAGATCCGACTCGATCTCGATGGAATCCGGCTTTGCCAGACGGTAGAGATTTGCCACCACTTTCTGCTCCTTGTGCATAAACTCGTCCTGGTGCACAAAGACTGTCATCGTGTCGATTCCCGAGGGCACATGCTCGAACGAAATGTCGTTCTCCTCAAAGACCTGCAGAACCTTTCTGCCGAAGCCCACCTCGGAGTTCATCTTGTCTTTCTCTATGTTGATGCTGCAGAATCCTTTTTTACCCGCAATGCCCGTGATGACGTACTTGGATTTCTGGCAGGTGCTCCCCACAATCCATGTGCCGCTGTCCTCTGGGGAATTGGTGTTGCGGATATTGATGGGGATATTCTCCTGGCGCACCGGGAAGATAGACTCCTCGTGGAGCACACCTGCGCCCATATAAGAGAGCTCCCTCAGCTCCCGGTATGTAATCACGTCGATCCCCTTGGGATTGTCTATGATTCCGGGATCCGCCACAAGAAAGCCCGACACGTCCGTCCAGTTCTCGTACACGTCCGCCTGGACCGCCTTTGCCACGATGGAACCCGTGATATCCGACCCTCCCCTGGAGAATGTCCTGATATCCCCGCCGGGCCTGGCTCCGTAGAAGCCGGGAATCACTGCGTATTCGATCTGCGAAAGCCTCTTTCCCAACACCCTGTTGGTCTCCTCCGGGTCAAAGACGCCCTCCTCATCAAAGCAAATCACCTCTGCCGCATCCACGAATTCATACTCCAGGTAAGCCGCCATGATGATGCCGTTCAGATACTCCCCCCGGGACGCCGCATAATCCCGGCCGGCCTTGTACGTAAAATACTTCTCTATCGTCTCGAACTCCCCGTCCAGATTGAGATCCAGCCCCAATCCGTCGATAATCTCCTGGTATCTGGCCTTTATGGCCGCTAACTGATCCTTGAAATTCCTGTCGGCCTGCGCACATTCATAGCATGCATACAGCATATCCGTCACTTTGCTGTCCTTTTTGAAACGCTTGCCCGGCGCAGAGGGCACCACATAGCATCTGTCCGCATCGCTGTGGATAATATCCCCTACTTTCCGAAACTGCTCCGCACTTGCCAGAGAGCTTCCGCCAAATTTCACTACCTTACACATAGTCTCCGCTCCTCACTGTCTCGATTCCCGTCCGAAAGACGAACCCTACACCAGACGTATCCGGTTTAAAATCGCATCTCCAAGCTTTGCACATATCGCCTGGCAATCTCTCTCTTTCATTGCCGGAGTGAAGAAGCCCGCGTCCTCTTCTCTCTGCGCCGCCACGGGAACGCTTCCGGCAAAAGCTGCCTGAACCGCACCGCTTTCCGACGCCTTTACCCTCAGAAAGAAACGGCTCTCCAGCTGCGCCGTATCCGAGAGGACCGCCTCCTCCCGGGACCATGCCCGCATTACGGTCCTGCCCGGATGCATGGCACAGTCCATCACGTCTGCGGCCACTGCGCTGGCAGTGGGGAGCTTGCCGGCGCCCTTTCCGCCGAACATGGCGTCTCCCAGCATGCTGCATGTAATCTGTATGCCGTTAAACACGTCGTCCACTCTTCCCAGGGAATGCTCCACCGGAAGCATATACGGCGCAACCATGGCCCAGGCACTGCCGTCCCCGGAGACGCCGCAGCGGGCCAGAAGCTTTATGGTCATGCCAGCTGCCTTTGCATAGGCAAAATCAGCCGTGGTGATCTTCGTGATTCCCTCAGTGGCCACCTTGTCCGGATCCACGCTCTTACCTGTCAGCATATCCGCGAGGATGGCAATCTTACGGCCCGTGTCAAGTCCTTCCACGTCCGCCTCGGGATTGCGCTCCGCATAGCCCAGCTCCTGGGCCTGCTTTAAGACTCCTCTGTAGTCCGCCCCCTCCTTTTCCATCTTGGTCAGGATGTAATTGGTGGTGCCGTTTAAGATGCCCGTGATCGACTCCACCTTGTCCGCCAGCAGTGCGCTGTTGATGGTACGGATGATGGGGATGCCCCCGGCCACGCTCGCCTCGAACATATAGTTGCAATGCATCCTCCCCGCAATGGCCAGAAGCTCCGCGCCGTGCTTCGCCACCAGCTCCTTATTGGAGGTGCATACGCTCTTTCCCGCTTCCAGCGCCTGCTTTGTGAATTGGTAGGCCGCCCCCACACCTCCCATGACTTCGCAAAGGATGCTTATCTCCGGATCATCCAGGATCATACCGAAATCATGTACCACCTTATCCTCATAGGGATCCCCGGGGAAATCCCGCAAATCCAGTATATACTTGACAGAGACTTCCTCTCCGGCCCGCTCTCTGAGCAATGCGCCGTTGCGCTCAATGAGCTCCACAACGCCGCTGCCCACGGTCCCGTATCCCAGCACTGCTATTTTTATCATCGTCTTTCTCCTTTTCAGCCTCTCCCCGGACGCGCATTTCCTGTCCGAGGCCTTAATCCAAGGGGTATTTATCCGTCAGCTCCTGCACGATTTCGCGGGCCGCAGGGATCTGCTCCTCGCCGCCTTTGACGACCAGCGCAATGGCCTGCGCTATCCTGTCCATATCCGAAGTGTCCATGCCTCTGGAGGTGACTGCCGGTGTCCCCAGACGTATGCCGCTGGTCACGAAAGGAGACTGCGGATCGTTGGGGATGGTATTCTTGTTGCAGGTAATGTGGGCCTTGTCCAGAAGCTTTTCCACCGCCTTGCCGGTGAGGCCGAAGTTCGTCAGATCCACCAGCATCAGATGATTGTCCGTGCCGCCGGAGACGATTTTCAGGCCTCTGTCCGTCAGGCCCCTGCAAAGCGCCTGGGCATTGTCAATGATATTCTTCTGATAAAGCTTAAATTCATCGCTGAGGGCTTCCTTGAAGCAGACCGCTTTCGCAGCGATGACATGCATCAGGGGACCTCCCTGGGTGCCGGGGAAGATGGCCTTGTTGAAATTATATTTCTCGTTCACGGCATTGCTGGACAGAATCAGACCGCCTCTGGGCCCCCGCAGCGTCTTGTGGGTAGTGGTGGTAGTCACGTCCGCGTAAGGGATGGGGCTGGGATGAAGCCCTGCCGCCACCAGTCCCGCTATATGGGCCATATCCACCATCAAAAAGGCACCCACCTCATCCGCCACCTCACGGAACTTCCCGAAGTCAATGGTGCGCGCATAGGCGGAAGCGCCTGCGATGATCATCTTCGGTCTTGCCTCCCTGGCGATCTCCCGCAGTCTGTCATAGTCGATAAAGCCGTTGTCGTCTACCCCGTAAGGAACGATTTTAAAGTACTTCCCGGACATGTTCACCGGGCTGCCGTGGGTCAGGTGACCGCCGTGGTCCAGATTCATGCCCATGACGGTGTCTCCGGGCTGACAGACCGCAAACTGCACCGCCATATTGGCCTGTGCTCCCGAATGGGGCTGTACGTTGGCATACTCGCAGCCGAACAGCTCCTTGGCCCGCTGAATGGCAAGCCTCTCCGTCACATCCACGCACTCGCAGCCGCCGTAATATCTCTTACCGGGATACCCTTCCGCATATTTATTGGTCAAAGGGCTTCCCATGGCCGCCATCACAGCCTTGCTCACCCAGTTCTCAGACGCAATCAGTTCAATATGGCTGTTCTGTCTCGCCTGCTCGTCCACAATGGCCTGAGCGATTTCAGGATCTACGGCTCTCAGTTCTTCTAATGAATACATTCTCAATCCTCCTTACTCCAGTCCCGCAATATTGACACACGACACGATTATATCATAGAATAAACGGATTGCAAACAAAAATTTGAAAAATGGGTTTACGAAATAGTCTCCTGCTGGTAAAATGGAGGGCGGAAATCCAAAGCCTACACGAAAGACGAGGTTTTAAATATGTATCATGTCATCATCAATCCCGCCTCCCGCTCCGGCAGAGGGCAGCGGATCTGGAAAGAGCAGATAGAGCCCGCGCTGCAAAGAGAGCAAGTCGCCTACAGTGCTCATTTCTCGGAGAAACCGGGGGACACTGTCCGCATTGTGGCAGACCTGTTTTGCCGTAAGCAGGGGGATGTGTCCCTGATCATACTGGGAGGCGACGGGACTGTGAACGAGGCTCTGCAGGGAATGGACGACACCGGACGGGCAGTCCTGGGCTATATCCCCACCGGCTCCAGCAACGACCTGGCCAGGGATCTGAAGATCCCTAAAAAACCCCTGGAGGCTCTCGACCTTATCCTGCACTCCGGCAGGATTCGTCCCATGGACTTAGGTCTTCTCACTTATCCGGACGGAGAAAAGCGCCGCTTCGCCGTCAGCTGCGGCATCGGTTTTGACGCCGCGGTCTGTCAGGAGGCCATGCACTCCGGAATAAAAGACACAATGAACCGCATGGGCCTTGGAAAGCTCACCTATCTGGGCATCGCCCTGCGGCAGCTGTTCGCCGCAAGAGCCGTCTCCGGGAAGCTTACGCCGGAGGGCGCGGCTCCTGTAGATATCGGCAATATGCTGTTTACGGCCTGCATGATCCACCGCTTTGAGGGCGGCGGCTTCATGTTCGCACCCCGGGCCCTGGACAATGACGGTATCCTGAACCTGTGCGCGGTGGGGGATTTGTCAAAGTTTTTCATTCTCTTTGCGCTGCCCACGGCTTTTTACGGGAAGCATTACAGATTCCGCGGGATTACGCCCTATCAGGCAAAAGCCCTTACCATTGAGACTTCTATGCCCCTGTGGGTACATACGGACGGGGAGGTTACGCGCAGAAGCGATCGGATCCGTGTGTCCTGTGAGCAGGATGCCCTGCGGATTGTGGCGCCGGCCCGTTGACTGCCTCTCCTCTCCCTGCAAACCTTAAGGAATTCTAAATAAAACTAAAAAACCGACAAAGACCATTGATTTTTTATTTTTCCAAGCTATACTAGTGAGAAGAAGTTCCGAATGGCCTGCGGCAGAGACTCGTCCGGGGGGACGCTGCAAAAGGGGAGAATTATGAAGAAAGGTTTGGTTGCATAAAATGGAGAAGAAAGTTTTACGGGAGAGGGTAAAGGATGTTTATCTGAAATACAGACATGCCTTTCCCCTGGCAATTTACATGATCATCTATTTGACATGGTTTGCATGGCTGGAGAGACAGGGAGACAGAAACTTTAACATCATACACGTCAGTTTGGACGACTACATTCCGTTCTGCGAGCTGTTCGTGGTTCCCTATTTTCTATGGTTTGCCTATGTTTCGGTGGCGGTGCTGTTCCTTTTCTTTAAGAATAAGCAGGATTACTACCGCTCATGCACTTTTCTGTTCACGGGGATGACGCTGTTTTTGATTATTTCCACCCTCTGGCCAAACGGCCATCAGCTGCGGCTTACCCAGATGCCCCGGGACAATGTGTTCACCCAGGCAGTGGCCGCGCTGTGGAAGCTCGATACGCCCACGAACCTGTGGCCCAGCATCCATGTGTACAATTCCATGGGAGCCCATTTCGCCGTCATGCGAAGCGCTGACCTGGAGGGGAAAAAGGGAATCAAGATTGCCTCCGGCATCCTGTCCTTTTCCATCATTCTCTCCACCATGTTCATCAAGCAGCATTCCGTCTTTGACGTGGCTACGGGAATCGGGCTGGGAATCGTCATGTATATCTTGGTGTACAGAAAGGATATCGTGCTGGCGGCAAGGACACAGTATGAAATGAAGAAACGGGTTTCCATGTAAAGCCTATATAAAAGCTCCTCGGGTCCTATGGCCCGGGAGCTTTTATCTTGCGTGAAAACCCTGTCGCAGGTCATCAGTTAAATTTGAATATCTTCTGACAGATTTTATATCCTCCCACGGAAATCTTCCGCCCGCCTCTGCCCGGCAGGTTCATGGCATAGCCCAGCAGGCCGTGGCGCATGTGAAAGAACAGCTTCCTGTCCTTTGATTTCAGATATTTCCAGAGCTCTTTTTTCTTGTCGAGCCCCTCCTGGGTACCGGCCCGGATCAGAAGCACCGAGGATACGGTGGTGATGATCTCCAGATAGTTGAACATATACTGGTACAGGCGCTTGTTCTTCATAATCTCCTGCTTCCTGTCCGCCAGATAGTCGATCATGATCCGATTCACTTTCAGCTGCTGGTCAATGCGCGATATCATGACCTCCTCATTTACGGACTGATCCTCTCTTCCGATGTAGTACCGGTACAGGTTCACATCCAGGTAATACAGGTTCTTCACATAGGGCAGGGGCTCGAACACATAGAGATTATCCACATAAAAGGTGTGCCGCGGCAGCTCCAGACCGCATTCCCGCAGCAGCTTCGTCCGGAAGATCACCGAGTGCATCAGGATATAATGGCCTTTCATGAAATAGTGGCAGTCCTCCCAGGACACCAGCTTTCCCTGGGGAAGAATATGGCGGTAATGCATCACTTTCCTGCGCTTCTCGCCCTCTTTCTCATAGACGAAGTTGCAGACCAGCATATCCAGAGAAGACGCCCCCCCTGCCATCTCCCGCAGAGTATCCAGCACCTGCAGATAGGCCTCTTTCTTCACCCAGTCGTCGCTGTCCACCACCTTGAAATACAGGCCGGTGGCATTTTGGATTCCTGTATTCACGGCCGCCCCGTGGCCGCCGTTCTCCTGATGCACAGCCTTTACGATCGCAGGGTATTTGGCCGCATATTCATCCGCAATCCGGCCGGTGCTGTCCTTTGTGGAGCCGTCGTCCACGATGATGATCTCCACGTCATCCCCGCCTGTCAGCAGAGAGTCTACGCATTTTCGCATATAATTCTCCGAATTATAACAGGGAATTGCCACAGATAATAGTTTCATCTCTTCCAATATACCTCCTGGTTCCGATTCCTTGGCCGGGCCCCCACGCCGTCAGATCGGCGCTTCGTCAGACTGATATCTGGTATTGCCCAGCTTGATGCTTAAATATTTCGTGTAGGCGCCGTAGGCTGACGGAATGGGATATTTCTCCATGGTCTGCTCCGGCTCTATATAGAGCCAGTCCGTCATCCCAGACTGACGGGACGAGTCGTCCACTCTGACCATATAGCCTTTCATATGCCATTCCCTGTGGGTGAAGACATGCTTCGCATCCTCCAGGGGCTCTATGCTCAGAGCTTTCCATCCCTTATCGGCCAGATACTTTGCCACCTCCTCGGCGGTGCAGAATCCCTCTATGGAGGGAAATTCATACATCCCGGCCAGCAGGCCCTTGCCCGGCCGCTTTCGGATGGCAGCCTTATCGCCCCTCTGGACGATCAGAACGGTCTTGTACTCTATCTTTCTGGCCTTTTTGGGCTGTTTCTTCGGATACTCCTGCTGGGTGCCGTGTTTTCGGCTCTCGCACAGACCGGCCAGAGGACAGTCCCCGCACAGGGGAGCCCCGTTGGGAATGCAGACACAGGCACCTATCTCCATCATGGCCTGGTTAAAATCACCCGGCCGGTCATGGGGCATAATCTCTTTCAGATCCTGCTCCACCGCCGCTTTCACCTTAATGTCGTCGATATATCGGCCGTCCTGTCGAAGCCTCGCCACCACCCGCAGCACATTTCCGTCCACCGCCGGGACCGGGCGCTGAAACGCGATAGAGGCCACGGCTCCTGCCGTGTAGCTGCCGATGCCGCTTAAAGTCAGCAGCTCCTCGTAGGTATCCGGCATCTTCCCCCCGTGGAGCTTTTGGATCTGGACGGCGCCCTTTTGCAGGTTGCGCACCCTGTTGTAATAGCCCAGACCCTCCCAGAGCTTGAGCAGCTCCTCCTCCTCGGCCTCCGCCAGCGCCCCGATATCCGGCAGCGCTTTCATGAACCGCTCAAAGTACGGCTTTACGGCCTCCACTCTGGTCTGCTGTAGCATGATTTCCGATACCCATACCCGGTAAGGGGTGGGAAGTTCCCGCCAGGGCAATATGCGCCTGCTTTTATCATACCATTTTAGAAGAGGAATGCATATAGCCCCAAGCTTATTCTTTCCTAAGTTTTTTCTTAAGGTTTCATGAATGTCCGCCGCGTCTTCCTCCGAAATAGCGATCGGAACAGGACTGTTCACCGTCATGGATTCCGGCGTGACTCTGCAGTCGTAAGCAAGGATTTCCACCCCTGCCCGGGAGGCTTTCTCCAGAGCGAGGGCAAACTCCGGGTGAGTGTCCCGATTCGGGGTAAAATACAGCACGTCTTCCATCTGAATGATGAACAGCACAAAGGCGCGGTATCCCTCTCTCCTGGCGGCGATCAGCTCTTCCACATGCTTTACCGCCCTCTCCGAGGGCGCGTCGGGAAAGCGCACGACTCCCTCCTCCTCTAAGGTAACGCCCTTGACCTCCACGAATATCCTCTCTCCCCCTGCCTCCACGTAAAAATCGAAGCGGGAACTGCCGTACCTGGCCTCGGGCTTCACAAGGGTTACGTCCGGCCGAAAGCCGCCGCCCCTCAGCCATTCCTCCACGGCCCGGTTGGGGGCCTGGGAGTCCATGTTCACCAGGCGCTCCCCCTTTTGCACTGCCACAAGATCATATGCCGTGGAGCGCGCGGGATTCCCGCTCTTCTCCAGATAGACGCAGGCATCCCTTTGCAGAAGTTCCAGGCATCTGCCGGTATTCTTTACATGGACGGTCTCTGCCTTGGGCTCCCCGTCATTGTCTATCTCCACCCGGGCGATAAATCTGTTGGGACGCTCCAGAAAGCGTCCCTTTATGATATGTTTATATTCCATCCGGAAAATCTTATCTCCTTGTCTATACCGTATTTCTTCCGGCCGGACAATGCCCCGACTCCTGTCGGCCTGTCTCATGCCCGCCCGGCCCCATCCCCCAAACGCCTTTCCTCCCCGGGGCCTCCTCTGGCCGCCCGGCCGTAAGGCACCCTGGCCGCAGGAACGGACTGAGCGGCATTTGCGGTATGTACTGACTGGTCGTCAAAAAATATCTGTGCGCCGAAAGCTTTCAGCACGTCCCGCTTCTCCAGGCCCCCCAGGAAAAACGCCTCATCCATCCGCACGTTCCACGAGCGCATGGTGCGCAGGACGCGCTCGTGGGCCGGAGCGCAGCGTGAAGTGACCAGCGCCGTGCGGATGGGACAGTCCTCCGCTCCCAGCTCCCGCTGCAGATCGGAAAGTTTCTTTAAAAATTTGGCAAAAGGCCCTTCCGCCAGGGGCTCTCTGGCGCGGCTGCGCTCGTTCTCCTCAAAGGCGCTCAGCCCCTTTTCCTTAAAGATCATCTCCGACTCGTCCGTAAATAGCACCGCGTCCCCGTCAAAGGCAATGCGAATCTGGGGGCAAACCCGCGCCGGCATGGAAATCACCCGGCCCCGTCCGCCGCTTGGCTCCGATGCCGCACCCTGCCTCGAAATCTCCTGTGTCCTGTGCTCCGTACAGATGATGCCCGCCGCAATGCCGCTGTCAATGGCGCTCTGCACATCGTCCTCATAGGCCGAGAGGAACAGATCCGTGCGGAAAGCGGTCAGATACGGAGCCAGCGAAGCGCCGCTGACCAGCACGGAGCGGGTTATGTCCAGTCCGTAATGGGCGATGGAATTGAAGACCCGGAGCGAGCTGTCCGGGCTGTTGCGGGACATGATGATGACCTCTACCAGCGCCTGCCCCGGCCTGTATTCATTCAGCTTCAGCAGGGATCTGATCAGGCCGAAGCCCGGCCCGGGCTTTAAGATATCCTGCTCATGCTCCACCTGATAGCTGCAGTACGCCTCCAGCCCCTGCCTCTCAAAGATTTCGTTCTCTGCAGTCAGATCAAAGAGGGCTCTCGAAGACACCCCTATTACCATTTTACTGTCCAACTCATATGCCATATGCCCCTCCTCTCCCTGTCCGCACAGCGGCCAGACCCGGCAGACGCCCGTCCGCCCTGTCTCTTTGCATCCCGCCTGCGCCGTCCGGCCCATGGAAAAGGAAGAAACAAGGCTTACCGCAGCCGGTTGCACTCGTATCTGTTCAAAGTGAGCAGACAGGTCCTCAGCGCCTCATACCGCTCCTCAATGTCCCCGTCGTCGATCTCGATATCGCTGGCGATTGCCATGGTGGTAATCATCTCATCCGTGATCCTGTGGTGGAGTCCCGCCAGAATGTTCAGACGCTGCTCGTAGCTGTCGGAATCCAGAAATTCCAGCACCAGCGGGTCCAGCTCTCTCTCATCCGCAGGCTGCGCCTCCGCCCCGCACAGGGCCGCCCCATCCGTCACTTCCGGACTCCCGCAGCTCTCGGCCCCTGCCGGATCAGCGTCCCCGGCGCCGGCCGCTGCCGTACCGTGCCCCGCCGCGTCCCCCGGAGCCCTTTCGTCTTCCGGCTCGGTCTCGGCCCGCTGCCTTGCGGCCTCCGGCCCCTGCAGCGCAAAGCGAAACTCCTGCTGCACATCGGGATATTTCTCCCTGTCCGTCCTGCTTACGAACATGTGCAGCGGTCTGGCATAGATTTTAAAATCTCCGTAGAGCGCCTGATAGATCACCAGCTGCTCTCCCGTCTCGGTATGCTCCGCAACAGCCGTCACCTGATACAGATTCCCCTTAAAATGCTTATAGATTTCCTGTGGTTTTGGAATAAATGACATTTTCGGAAGCTCCTTTCTGATTTTTTCCTACTGAAAGTATACCCCTATTTCTTCCAAATGTCATGCGATTCCTGTCATTTATTTATAAACTCCCATGCAACTGTTATTGTTCACGTCTTCGCCTCTCACAGCAACAAAGTCCCGGAGTTTAGTCGCAATGGCGCAGGGACTTTTATAGTTAAAGTTACGGCGCCCCGGGTGCCTGTAAGGGTATGAGCGCATAAAAGCTGCGGCAGACGCTTTCCCTCTCTGCCACAGCCTTATATCTGCCCGTTCTCTCCTCATCGCCGCGCCCCCCTTAGAACATACGTTCTGTTCCTTATCTTAGGATAAAGCCCTGATCCTCATTTGTCAACAGCTTTGAACAGACAAATTATAGCACTTTGACAATAGAATCTACCTTTAGATTCTATTGTATGAAATTATAAGTACCATAAAACTCTCTTAAAGCAGTCCCTCAATAATAGTACATTCCGTGGCCTCCGCAGCATCCTCCCCCAAAGCAGCACATGTTGCACATCATAAAGGTACAGGCCCATCTGGCGCAGAGATTTCCTACGCCGAAAGTGGGATAGCCGTACTGGGCCTGCCGCTGCTCATACCAGCTGCCGCCATTCTCGAACTGCCTCACCAGACTGCGGTAGTCCCCATTGTCCGGCTCCAGGCTCAGGGCTCGCTTTGCATGCTCCAGCGCCGCCACATTGTTGCCCAGCCCGGAATGGGCGATGGCGCTGTAGTAATACCATCTGGCGCTTCTCTCCCTCTCGCTCATACCGTCCAGGGTGGTCCTGGCCTCCCTGTAATAGCCGTTTCGGATATAATTGCCCGCGGAACGGATGTAATTGTTCTCCTCATAGCCCGTGTCCATCCCCTGGCCGCCGAAAGGCCCGCCGAAGCCCCAGAAAGAGGCGCCTCCCTGGCCGCCGTTCGCCCCGCCGAAGCCTCCATAGGACCCGGAGCCTCCCCTGCCGTACCCGCTTCCATAGCCGGAACCGCCGTAGCTGCCGCTGTATCCTGAAGTGCGCTCTTTCATAATCTGCTGGTAAGCAGCCTGGATCTCCTTGAACTTCTCCTCCGCCTGGGCCTTGTTTGGGTTGTTCACATTGGCATCGGGATGGTATCTTCGGCTCAGGGCCTTATATGCTTTTTTTATCTCTTCCTCAGAAGCATTTCTGCTTATGCCTAACACACTGTAAGGATCGTACATGTTTTCCTCGTTTCCCGGACAGATACCCGCCCATCACTCCTTAAAATGAGTCCGTCACGATTCCGGACCTGCTGGGGCCGTTTTCGCCTGTTTCTGCTGTCTTCTCTCCCGGACAGCCTCATACCTGCCCCAGACGCCGGAGTAGAGAATGTTCCGGAGAATTTCCACATTCTCCAGAATCGGAAGCTTCTCAAATTCCTTGCAGCACTCCGATATCATCATGGTCAGGATCATCCTGCACTCCTCCTCGAAATCGGCGTTGGAATATCGAAGCTTCAGGGGATTCGGCGTTCCTTTCCGGATATCCTCCTCCACATCCTCGTAAGCGTCGCACAGATAGATAAACTTCCCCAGGAAAAATCCAAGCCTGCGCAGATTCTCGGCCCACTCGTCCTCCTTTGCCGCCATGATCTCCGCCATCACCCTGCCGAACAGGCCTGCCAGGACGTCGATATCCGCGCTGTTGTCTTTCTCCGCGTCGGAAAAGTTCTGCATCAGCAAATTTATGGTCCGAATCTTCTCCGCGTAAATCTCCTTAAGCTTCCCGGACTTTGCCTCCAGCAGTCTGCCAAAGGCGTACTTGAGGAATTTCTTCTCATCCTCCCAGTCATCCCGGCATTTGTAATGGGCAAACAAAATGTTCATGTCCGCCGCGTACTCCGTAAAGATATTATTCCTTGTGGGATGATTTTCAAAGGGATGAACGATGCACTTGCAGCTTCCCCGAAGCGTCTGCGGCTCATAGAGCCCTGTCAGCAGAACGGCCAGAAAAGTCATGTCATAGCTCAGAGAAAGCTGTCCCCAGACACCGTATTTCCTTTTCAGCTCCCGG
The DNA here is from genome assembly GCA_022799755.1 of Lachnospiraceae bacterium. GTDB lineage: Bacteria > Bacillota > Clostridia > Lachnospirales > Lachnospiraceae > Acetatifactor. Next base: position 25,949 of record JAAWOU010000013.1, read on the forward strand.
CAGATGCCGCAGTAATAAGACTGATACACATCAAATTCCCTGAACTTCATTTCAGCTTTGTTTACAGTAATATATCCGAACATCTCAGACCTCCACGGACATCCCGGAATCTATTCTCAGCTCTTCTTGACGAACTCGTTTCCGCATTTCCTGCAGGTGATGGCAATCCTGCCCTTTCCCCTCGGCACGCGGATCTTCTGCCTGCAGTTGGGACATTTATAGATATGGTAGTCTTTACGCTGTGCCAGTTCTTTCTTTTTCCTGATGAAAAAGCTTCTGACTTTCATCTCCCGCTTGAGATACCACTGATTCTCCAGGGAGCGCTTGCTTACGTTTCTGGAGAACATCCTGAAGTACGCGTATACCATCACTGCCGTGGCCAGCAGATAGAACACTCCGCCTCCCAAAAAGGAGATCAGCAGGCACACAATGGCGACAAACATCAGAAACTGATTGAAACGGTCCGTCCCGTAACGCCCCCACATAAAACGCTGCAGCTTTTCTCTCATACCTTTTCCTCCTCACAAACCGACCCCGACAATCCTCCGCTCACTATGTAACATTTTAAACTTTTTTGCAGGAAATACAATTAAATAACTATAAATAAAATTTAAAAAAAGCGCGTGACAGCAATTGCCGCCACACGCTTTTCCAATTTCTGAATATTCCCGGGTTCCCGTGGTCCCGGACAGCCCGGAAGTTATTTGTCCGCTTCCCCGGCAATGGCAAGATTGCGGATCAGCACAGAGGGAGAGCCGAACTTTCCCTGGACAAAATCCAGGTCGTCTCCCAGAGTCTCCACATTCTTCAATAAATCAAAGAAATTGCCGGATACCGTAAAGTTCTTGACGGGGGCGCCTTTCTCTCCCTCAGTGATCATAAAGCCCTTGGCGGACAGGGAAAAATCTCCCGTGACTGCGTTGGCACCTGCGTGGAGGCCTGTCACCTCGGTCACATATATGCCGCTCTCCGCTTTCTGCAGCAGACCTTTCGGCACTTTCTCTTTCGTCTTCTCCTGGGCGCCGTTTTCGGGCCGGATATAAAAGGTAAAGGGGCTTACGCCGATGACGGATGCGTAGGAGGGTCTGCCGGCATTTCCGGTGGACTTCACGCCCGCCTTGGCCGCTGTCTTCAGATTGTGAAGCATGGTTGTCAGGACACCGTTCTCCACCACGTTCTTTGCGTAGGCAGCCACGCCCTCTCCGTCAAAGGTCCTCTTTATCATGCTGTCATGATACATGGGATCGTCCACAATCGTGATAAAGTCGGCCGCGATTTTTTCCCCCCTCTTTTCCGTTTAGCAATGACAGCCCTTTCTGGGCCGCTTCCGCGGAGAAGACGGAAAAATAGGTCATCAGCAGCGTAGCCATGGTCTTGTTGGAGAAGACCACGGTGTACTTTCCGCTGGGCACGCTGCCGGCTCCGATGCCGGATATCACATCCTCCACCGCGTCCGCAGCGATGGCCTTTATGTCAAAGTCTTTCAGATCTCCCCACTTCATTTCAAAGCTGTTGTACATCTCCGCGCCGTCCGCCACCAGGGGGATGGCATAGCAGATGGAACAGCCCACCTTATCCTCCAGATCCAGGCCGTTGGAATTATAGAGGGCGTACTTTTCACCGCTGTAGGCCATGTACGCCTGGGTGCCGTCGGCCACTCTATCGTCCGCCCCGTACAGCTCTCTCTGAAGCGCCAGAGCAGCCTCCGTCAGCTCGGCGCCCGTAGGCTGCGCTATCTTGCTGTCTTCCAGCACTGCGTACCGGTCTCCTCTCTCATGGATAAAGGCTTTCTCCTCGCTCTCGATGGAGCCCGCATTGTCCAATGCCCGGAGCACCAGGGACCTTGCCTCCTCGTCCGTGCGGTTCTCCGTGGAGGCATAGCCTGCCTTTCCGTTTATGACACAGCGGAAGCACACGCCCATGCTGTTCGCCGTGTTGTAGCCTTTGACTTCTTCCTGGTAGATCTCTACGGTAGCAGACTCGCTCTCCGTGTAATATAACTCATAATCCGCGATCCCGTTTTCCCCGGCATATCTGATCACGGCTTCCTTAAATTCCTGATATGTCATTTTAACCTCTCATTCCGCCATTCACCGGCATATATTCCTGTAAATTCCATTCCCTGGGAAATCCCTATCGTCCCCCTACCACGATGGAGGAAACCCGAATCAGCGGCTGGCCTACGTCCGTAGGAATGCTGCCGGAGGAAGCGCCGCACATGCCCTGGGCCCTCTCCACGTTCTTTCCCACCATGTCAATATTCATCAGTATCTCCGATCCCTTGCCGATGAGGCTGGCGCCGCGGACAGGCTCGCAGATTTTGCCGTCCCGGATCACATAGCCCTCGTCCACGGCAAAGTTAAACTGCCCTGTCACAGGGTTTACCGAGCCGCCGCCCATGCTCTTGGCGTAAAGGCCGTATTCGATGGAGGCGATGATATCCTTGTCTTCATCCTCTCCCGCCGCTATGTAGGTGTTGGTCATGCGGGAGGTGGGCTCATAGGTATAGCTCTGGCGTCTGGAATTGCCGGTGGAGGCCATGCCCATCCTGCGTCCGTTGAGCTTATCGATCATATAGGTTTTCAGGATGCCGTTTTCGATGAGCACATTCCTCTGCGCGGGCGTTCCCTCGTCGTCGATGTTGACGGAGCCCCAGGAGTTGGGGATGGTGCCGTCGTCAATGGCGGTAACCTTTGTATTGGCGATCTGCTGGCCCAGCTTTCCGGCGAACTGGGACTGTCCCAGAGCCACCGCGGATGCCTCCAGGGAATGTCCGCAGGCCTCGTGGAAGATGACGCCCCCGAAACCGTTCTCAATGGCCACGGGCATGGTGCCCGCCTGGATATATCCCGCATGCAGCATGGTGACTGCCTGTTTGGAGGCCTCTTCGCCCATAACTTTGGGATCAAATTCCTCGAACAGCTCCAGTCCTTTTCTGGCGCCGTGGCTTTTGCTTCCTGTCTGGTTCTCCCCGTCCTTGCTGGCGATGGAGGAGACGGTGACCCTGGTACGGATCTGTCTGTCCTGGCAGAACAGCCCCTCGCTGGTGGCTATGAGGATCTTGTGGTCCACTTCCAGGTAATTGCCGCTGACCTGGCTGATCTCCTCACTGTAGTCCTTTGCCGCCAGACAGGCCTCCCGCAGATAGGCAATCTTCTCCCCGTTTTGCACATCCCCCGGCACCACCCTCACCGGATGAATGTCGCCGAACAGGCGCTCCCGCAGAACGATGTCCTGAATCAGGGCCGATCCCGTCAGGGCATCCGCCACTTTGGTCGCACAGCTCAAGACCGCCTCCGGAGCCAGAGAGGATGCCGATCCCGACACACATCTGGTCCCCTTGAAGATCCGAATGCCCACGCCGGCGATCACCGCATCCCCGATTTTATCCGTCTTGCCGGAGATGATGTTGATGTTCTTGTTCAGGGTGTGCTCCGCAAATACCTCCGCATAGTCCGCGCCGGTCGCAAGAGCGCGCCGCAGCGCTTCCTTTACCAGTTCTCTTGATAGCATAAAATAACCTCCTGTTTTTCAATCTGAATACAGCACAGGGAGGCCATCCTTGACAGCCTCCCTTTTAAACCTTTTATCTTCTCTTCAATTCCTGAGCCACATCTTTCATGGAGAAGCTGATCCTGCCCATCTTGTCCTTTCCGAGACAGACCACCGTCACCACATCTCCCAAAGTCAGCACATCCTCCACACGGTTGATCCTCTCTCTGGCAATCTTGGAAATGTGAACCATTCCCTCCTTGCCCGGAGCAAACTCTAAGAATGCGCCGAACTCCTTGATGCTCACTACCTTGCCCTGGAAGATCTGGCCCTCCTCGAAATCCGTCACGATCATCTTCACCATGTCCACGGCCTTGTCCATCATTTCCTTGTCCGTGCCGCATACGGACACATTGCCGTCGTCCGTGATGTCGATCTTGACGCCTGTGCGGGCGATGATCTCATTGATGGTCTTTCCTCTCTGGCCCACCACGTCCCCTATCTTCTCGGGATCGATCTGGATGGAGATAATCTTGGGCGCGTAAGGACCCACCTCCGGTCTGGGAACGGCAATGGCCGGCTTCATGCAATTGTCCATGATGAACAGCCTGGCCTCCCGGCATCTGGCGATAGCCCCCTCCACGATAGGTCTGGTGAGGCCGTGGATCTTGATGTCCATCTGGATGGCCGTGATGCCCTCCGTGGTGCCGGTGACCTTGAAGTCCATGTCGCCGAAGAAGTCCTCCAGGCCCTGAATGTCCGTGAGCAGTACGAAATCGTCGTCCGTCTCCCCGGTCACAAGGCCGCAGGAAATACCCGCCACCATCTTCCGGATGGGCACGCCCGCCGCCATCAGGGACATGCAGGACGCGCAGGTGGACGCCATGGAGGTGGAGCCGTTGGACTCAAATGTCTCGGACACGGTGCGGATGGCGTAGGGGAACTCCTCTTCGCTGGGAAGCACCGGAATCAATGCGCGCTCTGCCAGAGCGCCATGTCCGATCTCACGTCTCCCGGGACCGCGGGAGGGTTTGGTCTCCCCTACGGAGTAGGACGGGAAATTGTAATGGTGCATATATCTCTTGCTGACCTCGTTCTCGTCCAGGCCGTCGATCCTCTGGGCCTCGGACAGGGGTGCTAAGGTACATACATTGCAGATCTGGGTCTGGCCTCTCGTGAACATGGCGGAGCCGTGTACCCGGGGGATAATGTCCACCTCCGCAGCCAGGGGACGAATCTGGGTGATGTCACGTCCGTCAGGGCGCTTGTGGTCCTTTAAAATCATCTTGCGGACGGTTTTCTTCTCATATTGATATACCGCCTCGCCCAGGATGGCAAGCCATTCCTCTCTCTCCGCGAAAGCCTCCTCCAGCTTCCCGGTGATGGTCCTGATATTTCCCTCTCTGGTCTGCTTGTCGTCGGTAAATACCGCCACTTCCATCTCCTCGGGAGGAACGATCCTCTTAATCTCCTCGAACATCTCCTCCGGGATGGCGCAGCTGGTGTACTCGTGCTTGGGCTTGCCGCACTCTGCCACGATTTTGTCAATGAACGCAATGATGGTCTGGTTGATCTCGTGGGCCTTGTAGATGGCCTCGATCATCCTGTCCTCCGGCACCTCGTTGGCGCCTGCCTCGATCATGATGACTTTCTCTTTGGTGGAGGCCACGGTCAGGTTCAGATCGCCGTTCTTCCACTGCTCCTGGGAGGGATTGACTACAAATTCACCGTCCACCAGTCCCATCTGGGTCATGGCGCAGGGGCCGTCAAAGGGGATGTCCGAAATACAGGTAGCGATAGCGGCGCCCAGCATGGCCACGATCTCAGGGCGGCATGCGGGATCCACGCTCATGACCATATTGTTCAAAGTCACGTCGTTGCGGTAATCCTTGGGGAACAGGGGGCGCATGGGCCTGTCGATGACACGGCTGGTCAGAACGGCATTCTCGCTGGCCTTTCCCTCTCTCTTGTTGAATCCGCCGGGAATCTTACCCACGGCGTACATCTTCTCCTCAAATTCCACGCTCAAAGGGAAGAAATCGATTCCCTCCCTGGGTTTCTCGGACGCCGTGGCCGTGGACAATACTACGGTATCTCCATAGTGCATGAACGCACATCCGTTGGCCTGCTTGCCCACGCGGTCGATATCCACTTTCAGGGTGCGCCCGCCCAGTTCCATTTCATAGGTCTTGTACATAAACTTTCCTCCATTCCGCCGCGTCAGCGGCTGTTTATGGCGGCAGGAGAACTCCTCCCGTGCCGCTTCATAAGGAACAGAAGACACCGAAACTACTGAAAAAAGCATGTAAAGCCAGCAGAGTTCATACCCTTTTCAGCGGTCTCGGAACTTTCTTCTGTTCCCCGTTGCCATGTAGCTTCCATGATCCCGTACAACAAAAAGCACGGCTTCGCAAACTTTCTGTTGTCAAGAATAAGCAGACCTGAGCCGCTCCCGCGCCTCAAGTCTGCTCTCTGTGTGATTCCTTATTTTCTTAAGCCAAGTCTCTCAATCAGAGCGCGATATCTCCCGATATCTTTCTTTTTGAGGTACTCCAGCAGACCGCGCCTCTGGCCTACCATCTTCAGCATGCCGCGGCGGGAATGATGATCCTTGGGATTCACTTTCAGATGCTCCGTGAGCTCCTGAATCCTCGCTGTCAGAACCGCTACCTGTACCTCGGGCGAGCCGGTGTCCCCGGGCGTCCTGGCATAGTCATTCATGATCGCTGTCTTTTTTTCCTTAGAAATCATTTCTCTCTCCTCCTAATCACTGAACCGCCTGACACTAAGACCGGGCCGGAGTGTCCCTCATCCGAGCGTCGGCTGCGACGGACATCAATGTCTCGTCTTTCACATCCGTTATCATAGCATATCCCCGAAAGATTGTAAAGCGATAATTTGAAAATCTGTGCTGCCCTGCTTTTCTCCGCCTCAATCCTGGAGGACACTCACATACTTCACCGGGGTGCGGTAGTTGTAGTTGCTTATCTTGATACCTGTGCGCTCGGTGCTGGCATGTATCACCTGGCCGCCTCCGATATAGATCGCCACATGGTTGATTCCGCCTCCGCCCCCGTAGAAGATCAGGTCCCCGGGCTGCAGCTGATCTGCGGAGATCGATGTGCCTACACCGGCCTGGGCAGACGCCACGCGGGGCATGGAAATACCGTACTTCGCAAATATACTCAGCACGAATCCGGAACAGTCCGCCCCGTGGGTCAGGCTGGTGCCTCCCCATACATACGGGTTCCCCAGGAACTGCTTCGCGTACTCGGTCAGGTCCACGCGCACATCGGACACGCCGGTGCCGTAGAGAAGCTCCGTCATGGTGATGGCGGTGTCAAGCTTCGTCACCACGTCCACAAATTCGGAAGAGACATACACCTCGTCGCTGTCCACGGCCACCTTGACCCAGCCGTCCAATGTCTCTAAGTACTCCAGCTCCTCGCCTTTCCGGATCTGCGTCACCACAGGGCTCTCGGTATTCGGATTCTCCCGCACGTTCAGTCCGTCCGTATTCGCCACGGCCACCGTGCGTACCAGTTCATTGGCCTTTAGCTTCGCATCCGGCCCCACCAGCAGGTAGTCCAGGCTCACATATCCCTCCACCTCGCCGGACTGGATATGCGCCCAGCCGTCCGCGGTGTCCAGCACCTCGCATGCCGCGCCCTTAGCCATCTTCCCCACAAGCTTCCCGTCCAGAGACGGGGTCTCGCGGACATTCAGAAGCTCGTCCGTCACGTTGGAGATCCCGATATTGGTATATCCCCAGGAGGCTCCCTGGGCCTGCTGGGCCAGCTCTATATATTCCTCTGTGGAGCGGCTTGCGCCCAGCACCGAGGTGACGCCTGCCGCCAGCAGGTCGCCGTCATTCTCCGCGGCATACGCCGGCAGAGGCTGCAATGCCAGACAGAGTATCAGACCGGCGGAAGCTGCTGCAATTTTCCTGTTCTTTAAATATCTCATGTACTTCTCTCCTATCATAGAAACGCCAATTTCTATTATTAAATGTTTGACAAAATTATTACGAATTTGTTACATCTAAAAGAGATTATACAGGCAGCCCCCCTGTCTGTCAACTGTTTTTTAAGAATATTTTAAATCATATTTAAAAAAATTACAACTTTCTTACATTTCCTCCGTATCCCGCTCCGCCGCGATGACCGCAAAGGCTATGTTCGTTGCGTGATCCGCCACCCGCTCTAAACCCGACGCGATATCCGAGAAAAGCATGCCTGCCTCCGGCGTGCACTCTCCCCTGGTAAGGCGCTGTACATGGGCCTGCTGCATCTCTTTCTCCTTGCGGTCCACACTGTCCTCCAGGGCTATGACCTCCTGCATATGGCTCTCGTCGCTTCTGGCGAACATATCGACGGCATACCGGATCAGCTTGATTACCATGTCCAGCAGCTCTCCCAGTTCTCTCTGGGCCTCCTTGCTGATCGAGATTCCGGTCTCCCTGCGCTGTCTGGCCGCGTCCGCCACATTCTCCGCATGGTCTCCTATCCTCTCGATGTCGTTCACCACATGAAATATGGCGCCCAGACTCTTCAAATCCTCAATGGGCAGAGTGGTCTGGTTAATTTTCACCAGGTAATCCGTGATGGCATGATTCAGGAAGTTGATATTCTTCTCCACCTCATAGACTTCTTTGATGTCCTCTTCATCCAAAGTAATCAAAGCGTTCATGGCCCGGGTCAGATTCTCGCTGGCCAGGGAAGCCATGCGGTCCAGTTCCTTGATGACCTCCACCACTGCGGTGGCCGGATTAAAGACAACCTTGTCTCCTATGTACTTGAGCTGATAGCTCTCACGGTAATTGACCTTTTTGTCCTCTCCGGGCACGCACAGACAGGACAGCTTCACGATCCACTTGGAGAACGGGAACAGCATGATGACCTGGAAGATCTTGATCATGGTATGTGCGTTTGCGACGAACCGTCCGTTGTCCGAGGATATGGCCCAGATCAGCTTCATCACGGCTTCCTCTGCCACGAACAGAATGACGTACAGAACTACCGTGCCGATCACATTGAACCAGAAGTGGATCAGCGCGGCGCGCTTGGCGTCCTTTTTACCCGAGAGGGATGCCAGCAGCGCGGTTGCGCAGGCGCCGATGTTGCAGCCCAAAATAATGTAAAGGGCTATGGAAAGGGACAGCAGATCCTGATTGGCCAGGAGCAGCACAATGCTGACCGTAACGGAAGAGCTCTGGATGATGGTGGTCAGGGCCAGTCCCACAAACGTGGCCATCACGGGATTGCGCAGCGATCCGATCAGATTCACCACCCGGGGCTCCTCTTTCATGCCGGCCATGGCCGCGGACATGGTGCTGAGCCCTAAAAACAGTATGCCGAAGCCGATGATCACATCCGCCAGCTTCTTCACCTTTTCATTCTTGCAGAACATGGCCACTAAAACGCCCGCCAGCAGAAACACCGGGGCATATGCCGACAGATTGAAAGAGACCAGCTGGGAAGTGACCGTGGTACCGATGTTGGCACCGAAGATAACGCCTGCCGCCTGATAGAGATTCATCAGGCCCGCATTGACGAAGCTGACCACCATGGCGGTACATGCCGAGGAGGACTGGATGATGGCGGTGAATATGACGCCCACCACCATACCCGTGAAGCGGTTGGTGGTAAAGATTTCAAGAATACGTCGAAGCCTGGCTCCGGCGACTTTTTCTATGGAATCGCTCATCACGCGCATACCGAACAGAAAAAGCCCCAGACCGCCTGCCATGGATAATATAATACTTGCGCTCATTTCTTTTCTCCCGAATCGTATAGATTGCAGCTTAAAACCGCATGCCCTACCATTCTACGGGAAAAACCAAAAACTTACAATAGATTTTGACGATATTTTTAAGATATTTTTAAGAAATATGCCCTAAGGACAGTACGCCGCCCCCACGGCAATGTCCTCCCGGAGCTGTTCCCTCAAAGCCTCCACATTCTCAAAGCGCCGCTCCGGCCTCCTGAACGCGTGAAGATAGATCTCCACATGCTTACCGTAGAGATCTCCCGCAAAGTCGTACAGATAGGACTCCACACCCATGACCTTTGTGTCGGCAACCGTAGGCTTATAGCCCACATTGCTGATGGCCCGGTACAGCTTCTCCCCATAGCGCACCTGAGAAAAATAGACCCCGTTTGGCGGCAATAGCTTATCCTCCCCAGGCAGTACGTTCACCGTAGGGAATCCCAGTGTCCGTCCGATCTGCTTTCCCCTGACCACCTCTCCGGCGATGAGGTAGGGCATGCCCAGCAGGCGCTTCACCGCTTCCATCTTTCCTGCCTCCACCTTTTCACGCACCAGTGTGGAGCTCACTTCCTCTCCTTCCACGCGGATCTTGTCGATGGTCTTCACCTCAAACCCCAGTTCGGGCCCAAGTCTGCGCAAAAGCGCCGCGTTCCCGGCCCCCTTTGCCCCAAAGGACAGATCCGTCCCCGCAACCAGGAAGCGCGCCTGCATCTGCTCTGCCAGAATATCCCTGGCAAAGGCCTCCGGAGCCGTGGCGGCGGTCTCATGGTTCATAGGGAACTCGATCAGAATGTCCACGCCCATCCGCCCGAATAAAAGCCTCTTTTCCTCCCTTGTGGTCAGTGTCCTCGTGTCCGGGCAGCCAAAAAGAACCGCCGGCGGCGGATCAAAGGTAAACACGCATGTCTTCAGACTGTCTCTTCGGCTCAGGATTTCCTCCAAAAGCCGCCTGTGGCCGATGTGTATGCCGTCAAATTTTCCAATGGCCACAGCCGTCTCCTGTCCTAATTGAATTTCTGTCGTCCCAGCAATGATTTCCACTTAAATGTCACTCTTTCTCCAAAAACATTTTTACCGGCCTGTACCATTTCCTGGCTGTGTCATAGGCATAGATGCCCGCAAAGCTGCCGTTCGGCCTGTACATCCGGACCCATCTGTCCGGTGCGTATTGTTCCCTCTCCACGGTCTGCTCCGGCGCAATGGCATTGCCATTGTCCAGCAGCCTGCAGGCATCCTCCTGCACGCGCAGGGACGGGCAGTCCGTGAACACGCTGTCCACGGGACGCAAAACATGGAGCACACTTGCCTGACCCGGGCTTGCCTGAATCATGTCTGCTTGGCCTACACCTGCCCGCCCCATCCTGCCCTCATCTTTCCACTGCTGGAGCTGCCCCAGGGTACAGGCATCCTCCAGGGAAAACCCTCCCACTCTCGTCCGCCGCAGACTCTGCATGGTACCGCCGCAGCCCAGCTTCGCGCCCATGTCCGCGCAAAGAGTCCTGATATAGGTTCCCTTGGAACAGGCCACCCGCATTTTCACCACAGGCAGCCTGTATTCCAGCAGCTCCAGCTCATATATCGTCACAAGGCGGGCTTTCCGCTCCACCTCTTTTCCGGCCCGGGCCAGCTCATAAAGCTTTTTGCCGTCCACTTTCAGCGCGGAATACATGGGCGGCACCTGCCAGTATTCCCCCACAAAGGAGGCTGCCGCATCCCTGACCTGACTTGGAGTTACCTCCACGCAGGACTGCGCCAGCCTCTTTCCCGTCACGTCCTGGGTATCCGTCTCCACGCCCAGCAGCAGTTCGGCCACATATTCCTTGTCCCGCTCGGCCAGCATGTCGCAGAGCTTTGTGGCGCTTCCCAGACACACCGGGAGCACCCCCGTGGCCAGCGGGTCCAGCGTACCCGTATGGCCGATCTTTCTCTGTCCGCAGATTCCCCGCATTTTCGCCACAACGTCATGGGAAGTGAATCCGGTTTCCTTATCAATGACTATTATTCCGTTCATCATGCTCCGTTTCCCACTTCTTCAGTTCGTTTTCGATATGTAGGGAGAGATTGTTGACACAATCGTGGAATGTCCCTGTCATGTTGCAGCCCGCGGCCTTTGCGTGGCCTCCGCCTCCGAAATAAGCCGCCACCTGAGCCACGTTGACTTTCTCGCTGGAGCGCATGCTCACTTTATATTCCAGCACTCCTGTCTCATACATAAAGATGGCGCAGTCTATCCCCCGGATATTGCGCAGCTGGTTTACGATGCCGTCCAGATCCTTTGGCTCCACATTGTAGAAGTCCATGGTCTTCCTGTCAATGGAGCTTACGATGCAGCAGCCTCCCAGGAACCGGATGCTCTCCATCAGGGCTCTGCCCATGACCTGCGCCTGCACATAAGTCTTCTGATAAAAGGTTTCCAATATCAGGTTCGGAAAGTCAAAGCCGTAACCGATCAGCTTCGCGCCTTTTTCAAGCGTCTCCGGCGTGGTATTGGAATACTGGAACACGCCCGTGTCATGGATAATGCCCACATACAGAGCCATAGCCATGTCCCTGTCCAGACGCTGCGTGTCCAGCAGATCATATATCATTTCGCAGGTAGAGCCCATGTCGGGCCTGATGATATTTACCTGTCCTCCGCCCGCGTTGCTCACATGGTGGTCTATGTTGACGGTCTTGCCGGCAGCCTTAAAATACTTTTCTGCACCTCCCAGCCTGTCCGTGGAGGTGTCAAGCACGAAAAACACGTCAAAAGGAGGCTCCTCGGGAAAGTCGGAGCAAATCTCTCCGACCCCCTTGATGCCGTTGAAAATATCCGCCGGCTTCTCCAGGAACACTTTCGTCTCCGTCCCGGGCAGGCATTTCACCAGATACTGCCATAATCCCAGGCACGCGCCCACACAGTCGCCGTCCGGCCTGACATGTCCCGCTATGCCGATCCGCTTCGCCTCTCCGCATTCTTCCAACAAATCAAAACTCATATATCCTCATTCCTTTTCGTCCGGGTTTACGCCGCTCTGAAAGTCCGAGTCCCTCTCGGGTTCTTCTTCGTCCACGCGGTTCTTCGCACTCTCGTCATCCTGTGCGATGACCTCGTCGATTCTGCGCGACATATTCACCCCATATTCAATTGACTGATCCATGATAAAGGTAATCTCCGGCGTGTTGCGCAGATTGATCTCCCGGGCCAGCCTGTTGCGCATAAAGCCCACTGCGCTCCTTAGGCCCTCCAGAGTCTCTTTCCTTGCCTCCTCATTCCCCAGCACGCTGATCCATGCCTTGCAGCTCTTTAAGTCCGGAGCCACCTCCACGGCCACCACGCTTGTCCACGGGCTGATCCTGGGATCCTTAATCTCTCCCCGGATGGTCTCCGCCAGCACGCGCTGCACCTCCCCATTGATACGGGTATTTTTTACACTGTTCTTTCTCATACAAACCCTTTCCAAATCCGGACGGCTCCGTGCAAAACTGCGCCCCGGCCCTCAATGCTTTCTATCCCGCCGAGGCCCGGTTCCGCTCAGGCAGGGTGCTCCCCCGCCCGAATGAAACCCCTCAGTGTGTCAGCGGGGCACTTCCACCATGATATAAGCCTCTACCACGTCCATCTCCTGAATCTGGTCGAAGCCGTCGAACACAAGTCCGCACTCAAAGCCCTCTTTCACTTCTTTCACATCGTCCTTGAAACGCTTCAGCGAAGCCAGACCGCCCTCATAGATCTGCTCTCCCTCCCGGGTGATGCGGATCTTGCAGCCTCTCTGGAAGATACCGTCCGTCACATAGGAGCCGGCGATATTACCCACCTGGGAAGCCTTGAAGATCTGTCTGATCTGAGCATGGCCAATCACCTTTTCCTCGAAGACAGGATCCAGCATACCCTTCATGGCGGCTTCCACGTCCTCAATGGCCTTATAAATGACCTTGTAAAGTCTTACGTCCACGCCCTCGCGCTCCGCCGTGGCCTTGGCAGTGCTGTCCGGCCTTACATTGAAGCCGATGATGATAGCATTGGATGCGCTGGCCAGAGTCACATCGGACTCATTGATGGCGCCCACGCCGCCGTGGATACACTTGACTACCACCTCATCGTTGGACAGTTTTAACAGGGACTGGCGCACAGCCTCCACGCTGCCCTGCACATCCGCTTTCACGATCAGGTTCAGTTCTTTGAGATTGCCCTCCTTAATCTGGGAGAACAGATCGTCCAGGGACATCTTCGCCCTGGTCTCCTCCAGCTTCTTCTCCTTGTTCTGCGCCAGATAGGTCTCTGCATAAGACTTAGCCGTCTTATCATTTTCATGGGCCAGGAACACCTCGCCCGCGCTGGGAACATCGGACAGTCCCAGGATTTCCACAGGCATGGAGGGAGTTGCCTCTTTCACTCTTCTGCCCTTGTCGTCAATCATGGCTCTGACCTTGCCGAAGCAGGCGCCTGCGGAGACGAAGTCTCCCACATGCAGCGTGCCTTTCTGCACCAGAATCGTGGCCACGGGACCTCTGCCCTTATCCAGCTCAGCCTCGATGACCAGACCTCTGGCCCGTCTGACCGGATTGGCCTTTAACTCCATGATATCCGCCGTCAGCAGAATGGTCTCCAGCAGCTCCTGTATGCCCTCTCCAGTCTTTGCCGACACGGGGACGAACTCCGTATTGCCGCCCCAGTCCGTTGCGATCAGTTCGTATTCCGTCAGCTCCTGCTTGACACGCTCAAGATTCGCAGAGGGCTTATCAATCTTGTTTACGGCCACAATGATTTCAATGCCGGCGGCTTTCGCGTGGCTGATAGCCTCCACTGTCTGAGGCATCACGCCGTCGTCCGCAGCCACTACAAGTATTGCGATGTCCGTGGCATTTGCGCCACGCATACGCATGGCAGTGAATGCCTCATGTCCGGGCGTATCCAAAAAGGTAATGCTGCGCCCGTCCACATTTACAGTATACGCACCAATGTGCTGTGTGATACCACCCGCCTCTTTGTCGATGACATGAGTCTTGCGGATGGTGTCCAAGAGGGAAGTCTTGCCGTGGTCTACATGACCCATGACACAGATGACGGGCGGTCTCTCCTTTAAGGCGGCCTCGTCCTCCTCGTCCTCCTTTAACAGCTCCTCGATGACGTCTACCTTGACCTCCCGCTCGCAGAGAATCTCGTAATCCATGGCAATGTTCTCTGCTTCCTCGTAGGTGATCTCCTGGTTCACCGTCACGATCTTGCCTTCCAGGAACAGCTTTTTCACGATTGCCGCAGGCTGCAGCTTCATCTTCTCGGCAAATTCCTTGATGGTGATTGTCTCCGGCAGAGTGATTACCTTGATGACTTCTTCCGCCGCTTCGTCTTTCTTCTTTTCCGGCCTGATAAATCTGCCGGGCTTGTTCTTTAACGACTCATCCTCTTCATAGATATGGTCTTTTTTGGAGCGTTTGCCTTTCTCCTGGCTGTTGGCGCGCCGCTTTTCTTCCTCGCGCTTCTTCTCCATATCCTTGCCGGGAGCTTCTCCCGCAAAGCTCTTAGGTTTATTATCTCTGAATCCAGCTCCCTGTCCTCCAGAGCCGCGGCCGTCGCGCGGACTACCGTTGAAATTGCGGTTGCCGCCCGGACCAGCTCCCGGGCCACGGCGATCGCCCATACCGCCGCCAGCGCCAGGCCTGCCACCTCGCTGAAATCCATTCTGTCTGTCTCCCTGTGGTCTGCCATTTTGGCCGCTTCCTCCTCTGGACTGGAACTGCCCTCTCTCTCCTCTTCCCTGGCCGCCCTGTGCGGCGCCTCTGCCGCCTTGGCCGTCTCTGTATCCGCGCCCGTCCCGGCCGCGGTTATCCTGGGACTGTCCGTCCTGACCTCTGCCGCTCTGGAAGCGTCCGTCTCTGTTCGGCCTGTCCTGGCCGTTTCCGGCGTTCTGGAATCTTCCGCCCTGGCCGCGCTCTCCCTGGGGTCTCTCACCCTGAGGTCTGCCGCCCTGGGGACGATCTCCCTGCCGCCTCTCGCCCTGAGGACGATCGCCAAAGGGTCTGTCATTCTGGGGTCTCTCGTTTTGGGCCCTGTCATTTTGAGGACGTTCCTCCTGATGCCTCCCCGCCTGCTGCGCTCTTTCACTCTGAACCCTGTCAGCCTGGGGACGCTCGTTCTGGACCGCCTCATTCTGAGGACGCTCGATTACCGCCGCGGGCTTCTGGACCTGCGCTTTCTGCTCGGCAGCTTCCCGCACCGGCATCTGTGCCTTGCGGCCTGCGGCCTGGTCCGGGCGCGCCTTGGGCTGCGGCGGCTTCGGAGGCACCATCTGTACGGAAGGCGTAGGCGAAGGCGGCGTAAGCGGCTTGATCGGACGCACCGGCGCCTGTGCCTGAGGCCTGCGGTCATTTCCCCGGCCGCCCTGGGACCTGCCCTGACCATTCTGATTCCCCTGGCCGTTCTGGCGTTTGGCATTGGTTCCGCCCTGTCCCTGCGCGGGTCTCTGCCCCTGCATTCTGGAATTCTGAGGGTTGTTCACAACGATAATTGTCTTCTTCTTTTTGGGTGCGCCGTTGGCCTGCGCATCTGCCGCCTTTGCAGCGGGCTTCACCGTCTCCTTCTCAGGAGTTTTGGCCGTTTCTTCTTTTACCATTCCTGCCGTCTCTTCCTTTGCCGTTTCTTTCTTTTTAGGCGTTTCCGCCTTAGTGCCGCTCTTTGTCTCCTTTGAAAGCGCGCTGCGCACCAGCTGTGAGGCCTCTTCATCGATAGAGCTCTGAGCGGCTTTCGCTTCTATTCCCTTTCCCTGCAGAAAGCTCAATATATCTTTGCTTTGCACCTCTAATTCCTTTGCAAGCTCATGTACTTTTATTTTCGCCATGCTTCCCTCCATTTCCGCCTCAATCGGCCCTTTCTCTCTCTTTCAGTTGTCTGCTTATCACATCCGCTAATCCCGCATCGCACACGCCAAGCGAAGACCTGAAGTCCTTTCCGATAGCCTTACCCAATTCCTCCTTGGTCCCAAAGATTTCCAGAGGGACTTTGTAATAAGAACATTTATCGGTAAACAGCTTCCTGGTATTGCCCGACGCATCCTCCGCAACGATTACCAGCATGGCGGAGCCATTTCTGATTGCATCCACTGTCTGAAATTCGCCGCTGACCAGATTACGTCCCTTCATGGCGATTCCCAAAAGCGATAAAACCCTATTCTGCTTCAAGCTTTTCAAACTCCCCCTCTAAAGTATCATATACTTCACTCGGAATACTCATTTTGAAGGAGCGCTCCAGACCTTTATTCTTTCTGGCTTTGAGCAGACATTCCCTGCTCTTACAAACATATGCGCCTCTTCCGTTCTTCTTGCCTGTAGTGTCCAGACATATCTCATTTTCGGCTGTCTTCAGGACTCTCATCATGTCCCGCTTCCCTTTCATCTCGCCGCAGCCCACGCACTGCCTCAAAGGAACTTTTTTTGCCATAAAGTTTTTTACTCCTCATACTCCCCGGTTTCGGCGAAGCTCTCCGGCTCCCCGTCCTGGCCGTTTTCCTCTTCCGGGGTCACGCCGCCGTCCTGCGCGTATTCCTCGTATTCTTCATACTCCTGGGCATCGGCCGCATCCTCGTCCTCCTGGGCGTATTCATACGAAGCCTCCGGATTCTCCTCCTCATAGCCCTCATACTCCTCATACTCGCCGTAGTCCTCCTCCAGGTAATCCTCGTACCGAAAGCCCGGAGCGTCCTTGGCCTGGGTCTCTGACTTGATGTCGATCTTGTACCCTGTCAGCCTGGCCGCGAGTCTGGCGTTCTGCCCCTCCTTGCCGATGGCCAGTGACAGCTGATAATCCGGCACTACCACCTTGGCCGTCTTATCGTCCGGGTCTGCGAACACCGCCACGATCTTCGCCGGAGACAGGGCGTTCTGGATCAGATTGCCCGGATTCTCGTCCCAGTTCACAATGTCTATCTTCTCTCCCCGAAGCTCATCCACAATGGCGTTCACCCTGGCGCCGTTCATGCCCACGCAGGCTCCCACGGGATCCACATTGGGATTGTGGCTCCACACTGCGATCTTGGTCCGGCTGCCCGCCTCTCTGGCTATGCTCTTGATCTCCACGGTTCCGTCCTTGATCTCCGTCACCTCGGACTCGAACAGACGCTTCACCAGCTCCGGATGGGTACGGCTCACGTTGATGCGGGGACCCTTGGGTGTGTTCTTCACCTCCAGGATGTAGACCTTGATGCGCTCCGTAGGCCTGAACATCTCGCCTTTCACCTGCTCGCTCTCGCTGAGCATGGCATCGGCCTTGCCCAGGTTGATGCTGATATTTCTTCCCAGATACCGCTGCACCACACCCGTGACTACATCCTTTTCTTTCTCATAGTACTGATTATAGACGACGCTTCTCTCTTCCTCGCGTATTTTCTGCAGAATGACGTTCTTGGCGTTCTGGGTAGCGATGCGTCCGAATTCCTTGGATCTGATCTCCACATGAATCATATCGCCCACCCGGGCCATGGAGGAAATCTCTCTTGCATCTTCCAGGGAAATCTGCAGAACCGGGTCTTCCACGTCCTCTGCGGCCGGCATGACCTCTTTCTCCGCATACACCAGGAAATCACAGGTCTCGCGGTCAATCTCCACATGCATGTTGTCCGCCTTGCCAAAGTGATTCTTGCAGGCGGTGAGCAGCGAGTTTTCGATGGCCTCGAATAAGGTCTCCTTGCTGATTTCCTTTTCCCTTTCCAAAATATCAAGAGCCTCCATCAATTCCTTGTTCATCATTTCCTCCATTCCGGCTGTTTGCCAATCCTCTTCCTTTTCTCTCAAAAATCTATTGTCAGGCGGACCAGCGCCACGTCAGTGCGCTTGAAAGTCCTCACAGTCTCTCCGTCCAGTATCGTGATGCTGTCCTCGTCAAAGCGGTCCAGCACGCCTGAGAACTCCCTGCATTTATCGATAGGCTTAAAAAGCTTGACATCCACATTCTCGCCGACAGAGGCCTGCAGATGCTTATCTTTCTTCAGGGCCCGGCCCAGACCCGGGCTGCTGACTTCCAGCACATAGGCATCCGCGATAAAATCCTCCCTGTCCAAAGCGTCCGACAAAGCCCGGCTCACGTTCTCACAGTCCTGAATATTCACCCCGTCCGGCTTGTCGATATAGGCGCACAGATGATAATCCGCGCCCTCTTTCACATATTCCACGTCATAGACGGACACACCGAATTCCTCTGCGATAGGCTCCAGCAGCGCCTGCGTCCTGGTCTCGTAATCTTCTCTGCGTGACATTCCACTCCTCCGTCAAATTCCTGCGGCATGCGTCCCCCATACGCCGCTCCCCCGGTCTGCCGCAAAACTCCTCCAACATGCAAGTAAGAGTGGCTTGCGAGCCACTCTTACCTTAATTGTCATCATTTACAAGTCTACTTTAGACCTAAATATACGAATTGTCAATAGTTTTCTTAAATTTTTGTAAATATTTTTCATATATCGTCCGGATTTTGTCTTTCCTGTCCCTCAAATGCCTCGCTCCCCGCACATTCTTCCTCTCCCACATACACCACTTCCAGGCTGCCGAAATTCACTTCCCCCCCAATGTAGAGCACATCCTCGCCGAAAGGATTGCCGTTTCCCTTTTCGTCCGCGCTTCCAAAGGCCGTCTGCACATCCAGCACCACTTTCCATACACCGGGCACGTATATCACCATGCTGCCGAAAGAGGTATCCACATTTACCACAGCCCTATGGTCTTTCAGCAAAGTCTCTGTAAAATAGATCTGCATGGATCCAAATCTGTTCTCTGCATCCACCCTGCCCACGACTCCGGAGAGGTACTTCGTGACGTCTCCGAATGCGTTCTCATAGAAGACTGCGTCCCCGCTGCGGCCATATTCCAGTTCTCCCCCTTTCTGTGCGTTTCCCCCGTCTCCCAGCCGGCGGATCCGCTTTCTGCCGAAATTGGGAAACAGTATTTTCAATCCGATATTCCCCAGCACAGCCGCCACCAGCACAGGCCAGGGCGTGATGGCCTCCAATCCCAGCAGCTCGTCGTTCACGATAATCAGCCCTGCCAAAGAGAACAGGATCAGTTCAAATTTTCTCCTTGCGACGCCTTTGGTCAGGAAAGCCAGCAGGCCGATGTTGAATACAATCGTCCAGAAGCTGACGCCTCCCAAATATCCCAATCTGCTCAGAAGCAGCGCGGCCGCTCCCGCCAAAAGCAGGATACCCGTAAACATATTTTTATTCTTCATCCGTTCTTACCCCTTTTCCGCATCATTTCAGACGTCTGAGCGTCTCGATCCCAGTTTCCTTTCTTTCACCCGTTCCGTCACCGCCTTGAAATAGGCCCTTGAAACCATTACTTTCTTCCTGGTCCCCGTAAATTCCATGACGCTGGAGGCAGTCAGGTTCCTGGTGATAGAATAGACGAAATCCAAATTGGCGACGGTTGACTTGGATATCCGCATAAAGCTTCCCGGCAGCAGCTCCTCCAGCTCGTAAAGCTTGTAACTGCAGACGAAGATTTTGTCTGCCGTGTGGGCCCGAATGTCACGCCCCTCGGTCTCGAAAAAATAAATCTCCTCTATGGGCACAAAGAACTCGGTCTCGCCGCTCTTTAAGGAAAGGCATCTCTTCCCCCTGCCTTTCATGCTTATATAATTTTGCAGGGCTATGACAGTGTCGTTCAGCCCCGGACAGCGGATGGTCACTTCCTCTTCCGCAAGTCCCTCTTCGATTTCGATTTTTACTTTCATGCCGTTTCCTTTTCTACACTGCCGCAAACCGTTTGCCGAAACAATGTCTGTATTCAGTATACCGGAAATCCGAAATCTGTAAATACATCCTGTATAAGAGGTAAATTTTCAGGGCTAAGAAAACAGCTTCCGGACCTCACAGGATGCTGTAGCTCATCCACTCGTAGAGAAGTCTCGTCCCCTCCGTGATCTCCGGCGGCAGCAGCGCCCTGGCCACCAGCTTCAGCTCGTCGGACTCTGTATCCGTGCGTTTCAGATTGGCATAGTCTCCGTCAATGGACACTACCACATACTCAAATCTGTTCATTTTCTTCACCCTCCGTCTAAAAAGTTTCTGCGCGGCCTTACCGCCCGGTTTCATTCCTATTATACCCCTGTCCGGAAAAAAGGCAATCCCCTCGGACACAACCGCAGGAAAGAATATGAAAGGCAAAAAGGAGCCGCCGCTCCGACAGACTGTTTGTCTGTCTTCGCTTCGACTCCTTTGCAGCATATCCGTGTCACATTATTTCCTGTCCGACACCCGTCCTTTTCGCAATTACATCATGCCGCCCATTCCGCCTGCGCCTGCGGGCATTGCGGGTGTCTCTTCCTTGATGTTGGCCACGACGCTCTCGGTGGTCAGCAAAGTGCTCGCCACGCTGGTAGCGTTCTGCAGGGCGCTTCTGGTCACCTTTGCGGGATCCAGGATGCCTGCCTTCACCATGTCCACATACTCCTCTTTCAGCACGTCAAAGCCTACACCTGCCTCGGACTCTCTCACCTTGTTGATGATGACGCTGCCCTCAAGCCCTGCGTTGGCAGCGATATGGTACAGAGGAGACTCCAGGGCTTTCAGGACAATACCTGCACCTGTCTTCTCGTCGCCCTCCATGGTTTCGGCCAGCTTGGAGACTTCCTTGGCCGCATGGATATATGCGGAACCGCCGCCGCAGATGATGCCCTCCTCCACGGCTGCCCTTGTGGCTGCCAGAGCATCCTCCATGCGAAGCTTAGCCTCTTTCATCTCGGTCTCGGTAGCGGCGCCTACGCGGATAACGGCAACGCCGCCTGCCAGCTTGGCCAGTCTCTCCTGAAGCTTCTCTCTGTCGAAGTCGGAAGTGGTCTCCTCGATCTGCTTCCTGATCTGTCCGATGCGGGCCTGAATCTCGTCTTTCTCGCCCTCGCCGTCCACGATAACCGTGTTCTCTTTCTGAACCTTTACGGACTTGGCATGGCCCAGCATATCCATGGTGGCGTCTTTCAGTTCATACCCCAAATCGGAGCTGATGACGGTGCCGCCGGTAAGGATTGCGATATCCTGCAGCATGTCTTTTCTCCTGTCGCCGTAGCCGGGTGCTTTCACAGCCACTACATTGAAAGTGCCGCGCAGCTTGTTCACGATCAGGGTGGTCAGAGCCTCGCCCTCCACGTCCTCGGCGATGATTAAAAGCTTTGCGCCGGACTGCACGATCTGCTCCAGAATGGGCAGGATCTCCTGAATATTGGAAATCTTCTTGTCCGTGATCAGGATGCAGGGATTCTCTAAAGTGGCCTCCATCTTGTCCATGTCCGTAGCCATGTAAGCGGAAATATAGCCTCTGTCAAACTGCATGCCCTCTACCAGGTCAAGCTCGGTCTGCATGGTCTTGGACTCTTCGATGGTGATGACGCCGTCTCCGCTGACTTTCTCCATGGCATCCGCAACCAGCTGTCCCACTTCCTCATCCCCTGCGGAGATGGCGGCAACCCTTGCGATGTGCTCCTTGCCGTTTACTTTCTGGCTCATCTTGGAGATGGCTTCCACGGCGCACTCGGTGGCTTTCTTCATGCCCTTTCTCAGGATGATCGGATTTGCGCCAGCCGCCAGGTTCTTGATGCCGGCGTTGACCATAGCCTGTGCCAGGACGGTTGCCGTGGTGGTGCCGTCTCCTGCCACGTCGTTGGTCTTGGTAGCCACTTCCTTTACAAGCTGTGCGCCCATGTTCTCAAAAGCGTCCGCCAGCTCGATCTCCTTGGCGATGGTGACGCCGTCGTTGGTGATCAGGGGAGCGCCGAATGATTTGTCCAACACCACGTTTCTTCCCTTGGGTCCAAGGGTCACTCTCACGGTGTCGCTTAACTGATTGACACCGGACTCTAATGCCGCACGGGCTTCCGCACCGTATTTAATCTCTTTTGCCATGATAATCATGCCTCCGTTTTCTCAATAATTTATTCTAAACTACCCAAAACTGCTTTCACTTTGTTCCCACAGCCTCATCCGGGCCCTGAATCCCGGGCTCTCCCGCCCTGACGGTTCCCAGGAACCTCCCGGGCCTCTCTTGCCCTGCGCTTCTTCCGACAATTCAGGAAACCTCAGGACCGGTACTTTCAGGCCTTAGATCCTCTCAGTCGCTTATGACTGCCAGAATGTCGTTCTGCTTTACTACAATGAACTCTTCCTCGTCAAGCTTCACTTCCGTGCCGGCGTACTTGGAGTAGATCACGTTGTCGCCGACCTTGACTTCCATCTTCACTTCCTTGCCGTCTACCATGCCGCCCGGGCCTACCGCGATCACTTCCGCCTGCTGGGGCTTCTCCTTGCTCTGACCGGGAAGAACGATGCCGGACTTTGTAGTCTCTTCCGCAACTAACTGTTTCAATACGACTCTGTCACCTAAAGGTACTAACTTCATGATAATTACCTCCTGTTATCCGGATTTATTTTTTGATTACAGGGTTGGCCCGCAGGCTCCTGCAATATATCTGTTAGCACTCTTTTGGTTTGAGTGCTAATCACTGGAACATATAATAGTTTTATATGGAAATCTTTGCAAGCATATTCACAGAAATCAAAAGGTTTTATACTCTTTTTTTCTCTTGTTTTCTTTTATTTTCTCTTGTTTTCTTATTTTCTTTTCATTGGCCCGATTTAATATTTATTTTAGAAATCCGTTATTTTTTCTGCCATTTTCGCCGATATATCTTATAACAAGCCAGATGACACTGTTGAAATATACATCCAAGGAGGGATCAACGGAGCAAACGGAATTCAGACTTATTTCAAAGTGTATCCAGTTCAGATGGTAGCCGGCGTGGCAAAGCCCAAAAGGGAGAACAGAGGCTCCGGGCAGAGAAATCCTCAGCCTCCCAAGCCCGCAGCTTTAAACGCCGATCTCCGCAAGGCCGCTTCCGAGAATTGTCCCCAGGAATGCTATACCGTGACCTATGACAGGCAGAGCAGGCTCCAGACATATTCTTACCGGCAGTCTAAGGAGTATACCTTTTGAGCGCGCTTCCCGGGAGGGAATGCAGGAAACAGGCATGTGCGCAGAGCATGTGCCTGTTTCTTTATCGTACAGTCTTTCGGGACTAAAGCGGCGTACTCGCTTGATGTCTTCCTTACAGCAAGCGCCCTTTTCCTTTCAGATCCAATATACCATTATTCTTCCATACACCGAAGTTTGCTTACACAGGGGTGCCAACCTCTATCAGATTTCCGTCAGGATCATAGAACCTTATCACCCTCTGCCCCCAGCTGTGCGTCATCAGGCGATTCACATATTTCACATCCGGATAAAGGCTTTCCAGCTTTTTGATGAATCCCTCAATATCGGACTCTTCAAAATACAGTTCACAGGCGTTGTTCTCAGGAATAATGTCCCTGTCCAGAAAATCTCTCCATATTTTCTCGTCCTGGAGCGCCAGCCCCTCTGTCAGGATCATGTATCCGTCATTGTCAACGACAAGGCCAAGCCCGAAAATGTCATGATAGAACTGTCTGGATTTTTCTATATCCTTAACTACAATCAGTATGTTCTTCAGTTTCATCGTTTTCTCCCAATTTCTTGTCTTATCTTTCCCTAAAGCCATGAGATCCATCGCATCAATCCGATGATAGCGATGGATCTTTATCTTCTGCAAATAGCAAAAAGCTTATATTATAGGAAAACTGCGCTCCCCTAGCACTTAATCTCCAGATACCCCAAAAGCTTGGACATATCATACTCCTCCAGCACGCCTAAGTTGGAGTCATAGTACTTCCCGTCGAAATGCACCAGGTAATGGCAGTACCGCCCCATTTTTTCCATCATGATACAGCACTTGGGCAGCACGGTGTCCCGGCCCTCCGTATAATTGATGACATCAGAGTGGTCGATTCCGTAATAATTCAGGGCGGAGATCATCATGCCCATGGTGGCCTGCCACTCTCTGCAGTCCATGACGCTGATCACCTCGGCGATGGTCACGCCCGCCAGCATGGCCACGCAGGACTGGCCGCAGAGTCCGTCCTCGGGCTGGATAATGACCTGCATGCTGTCGATCTTTCGGATGGGATTGTCGAAGCTGTAAGGGCTGTTCTGATCCATGCGGATCAAAGAACCCGTGATATGGAGCAGAATCTTGTGCGGCACGCCCAGCTCCACGCTGACGGCATCCTCGTCCCCGATGTGAATCTCATAGTTGCCCTTTTCCTGGGGAAGCAGCTCGCATTCGATCACCTGGTTGTCCAGCACCACCTCGGCCTGGATCACATCCCTCTGCTTACAGACCTCCCATACATTGAAAGGAATCCGAATCATATAGCCTTTCTCTTTCTTTTCTACCACTGACTGAAAGAAATACCTCATATCCTACCTCCGTTCCGTTTTGATGTTCCCCGCCCGCTTCAGCGGGCATACCAACCGGAAGTTTCCTTCCGCACTTTTTGCCTGCCGCAAAATGCCTGAAAAACATTTCATCCGCTGCGCCTGGCCTGGGAGGGCGATATCCCGTACCGCTTCTTAAACAGCTTGCTGAAGTGGTACGCATCGTCATACCCCACCTGGGCGGCCACCTCCTGGATGCTCCCCGTGTATCCGTTCTCCAAGAGCTCCCTGGCTTTCTCCAGGCGGATATTGATCAGATGGCGGATGGGCGCGCTCCCCGTCTCGCTCTTGAAAATCCGTGAAATGTAGAACGGACTTAAGTACATATTCTCCGCAATCTGATCTAGGGATATCTTCTCGCTGTAGTGATCCTCGATGTAATCCACGATCTGCTCCACCAGGTACTTTCGGTTGGCAGATTCAAAGGCGCAGCCCTTGGGCCGTTCCATGGGCTCGCACTGCTCTCTGATGATCAACAGCAGCATCTGCACCAGGTAGGACTTCAGCATAAAATACCGCCCCTGCCTGCGCACCGCATTCTCCGCCTCCATGGAGGAGCAGATCTTCAAAAGCCGCTGGCGCAGTTCCCCCGCGGTATGCAGAATATACTGTCCGCCCGGAAGCGGCAGCACATTATCCGGGCAGCCCGTAATCCTGATATTGGAAAAGCCCACAAAAAACTCCGTGGAGGGCGTCTCCGCCTCCGGACAGCCAATGGCCTGATGCCGGACTCCCGGATTTAAGATAAGCAGGTCTCCCTCCTGCACCGGATAGATACTGTCCTCGATGCGATATTTCCCCTCTCCGGAAAAAATATACGCTATCTCCAGATAGTCATGGCTCCGGTATTCGGTGGCATCCATATTCTTTTGCCTGGTCCCTTTCCATATAAAAAGGAAAGTGGGATCCATTTCGTCTATGGATATCTTCACCATCTGCTGATTCTCCATACTTACACCTGTGTCCCCGTCTTGCCGTCCGCCGCGGAGCTTTCTCCGCAGACTCCCAAAGTCGCTCCATTGCCTGTCTCCTTATTGTACCCTCTTTGGCTGCAAAAGTAAAACAGTTTTTCAATTTTTTACATCAAGGGTGCAAGATACTCCATTCCTTTTTATACCTTAAAAAGTACAATGTACCATAAGCCCGAAAACAAGAGACCGGGCAGAGGGAATGCAAAAAAAGAATGCATGCATTCCGGGGAGGTTATGCTTATGACACCTATGAAATGGTTCTACGGCTTCTTGAAGAAGTACCGGAAACTGATGATCTGCGGTCTGTTCCTGACCACGATCATCGCGGCCTTGTCCATCGTCAACCCCTACATATCGGGTATCATGGTGGACGACGTCATCGTGGCGGGCAATTATGACCTGCTGCCTAAGCTGATCGCATGTCTGGTGGCAATCACGCTGCTGACCTGCGTGCTGCGTTTTCTGTATCTGCTCATGTTCGAGACAGCCTCCCAGGGCGTCCTCTACGACATGCGCAGCACCGTGTACAAAAAGCTGCTGGAGGAGGACTTCAATTTCTACAGCAAGAAGCGCACGGGCGACCTGATGAGCCGCCAGACGGGAGATATGGACGCCATCCGGCATTTTGTGGCAGGCATCATCTATTCCGTCTACCAGAACGTACTGCTGTTCGCTTTCGCTCTGGTGATGATCTTCACAGTGAGCCCGAAGCTTGCCCTGTGCATGCTGGTGGTGCTGCCTTTCACGGCCATCTCCACCTTTAAGCAGTCCAAAGAGGTGAAGCCCGCTTTCCAGCGCAACCGCAACTGCTTTTCCTCCCTGAACGCTTTCGTCCAGGAGAACATCAGCGGCAATCGGGTGGTAAAGGCATTCGCCAAGGAAGAGTTTGAAAAAGGGAAATTCCAGGTTGAGAACGACCGGTTCCGGGACGCCCAGATAAAAGGTTCCAGGGTTTGGATGAAATATGTGCCCGTCTTTGAAATCCTGGCCTACGCCCTCACCGTTGTGCTGATGCTCTACGGCGGATACATGGTCATCCAGGGGGAGGTCACCCTGGGCGATCTGGTCAAGGTCAACGGATACCTGTGGATGCTGAACTCGCCTCTGCGCATGGCCGGCTGGTGGGTAAATGATATTCAGAATTTCATTACATCCGTAGAGAAAATATACGCTACCTACAGCGAGGAGCCCAAGGTGCGCACCCCCCGCTTCGCCCCGAAGCCGGAGAAAGAGTTCGATTATTCCCGGGAAAAGCTGCGCGGGGAAGTGGAGTTTAAGGACGTGTCCTACAGGGCTGACGACGAGGATATCGTAAAGGATATCAGCTTTAAGGTAGCGGCCGGACAGACCGTCGGCATCATCGGCTCCACCGGCTCCGGAAAATCTACGCTGATGAACCTGCTGTGCCGCTTTTACGATGCCACCACCGGCCAGGTGCTGGTAAACGGAACAGATGTCCGGGACCTGGATCTGTACAATCTGCGGGATAATATCGGCATGGCCATGCAGGACGTGTTCCTCTTCTCCGACACCGTGGAGGGCAACATTGCCTACGGCAGGCCCGACTGCAGCTTCGATGAGGTGAAGAAAGCCGCTATCATGGCGGATGCCAACCACTTCATCAACGCCATGCCCGATGGCTATGACACCATCGTGGGCGAGCGGGGTATGGGGCTCTCCGGCGGCCAGAAGCAGAGGATTTCCCTGGCCAGGGCCCTTTTGAAAGATCCGTCCATCCTGATACTGGACGATACCACCTCGGCCGTGGACATGGAGACGGAAAGTTATATCCAGAAACAGTTGAAGAGCATCAAGGAGGGCTGTACGGTATTCATCATCGCCTACCGCATCTCTTCCATTAAAGATGCCGATCTGATACTGGTCATGGATGGCGGACGCATCATTGAGCGGGGCACCCACAG
This sequence comes from Lachnospiraceae bacterium, assembly GCA_022799755.1. Lineage (GTDB taxonomy): Bacteria > Bacillota > Clostridia > Lachnospirales > Lachnospiraceae > Acetatifactor. The sequence continues at coordinate 53,409 of JAAWOU010000013.1, forward strand.
CGAGCTTCTGGCAAAGGACGGCTACTATGCCAAGGCTTTCCGCAACCAGTACGGTGAGATTCCCGAGGAACTGCTGCAGAAAAAGAACATTGCCTAAAAATATCGCCTAACGAAGGGAGTAAATCATGGCACGCAATCGATACGATATGGACGAAGTGCTGGAAGACAGCTTCGACATCGGACAGTTGAAACGTCTGGGAGCCTATGTCTCCCCCTATAAAACGAAAATGGCGGTGGTCATCGCCCTGATGCTGAGCGCCTCCGCCGCCACCATGATGGTGCCCATTTTCTTTCAGAGAATCATGGATATCTATATCCCTGAGAAAAATATGAGAGGAATTTGGATGGTCAGCCTCCTGACGCTGACGGTAGCCGCTTACTCCGGCATCGCCATGCGCTTCAAGATCAAGATCATGAGCACCATAGGCCAGAACATCATACACGCCATCCGCACGGATATCTTCAACCACTTGCAGGAGCTGCCTTTCTCCTACTATGACGACAGGCCCCACGGCAAGATACAGGTGCGCGTGGTCAACTATGTGAACAGCTTAAGCGACCTTTTGAGCAACGGTATCGTGAATACCATCACGGATCTGTGCAACCTGTTCTTCATCATTTTCTTCATGCTCTTCTGCGATACGAGACTGACCCTTGTCTGCCTCTGCGGCCTGCCGCTGCTGGCGCTGGTGATCGTCTTCATCAAGAAGAAGCAGAGAAAGGCCTGGCAGATCCAGTCCAACAAGCAGAGCAACCTGACCGCCTATATCGCTGAGAGCATCAACGGTATCCGGGTCACCCAGTCCTTTGTCCGCGAGAATGAGAACAACCAT
>JAAWOU010000014.1 GCA_022799755.1 Lachnospiraceae bacterium
CAATAGAAAGCAAAGGGATGCTTTCCGCTGTCTTATACAATAGAAAGCAAAGGGATGCTTTCCGCTGTCTTATACAATAGAAAGCAAAGGGATGCTTTCTATTGTCTTACATTATAAGCCTATCTACCACACAAGTCAATAAGCAAATGTTGGATTGTGCTGTTTTTGTTTTATTTTTGTGGTTTCTGATCTTTGGGACGGTCTAAATATGCCAGAATTTCCTCCACGCCCTCCCCTGTGACAGAATCCACAAAGAAAATATCCCTGCAGCCGGAATTGCGCAGCCACGATTCCGCCAGCCGCCGGTTGGCCTTTGGGTCGTTTATCTTGGTGACGATGCCGATGACGTCCCGGTTCACCATGCAGGTGATGTTGGGCGGGAAGAGGCTGTAGCTTTCCGTAGCCGCCACCAGCAGGCCCACCACGTCCGCCTCGTAGGCGTACAGCGCCAGCGCGTGGCCCAGGCGGTGGGTCTGGGCGTACTCCCCGGGTGTGTCGATCAGCACGTCCCTGTAATGGATGTACTGGGTCTTGCAGTACTGTATCTTTTCCCTGGACAGGGCCTGCTTCAGCGTGGTCTTGCCGCTTTCGCTGCGGCCCATAAGTATCAGTTTTTTCATGTTCTCAGGTAGACGGTATTTCCGTCCGGGTCTCGGAAGCTCATGTTCACCGCTCCCCAGGGGCGTGCCGTGGGCGGCTCTATGATCTCGGCTCCCAGCTCCATGACTCTGCGGTACTCTTTTTCCATGTCTTCCACGGTAAATGCCAGACAGATGTTCTGGTTCTGATTGTTCTTCTTAGAGCCGTCGTCATATATGGTCAGCATGGTCTCCTCCCCGATCAGAGTCTGGTGCACCGCATCGCTGCTTTCGTTGTCCAAATCCAGCAGCTTCTTATAAAAATCCGCAAGCCTGATCACATCATTGGTGAGCAGGCAGACCTCTCCTATTCTCATATGGTTTCCTCTTCCTTTCCGGAAATATTTTTATTGATGACCAGTTAGCCGCACTCTCTCGATCACGCAGCTGTGCCTCTTGTTCGCACTGTCCTTTTCATAATTCACACCTACCAGCAGAACTTCGCCGGAATACCCCTCCAGAGCCTGTGTATACTGCCTGTCTTTTATCTGCCCGATGGCCGCACGGGCGGACTTGTCGTACTTCAGTTCGATTACCATGGCAGGTTTCCCGCGGGAGGGCAGCGGCAGAAATACCACGTCCGCAAAGCCGCGGCCTGTGGGAAATTCCCGAATCATCCTGTAGTCCTTCCGCGCGCTGTAATACGCCAGGCTGACAGCCGCTGCCAGGGAGCTCTCGTCGTTGTAGGTCAATATGGAAGCCACTTCTGTATGGGCCCTGTCAAGCCCCTCCGCGACCCTCTCCGCATCGCAGTTAAGCGTATCTTCCAGCAGGCGCTCCGAGGCTTTCAGCACATTCATGACTTCCGCCCAGCCGCCTACGCTCATGGCGTTCTCAAATTCTTCAATGATTTCCCTGTTCGGGATAAAGGCTTCCTTTTCCTCGGAATCGTAGCCTAAGTATCCCAGGTGAATCAGCAGAGTCAGTACATCGTCCTTTGTCCTAAAGGTGCACATGTCGTTCTGGAAGCTGCGGGTGTTCACCCTGACTCTCCCTCCGCCCAGCATCTGGACGATGTCGGCGCGAAGCCCGTCAAAATCCATGTCCATATAGACTTTCAGCGCATCGTAGGTCTCTGTAGACGTCCAATAGTTTGAAAATCTACGGCGCAGCATTGCCTCCACCACGGATTTTGGATTGTATACATGCTTATATTCCGTCAGCTGGTAGCCATCGTACCAGCTTCCTGCCTCTACGTAATCCATAGAGAAACGTTCACAGAGCCCCTGCACCTCCGTATCCGTAAAGCCCGTATATTCCTCAAAAAAGCTCTGATCTGTCATGGAGTATTCCCAGAACATGTTCAGGGCAGAGTGTTGCCCATACTTCTTTACAGGGAGGATCCCTGTCATATAGGCGAGCGCTACATAGGGCTGGTCTTTCAGGAGATTGCGCAGGAAATCCAGATATCCTTTCTGCAGCGCCTCTGACTCCTGCCGCTCCCGCATCACGCAGTCCCATTCGTCGATCAGAAAAATGAACTGTTTTCCTGATTTTGCGTAAATCTTTCTCAGGGCATCCGCGATTCCCGAAGACTGCCTGTTCAATAGCTCCCCATATTCCTCCTGTAATTCTTCCAGCACCCCTTGCTGCAGATAGTTCACGACCTCCCCGGTCTCTGCCTCAATCAAAAACTGCTGCATATTCAGAAAAATCACGTCATAACGATTCAGGTTCTCCGAAAAACCCGGACTTTCTGTAATCTTCAGCCCCTCAAACAGTTCCCGGGAGTCGTAAGCACGGCAATAATAAGCAGCCAGCATCTTAAGCGCCATGGATTTCCCGAAGCGTCTGGGCCTGCTGACACAGATGTACTTCTGCTCTGTATTCAGATATCTGTTGGTGCACCCGATCAGCCCTGTCTTATCCACATAGATTTCCGAACGGACTGCGGTCCGAAAACCATCTTTCCCCGGATTCAAATAGATCCCCATCCATTGCCTCCCTGACAAAACTTCCCATCAGTTCCCTTTTATGTCCGCTGGTTCTCCTCCCGCCAATACGCGGAACCGTCTTTGAGCCTGTCCACCAGCCTGTACTGGAACATCTCCCTGCGGACTAATTCAACATCCCCGAACGCGATATTCGTCCGGATGATTTCATTTACTTCTTTCTCCGTGTACTTTCTTGAGGCCTCAAACTGCTCTGCAATCTTGGTCAGCGCCAGAATCCGCATAGGTCTCTTAGAGGGATATTGGGTCAGCCTGCCTGTCTCGTCATAGTATGCCTTCAGTTTCTTCTCGTATTCTTCTGTAGTCTTTTCTGTCTTCTCTGTCATTACTGTCTTTTCCATAATGAAGCCTTTCCGTGCGCTTAGAAGCACTTTCAATCCCACATCCCGACAACATATGCTAAACTATACACAAGCCTTTCCTCAAAGACAGTATTATGTCCTCGTAATCTCACAGACCGTATAATGCAGCACATCCCGCACATAGTCCAGTATCGCCTGCTCCGAAGCCTCCACCTCGGACACGGTGCCCGATATGATCAGGGATCCGCTGAACCTGTCTACAAAGCCCAGATCAATGGCGGCGGCTTTCATGGCCACATCCGCCATAATGATGGCCGTTTCCGCCGGGGACACTGTCAGGACGCCGATGGCTGCCCGGGTGTAGTCTACGCTGGGATCCAGGCCCAGCTTTTCATACAGCACCGGGTCGGGGTTTGCTATGATATGGGCCAGCGTGATCTGCTTGCCCGGCACCAGCTCCTGCACGATTCTGCGTTTTTCCCTGTCATCAAGCCAATCCATGTTATTCATTCCTTTCGTCTCTGTTCACGCCTTCGCCGCTCACGGCAGCATGATGCGTCTGCACCTAATGTCATTTACAAACGGCTATCGCCTAAGATGCCATCTTCTCAGAAACATTCTACATTCTTCCGCTTACTTCATATGCCGGTCACAGGCATATCACACAGACTTCATGATTTCCGCCATCTCCGGCGTCATCTCCGGTGTAAACTGCGTCCCCAGCCTGGCCAGCTCTCCCATCACCCTCTGTCTTCCAAAATCCGTTCTGTACCAGTTCTCCCTGGTCACTTTTCCCTCCGCAGGGGCAATCAGAAGCTCCGTATCCGGAAAACAGATCTGATAGTACATCAGGCATCTCCTGGCATGATACCCCTTGCAGCAGATGATGGCTTTTTTCGGGTACAGCCCTTTCGCGTCCAGAACCTTTCTGGTAAATCTGGCGTTCTCGGCGGTGAACTGAGCCTCGTCCTCCGGAAAGATGCAGTCCGGGGCAACCCCGTTTGCCAGCAGGACATCCGTATAGAACTCGCACTCGGTGGCGTAGGCTTTCCGGTAGATTTCCCCTTTGGACTTAACGCCTGCAAATCTGCCCACCGTTATGGAATATCGGCCGGACGGCACCACCCAGGGAGCATACCCCGCTTTCCACAGCTGCGCCGCCCGCTCCGGCAGCTCCGGATAAGAACCACCGGGGATGAAGATGACATCTGCCCTCAATGCAGACAGCTTGTCTTCCGCGAGTCCCTCTCCCGTTATGGATTCTCCACTTTTCCCGCTGCTTTTCGTATCATCCTGCGCAGGAATGTCTTCCGGAAAAATAAAATTCGTAATATCGTCAATTATTCTCATATCATTTCCCTTGTCAACACTCTGTCTCAAAGACCAGGTCCATATCCTTTATCTTTCCATAGTCGCTGATATTCGTAGGAATATACCCTACATAGAGATATTCTTTTGCCGCATATGCGTTGATAATGTCTCTATGTTCCTTGGATTTCGCCCCCAGAATCTGCCAATATGGACATTTACATATTCATATTTCTTCACAGCCGATACCGCCTCTCATCCATGCGCTCTCCGAATGCAGAGATTTATCCGCCTATATGGCACTTCAATTTCGTACAGCTCTCCACTTCTTTCTTCAGCCGCTCCATATGCGCCGCCTCCGGCGGCAGGATATCCGGCAGCTCGTAGCCCCTGCCCAGGCCCGCGTACTTGTCCTGACCCAGCCTGTGGTAAGGGAGCAGATAGATCTCCTCCACCCCGGGCAGGGTGTCCGCGAACCGGGCGATCGCCCTGATTTCGGCGGGCGTATCATTGAACGTAGGAATCACGGGCACCCGTATGCTGAGAAACGTCTGACCGGATGCCGCAATCCTCTTGGCATTCTCCAGCATCAGCTCATTTCCCTTTCCGGTGAAGCGCTTATGCTTTTCGCTGTCCATATGCTTGATGTCCATGAGGTATTGGTCAAGGTATGGCAGGATTTCCTCAATAACCTCCCATTTCGCACATCCCATGCTCTCCATGGCGGTGCCGATTCCCACAGCCTTGGCGGCGCGGAGCAGGTCTCTGGCGAACGCCGGCTGGCAGAGACTCTCCCCGCCGGACAGGGTCAGTCCGCCGCCGGAGCGGTTGTAATAGGGCCTGTCCTTTTCCACGGTCTCCAAAACTTCCGCCACCGTCACGTCCCGGCCGATGATTTTCTTCTTGCCCTGAACGGTCATCTCCTGGATCCCATACTCCTGGGACTCCGGGTTGCAGCACCACTTGCACCGCAGCACGCAGCCTTTCAGGAAACAGATGGTTCGGATTCCCGTTCCGTCATGGATGGAATACCGCTGTATGTCAAATATTCGTCCTTTTGTCTGTAGATAATCTGTTGTCATTTTTCGTCTCATTCCGCCGCGCAAGCGGCATTTCCAACTTTCCTGTCATATTGCCACCGGCGGCGCTGACTGCTGACATGGAATCCTGCTTTTTCCCCGCCCCCGCACATCGATACCGCCGTACATGGACAAAGTATTCTTCAGATATCCGCAAGCGACCTTATCGATAAAATCCGGTTACCTGGGATGCGCCGTTCCTTTGGGCCTGTCTATCACTGTCTCCGAATCTTTCACCAGGCAGTCCAGCATTTCCCAAAAATCATCGTCAAAAGAATTCATAGCATACACAGCGCCTCCAGCGCAAGCGCGAACAGCCTCTCCCTTGCGGAGACATTGTTGCTCCAGTCCCTGTCATCGTAGTCCTCCGCGCCGCCGGTGAGGATGTCGCCGCTGTAGAGCAGCTGGCCGAAGACCTTGCCCCGAAACTGGGCGATGGCAGCCATGGTGGCGCACTCCATCTCCACGGCCCTACAGCCCTCGTCCCTCCGGTAGGCCACCATTTCCCTGGTCTCCCGGTAGAAGCCGTCCGTTGACCAGGTGGCGCATTCTATGTAAGGGATGCCGTGACCGGACAGGACTTTCCGGAAGCGCTGGATGGGCTCTGCCTGCAGTTCAATGAACCGCGCCGGCGGCAGATATTTGTAGGAGGCCCCCTCGTCCCGCAGGGCCCGCACCGGTACGATCACGGCTCCCTCCGGAATATTGTCCAGCACCCCACAGCCGCCGCAACAGACGATTGCCTCCACGCCGCTGCCATAGAGCATCTCCGTCATCATGGCGATGGAGCCTGAGGCCACCACCGCCTGTACGGCGCAAACATCTGTCCCATCCACTGTGAACCGATATACATGGAAGTCCTTCATTTCGGAGACATAGGTGCCTATCTTCTCTCCCCCATATCTCTCTACTGCGCTGTCAAGCACCTCCTCGAAGAAAGTCACCAGGCAGAGCCTGGGGAAACGCCTAAAGCCGCCCTCTCCCTGGCCGTCCCTGTCCCCTTTGGATGCTTCTCTGTCAGGATTGATGACAGCGAGTTTGTCCGTGCTGTATTCCAGGATCGGATATTCGTTTTTTACTATCATTTTCTTCTCTCTTCTGCCATCCCTATCGGGATGGTCTGTAAAAAGTCTTCCACTGCCTTGTTAAATGCCGCATGCCTCTTATTCGCAATAAAATGATTCCCTTGAATGATTGATAGCTTTGCGCCAGGTATATGATCCGCAATCATTTTTGTGTGGGATTCCCTGATCATATCATTTCTTCCGCAGATTACCAATGTAGGCGCTTTTATTCTTCTCAGTTCATCTGCCTCAATATTCGGCTCATTCACCATTAAGCCAAGCATTTCGGCATTCCGTTTGGCACCTGTCGATTTGGAAGCAAACCGTTTGGCTATCCGATATCCTATTTCAATCGGAATCTGCGTGGTTCTTTTTACCCCGTCCGGGTTCAGATTCCCTCCATTTACAATCAGCGCTTTCACCTTGTCCGGATAGGCAAGCGCAAATTCCATGGCGATATTTGCCCCATCCGAAAATCCTAAAATGATTGCGTTGGAAATCTCCAACTCTGTGAAAAAATCGTTTAAATCACAGGCGAACTGCTTGATGGTAAAAGGTCTGACTCCTCTCGGCGATTTGCCGTGGCCCCTGGTATCTAAAGCGATCACTCTGTATCTGTCGCTGAAATAATCTATCTGGTGCCTGAAATAAGAGCCGTCCTCCCCGTTCCCGTGCAGAAGGATAAGGGGCTCCTTCTCTCCTTTTTCCTGATAGTGCAAAGTAATATCCATCCCACACCTCCACAGGAGAAAATTCTTCCAAATTGGGAAGAATTCTTCCACACAGGGGAATATTCTTCCTGCTAATTACCGTATATAAGTCATCCCTTTACTCCCCGGATAATCATGGTTATGGACACTGAGGTGTCCCACTGCTTTCTTCCCTCTCTGTACAGGCGGAGCCGTTCCTCATATTTGGAATTGATAACGGAGAGAATTTCTACCGTCTGGTCGGAGTGTGCCGATTCCACAGCCTCTATATCATTTTGGTGCATCGCCTCAATCATTCGTTCTGCCATATCCGCCGAATACTTTGGAGCATCAGGTGTAAGGTCGATGACGGCATATCCAGTGATAACATCTATAAACCCGTTCTTCTCCATGGATGCAGGGATTTCAGACTCAGACATGGGAAATCTGCAGACTCTGAATTTCTCCAGGTCATCCTCTGATTGGAGAATGCTCTCCCAAAAAGCTTTCTCTTTTTCCGTTTTCTCCAGGCATGGCGCGGTACAATGGAGCCCTTTTCGCGCGGAAAGGCACAGGCATACGCCGCCCGGCTTCAGCACCCGTCTCTGCTCGCCCCAGAAGGCAGCGGGCTCCACATGCTCCTGAACCGTATTAGAAATGGTAACGTCAAAGGTTCCGTCCTCAAAGGGAAGGCGAGTCGCATCGCCCTCTCTGAAATCCACGCCCGGAATGTTCTCCTTCGCAAACGAAATGAAATTGCTGTCCCTGTCGATGGCGGTGATATGCGCTCCTGGATACCATCTGTGCAGGGATTCTGCCAACGCTCCCGGGCCGCAGCCAATCTCCAGAATTTTTATCTCGGCGCTCCTGTCCAAATCAAACAGTCCTTCATACTGCGTAAAGAACATATCATCAAATCTTAATTTTCTGCTGAGATACAGCGTCATGATGCCCTGCACATGTTCCGACCAAATCGTATTCCTATTTTCCCTCATAATGTCTTTCCTTTTATGTCCGCGGAGTTCTATTCCATCTTCTGCGTTTCTCCGGGCTTTCATTGTCCACAAATTTTCCGGCTTGTGTTATTCCGTCTCTCCGTTCATCTCCTTCACGACGGACTCCAGCTTTATACTGTTCCATGGCAATCTGCAATATCTCCCGGCGAATCATAAATCATACCCTCCCGCGGTTTTCCGCCGGCCCGCCTCCCTATTACAGGGCAGTCCTTGACTTACAGCGCATTCCCCAATTTACGGCGCAGCCCTTGACTTACAGCGCATTCTCCAATTTACAGCACAGCCCTCGATTTTCAACGCATCCTTCAGGCAGTTTGGTGAAAAATATTTTTCATTCTGCGTAAGCCTTCAATTCCTCCAGAAATTCCTGATATTCCTCATCCGTCCAGTAGAAGGTCAGCTCATCTTCCGAAAAATCCTCCGGCTTTTCGCGCATAAAGCATTCCCCGATGTCATACCCGAATCTTCGCAGCACCGCTTCCGCAAATTCTCTGAAAAACATTCCGATGCCCGTTATGACATTTCCGTCTTCCACGATTCCTTTGTGTATGAAATTCTCCTTTTCCACAAAGCCAAAAGCGTCCGCCATCTGCATGAAATAACCGGAGGTGAATTTCCTGCCATTTAAGATTCCCGCTTTCGACAGCAGGATCGGGGAGGAGGAAATCGCTGCAAAAACCACATCCGAATCCACTCCGCTCCTGAGGAAGTCGATCAGCGCATCGTCGAACAGCGCAGGCAGCGGGTTGATCGTTCCCGGCAGCATCACACAATCGTAATCTGTTATCTTTGCTTCCGCGCATGTCCAGGTGGGGAGGATGCGGAAGCCCTCCTCGCTCCTATATTCCTTATCTTCGCTGGCGATATAATCAATCTTCTCGCCGAACCAGATGGCAAGCGCGGATGTGAGGCAGGTAATCTCCTGCAAAGAAAAGTCCGGATATAATAAGACCGCATATTTCCTCATTCTTTTTTCCTCCATTTCGTTTCAGTTCCCCGGTTTCTGTGCCATCTTGCAGAGATGCACCTCTGTCATGCAAGACAACAGAAAGGTCTCCCTTGTAGGTATTAATATTGCAGCCGCAATATGTCTGCAATCATCAAAGCTTTTCTGTTTTAATATTCCGAAATCAATGAACTTTTCAGCAAGCTCTACAACATTTTCGTCAGTTTCAATTATATTTAAATCTATCTGCAGAGAAGCCCGCGGCAGCTTGTAAGACTGCCGGACACCTCCCCAAATCCCCCAGCGCCGCAGGTTTCCTCCCGCTCCTAGAACCCCTGCTCCGTCCTCCTTATAATATCGTCCTGCAGGGACTTGGACAGGGTGGTAAACAGCGCGCTGTACCCCGCCACCCGCACCACCAAATGGGCGTACTTCTCCGGATGGGCCTGGGCATCCAGCAAAGTCTCCCGATCCACCACATTGAACTGCATATGGCTCCCTTTCTGGTCGAAATAAGAGCGAATCAGCGCCACGAAATTCTCCAGCCCTTTCTCGCCGCTGAGCGCCGTGGGATGGAACTTCTGGTTGAACAGGGTGCCGTTGGAGGCGATGCCGTGGTCTAGCTTGGACACGGAGTTGGCCGCGGCGGTGGGGCCGTACACATCCTTGCCCGCAGAGGGGGACACGCCGTCCGCCACCGGGGTGTGTGCAAGCCTGCCGTCCGGGGTAGCCCCGGTCTGGGCCCCCAGGGGCACATTTGCCGACACGGGATACAGCCCCGCCTGGAACTGGCCTCCTCTGGGATTGCGGTAGTTCAGCAGCGGCCTGGTATAAGTGTACGCCACATCCCTGGCGAACATGTCCACTTCCTCGTTGTCATTGCCGAACTTGGGCACCTCCTCTATCATGGCCCGCAGATCTTCGTATCTCTTCTTCTCCTCCGCGGAAAGTTCCGCATTCATCACCGCAGCAATCATGTCGGCCACCTGGGCTTCGTCCACGGCCATGCCGTTTCTGTCCGTCTCAGGGAGATTGTTGCGAATCTCACGCAGGATTTCCGCAACAATCTCCCCGGCGCTGACGGCGTCGAAGCCCTGGCCGTAGTTCATGGCCAGCGCCCGCTTGTACTCCGCCAAAGTCACCTTTTTCTCGTCGAATACCAATTTCTTGATGGCGTACAGCGAATCCGCCATATTGGCGATGCCGAAGCCCTGGGGCCCGGTGAAATTGTAGACGGCGCCGCCCTCCTGGACGCTCTTGCCTCTCCGGATGCAGTCGTCCACCATGCAGGACAGGAAAGGCAGCGGACAGCGGGTGGCATGGGCCACGTCGATGGCATTGTCCGCGTTCACCAGCAGGGAAATGTTGTAATCCATCTGCTTTTTATAAGCATCATAGAATTCCTCAAAGGTGGACATCTCCTCCACCCGCCCGGTCTCTATGCTGATCTTCTCGCCCTTGTCCCAGCCGTTGGAGAATACCAGTTCCAGCGGGCGGCACATGTTATAGAAAGCCGCGTCATGCCAGCCCTCGGTTTTGCCCGCTTTCTGGGGCTCCACGCAGCCGATGATATTGTACTCCCTGGCATCCTCCAGAGTCAGCCCTCTGCTCAGCAGGGACGGAATGATGACTTCATCATTGTAGTATGCCGGCAAGCCGATTCCCGTGCGCGTCAGATCCGCCGCTTTCATCAGCAGATCGTGGGGCGACTTGTTCCACACCCGGATGGAAAGGGAGGGCTGGGGCAGGAACACATGCTTGGAAGCCGTGATGCACATAAAACTCAGGTCGTTGGTCACATCCAGGCCATCCTTGTCCTGTCCGCCCACGATGAGATTCTGGAACAGGCTGTAGCCCGCAAAGCCCTCGGCGCTGGCGGCGTCCCGGCATTTGTTCAGGTCGTTTAATTTGACCCAAATACAGTCGATCAGCTCCTGGGCGAACTCCCTTGTAAGCTTTCCGCTGTCCAGGTCTTTCTTATAATAAGGATACATATATTGGTCGAACCGTCCCGGGGAGATGGAATGCCCGCTGGACTCCAGCTGCAGCAGCTGCTGCACGAACCAGAAGCTCTGGCAGGCCTCATGGAAAGTGGATGCCCCGTGCTCCGGCACCCGGGCGCAGTTGGCCGCTATCTGCATAAGCTCCTGTTTCCTCACGAAATCCCTGCAGGAGGCCGCCTCTCTCTCTGCCAGAAGCGCATATCTGCGGGCGTAGCGGATCACAGCCTCGCAGCTTTGAATAGCGGCTTTCAAAAACTGGCTCTTGGTGCAGTAGTCCCCGTCGCCGGGATTGCACCTGTCCAGTTCCTCCTGTATCTCGCCAATGATCCCTCTGTAGCCCACGGCCAGCACCTTGTCGTACTGGACGGTCACATGGCCCACGCCGTTGTAGAAATAGTTGCCGGGGGTGAAGATATTGTGGTCAATGGCTTTCTTCGTCTCCTCGGTCATCAGAGCGGTGGCCAGGTCGCTTGTGGTCTTTCCCTCCCAGTAGGCGTCCGCCGCCAGCAGCTCTTTCTTGGTCTGGTCCGCTATATAGAACGGGTCCGCCCTGCGCTCCGCCACGGTCTCGAATTCGCTCTCCAGCCATTTATAGGAGAATTCCGGATAGGTCTGGCAGCCTCTGGGGGCGATGGTGGTGCTCCCTACTACAAGCTCGTCTTCCCTTATGATGATGGGGATATTGTCCAGGATATGCGCAAACGCCAGAGCCCGCCGCATGATGATGGGCTTGTCCTCTGTGGCCTTGTAGGATTCCGTGATCAATTTCGCCCTGGCGGACTCAATCTCCGGCATCTTGGCGTAGAGATGCGCCACCAGTTTTGGGATTCTGTCCGTCTTGGGGATTTCCTGTGTATAATACTTTGCCATGGGTGCTCCTTTCCGTATTGACTGCCTGGCATTCCTTTGATCTGTTTTCCTTTTCTTTTTTCGGCATATAGGCATTCATCTTTCTCTTTTCAGTATATGCCTATGTCATCCGGATGTCAATAAATCTGGCACCACTTTTATTATTTTTCTGTGGATTTATTTTGTTTTTTGTTGTTTTTTGATTCCTCTGTTCTCCGGCGCAGCCTATCGCCGCAAACTCTCCAAGCATGCCTGGCAGCCCCGCCCTTACAGCTATAAGCGAAATCATGGGAGGATACGGCATGAGCGAAACGATCTGTCAGAGCTGCGGCATGAAAATGCAGTCATCTCTCTGACAGCCGGGCCGGCGGACCGTCCCGGAGGCAGCTTAAGCGTAGTACCTGGCCTGTGCCTCCCACATCCGGGCGTAGCTTCCGCCCGCGTTCAAAAGGGTCTCATGGTCTCCCTGCTCCACAATCTTTCCGTCCTCGAAGACAATGATCTCGTCGCAGAACCGGCAGCTGCTCATCCTGTGGGAGATGTAGATGCTGGTTCTGCCCTCCGTCATCTGTCCGAAGCGCTCGTAAACAAAAGCCTCCGCTTTGGGATCCAGCGCTGCCGTTGGCTCGTCCAGAATGACCACGGGCGCATCTTTATACAGGGCCCTGGCCAGCGCCAGCTTCTGGGCCTCCCCGCCGCTGATCTCCACGCCGTCCTCCACTCCCTTGTACAGCCAGGTGTCCAGGCCTTTTTCCATGTTCCTCACCAGCTCCGCGGCGTCCGCCTGCTCCAGGGCTCTCCAGATGCGGTCGTCCTGTCTCTCATTGCCCGCCGCCAGGTTCTCCCACACGGGGAAAGCAAAGAGCTTGAAGTCCTGGAACACCACGCCGAAGATGCTGCGGTATTCCTCCTCGTCGTATTTGCGGATGTCCGTGCCGTTTAAGGTGATGCGCCCCTGAGTGGGCTCGTAGAGGCGGCACAGGAGCTTGATGAAAGTGGTCTTGCCTGCGCCATTGCGGCCCACCACCGCAAGCTTGCCCCGGATGCGCAGCTTAAAGCTGACATCTTTCAGCACCGGCTCTTCGCTGCCGGGATAGTGAAAGCTCACATTCTCGAATGCCAGCTCGTACTCCCCGTCGTCCCGCTTCTCCACGGGGATGCTGCCCGAGGCGTGGGGATTCTCCATGTCCAGGAAAGCCAGGAAATCTTCCATGGTAGTGCAGACTTTCCGAAGCTCCCCATGGCCTGAAATCAAGGAGAAGCAGGCGGACCCGAACTGGTTCAGGGCGCCCGCATACCGGGTGAACGCGCCCACTGTCACTGCTCCCGCCACCACTTTCAGCGCCGCCAGCAGATACGCGCCCACTGCGAAAACGCTGCTCACCAGATTGTTGGCGTCGTTGGCCGCATTCTCCACATCACACATTTTTGCGAAATAGTCCCTGGACTTTTGGTTGGATTGGGCAGTGTTTTCCAGAATCATGTCCTCCATGCCGTAAATGCGGATGATTTTTCCCGCCTTTTCATTGCCGTACACATTGTTCAGCATATAGGAGAGCCTCTCTTCCACCCCTGTATGGCTGTCGAAGATTTCCAACTGCTTTGCGGCATATTTGGCGAAAGCTCTCCAGGAGCATGCACACATGCCAAAGAGCAGCGCCGCAAAAAGCGCAAGGGAGGGCCCGGGACCCGCAAGCCCCCCTACCAGCCCCAGACCGGGCGCCGGTCTTGTCAGGCACAGGTGGATCACCAAAGACACCGACAGGACCAAATTCAGAATCGACTGCAGAATATTGCAATAGTGGTTCAGCAGATTGTCAAGGCCGCCGTACATATCCGAAGTCCGCTCCGAAAACAGAATCTTCTCGGCCACCTCCGGTTTCTCCATGCTCTCATAATCCATGGCAAACACCTTTTCCCGCAGCCACACATAGAAAGTCAGCCACAGTCTCGTGCCGAGGCTTTGAAACCGTCTCCGAAGCAGATGCTTCGCAAGGCCAAGCAGGAGATTTGCCCCCAACAGATATCCCGCCTGCCACGCCGCCTCAGCGTACGCTCCCGTCAGCAGCGCATCGATCAGCCCCGCCGTCAGGAACAGCCCTGCGTAAATCTGCGCCAAAGAAAGGCACAGCTCCAGTAGATGCAGGGGAATGATAGTGGAGTCCTCCCTGTGTATCATTTTCAACAGGCGAAAGCCCATTTTATGGATCGATTTTAATTCACGCATACCGCTTTCCTCCTAATTTGCAGCCGCTTCGCGGCTTTCCCGATAGTATCTGGCCTGGAGGGCAAAAAGTTCCGCATAGGATCCGCCCCTTTGCATCAGCTCCTCATGGGTTCCCTCCTCCGCGACGCGGCCTTTCTCCAGAAAGAGGATCCTGTCGCAGAACCGCGTGGAGCTCAAGCGGTGAGAGATAAAGACCGCCGTCCTCCCCTGAACCAGTTCATCGTATTTTTCATACATCTCGCTCTCCGCAATGGGATCCAGGGCAGCCGTAGGCTCATCCAGAATGACCGTAGGCGCGTCCTTGTACAGGGCCCTGGCCAGCATGAGTTTCTGCATCTCGCCTCCGGACAGGGTCACTCCCGCCTCGTCTAAATCCTTGTTCATGGACGTCCGGGTCTGCCTGGGCAGCGTCTGTACCCGCTCCCAGAGTCCTGCCTTTTCCAGGCTCTCCCGAAGTCTGTGGGGATCCTCCCGCCCGCAGTCCACACAGGATACATTGTCCGCCAGAGGGAAAGAGAACGCGAACACATCCTGAAACACCACGGCGAACTCCCGAAAGACCGCTCTCTGGTCCAGGGATTGTATGTTTTTTCCGTCCAGATACACAGCGCCCGAGGTAGGGCGGTACAGGCCGCAGAGGAGCTTGATGAGAGTCGTCTTGCCCGCGCCGTTTAGCCCCACCAGCGCCAGCCGCTCTCCCGGCCGGATGGTCAGGTTCAGATCCCGGATGGTATCCTCATCGCTCCCCCCGTACCGAAAGCACACATGCTCGAACCGAATCTCATGGATGCTCCCGGGCCGTTCGGGCTCCGGTTTTCCCTCCTCCACCATGCCGAAGTCCATAAAGTCCCGGTAATCGTCCAGAATCTTCTCATTCTCCATAATCTGCCGCCAGGCTTCAAAGAGCCCGTTCATCCACGCGCCAAAGCCCGCCACGATTCCCACATAGAGGAGAAATGACGGAAGTGTCATGTTTCCCATCGCCATCTCCCGGATCAGCCACCCGTAGACGATTGCGCTCCTGGCAAAGGTAAGCAGGTTCTCCGCCATGCCCGCCGCCATGTGTCCGGTCTGCTGCCTGTCAATCAGGGCACATGCCCCGTCGATCAGCCGGCGGAACAGCCCCAGAAACCATTTGTCCATCCGGTACATCCGAATGTCTTTCCCGTTGCCGGGAACCACGGTCTCCTGCCTCAGATACCGGAAAGTCCCCCATTTCTTCTCGATCTCGCTCTCCAGCCCATAGGCATGCTTTCCCGCCTTTGTGTGGAAGTACGACACCAGCAGGGTCTGCAGAATCAATACGACCAGCAGGATCAGGCTGATCCGTCCCACGATTACACCGTAGAGCATCAGCCCCATAAGCTGCAGCAACAGATCGCACCAGGCCTTTGTGTAAGCCTCCATCCCCAGATTGTTGCCCCAGTACAGATTCCGCATGGCGTCCTGCCATTTCTTCCTCCCCTGGGCGCTCTCCAGGCTCTGTCCGTCCATCCACACAGTCTTCCGGAAGAAATCCATCCCCATGTCGATTCGCAGCAGGAACAATGTCTTAACCCGCTGCTTCCGCAGATGCCCCTGCAAAAACCGCACCGTCTGCAGCAGGGCCACATAGCCCGCCGCCAGCAGCAGGATCTCTCCCGCCTGTCTCCCGCTCACCAGGATGGCCGCCACCGCCCCGGCCAGCGCCGCCTCCAGGAACGGCAGCAGGACGCCCAGACTCACGTCGCCCCCGCAGACGGCCAGAGCCCCCGCTCCCTCCTTTTGCCGCAGTTGGCGAAAAGCATACCGGCAATTGTCCCACATGGCATATTTTTTCACGCTTTCCGCGTCTTTTTGTCTCTTCATCCGCTTTCATACCTCCTGACTTCTGTTTTTTTTCATTATAAAACAGGAATCCCCGGCTGCGGAGATTCCTGCACGAAATGTCCTGTTTTTTTCACGAAAAGTCCGCAAGCGGCATGGTCACCTCCGCAGCGAAGATCCCCGGCTCGTTGGCCAGGTTCAGATAACCCCGGTATTTGTCCACCGCGGCTTTCACCCGCTTCATCCCCAGGCCGTGGTTGCCCCGCTTGCTGGTGATGTAATGTCTGGCGTCGAAATCCGGCTCCTCCGGGGCGGAATTCTGCAGGGACAGGTAGAACTGCCCCTTGTTCACCGCCATGTAGAGCCGCAGTGACCGACTGTCCTCCTCCACTTTCCGGCAGGCCTCGATGGCATTGTCCAGGAGATTGCCCAAGATCACGCACAGGTCCACATCCTCCACCGGCAGCCGCTCCGGCAGCCTGGCCTTGCAGATTACCTGAATGCCGCTGCGCCTGGCCAGCGTCAGCTTGCTGTTTAAAATGGCGTCCGTCATCAGGTTCCCGGACCTCACCAGAGTGTCCACCCGATCCAGCTCCCTCTCCAGCTGGTCCAGATAGGCCCCGATCCCCTCCATGTCCCCCATGGACAGCTTGGCTTTCATCACCTGCATGTGGTTGTGGTAGTCATGCCGCCAGCCCCGCATGTCCATGTAGATATCCCGGATCTCCCCGTAACTGTGCTCCATCAGTTCGCTGCGGAACCGCTCCGTCCGGGCCTCGAAGCCCTTTTTATAGAAATACAGCGCGCTCTCCACCGTGAAAAACAGCAGCGTCTCCAGCGCTGCGCTGCCCCACAGCAGGATTTCCAGCAGCCTCCCCTCCCCGCCGAACCGGCCCGTACCGCACAGCAGCCACTGAAATGCCGTGACGGCAGAAAATGACACCATTGTCATAATTCCGTTCCAAAGCTGCAGGCTCTGACGCTTACCGGAAAACAGGAGGAAGAAGACAAAGAGAATCGGCCCATGGCACAGAAAGGCCGCGGCTGCCAGAGGCTCTGTGGTTATCAAAGGCTCTCCGGCAGCCAGAATCCTTTCGTCTGCCGCGGCCCCTCCGCTCTTGACAGCCAAGGCATCCAAAGGTCCGCCTCCGGATGAACCTACATTCCAAAGTTGAAAGAACCAGGGCAGCAGAGCACAAGCTGCCAGCAAAAGTCCCGGCAGCAATACCCGCCGCCACTGCCGCCCAAAGGGCTCCTCATCAAAGAACAGATCGTACAATAAGAGGATTCCTGCCGCCAGAAGCCACGACAGCGAAAGCGGAATCCACACAGAAAGCGCCAGGCAGACCGCTGCCAGACAAAAGCCCAATATCCGCCTCCCTGCCCCTTTCTCTATGGTTCCCACTTGTCCCACATAGTACCAGTATAGAATCAGCCGCATAATCTCCAGAATTCCCCGGGAGATCTCCCAGAAACCTGCCGTCTCCACTTGCCTCCTTGCTCCTTTTCCACCTGTATTTTTATCCGTGGCGCTTTCTTTTTTGCCGGCCTCTGCCGCATCAACAGCTCCTCTAAGCCCAATCTTTCGGAAACATCAGCCGCCCTCTAAGTCTGGTCTCCCGATCCGCTGGCTGCCCTCTGTGTCCGGACTCCATGCCCGTCAGCCCCCTCTTCTCTCTCCCATCTGCCGCGGTAATACTCCAGATAAGCCCGGTTCAGCGCCTCCCATCGGTTTCTGGCCACAGGCAGCGCCTCCCCGGTGTCCATCACGGCCTCTCTCTTCTCAATCCGGTTCACATAGGAGAGGTTTACCAGGTAGGAGCGGTGAATCTTGAAAAAGCTGCCGCCCTGCTGCCCCAGGCGCTCCTCCAGCTGGCGGATTCCCACACGACAGCGGATAGACTCCTTTTCCCGGTTGCAGCGCACCCAGGTGTCATGGGCATCGCTCTCCAGATAGCAGATATCCCGGATTCGCACCCTGGCCATACCGCCGGGCGTGTCCAAAAGCAGCGCGGGCGCTTCCTGGCCGCATCTTTTGGCCGCCCTGTCCAGACAGGCAAAAAGTCTGTCCTTTTTCACCGGCTTGATCAGGTAGGACACCGCGTCCACATCATAGCCCTCCAGGGCATATTCCGCCAGCCCGGTGACGAAAATGATCTGTGTCTCATCCCCCTGACTCCGAAGCCTCTTCGCCAGAGAAAGGCCGTCAGCCCCCGGCATATCGATGTCTAAGAGCACCATGTCCCCGGGCCTCTCCTCCCAGCAAAACAAGAACTGCTCCGCGCTGCCCGAAAGCGCGATATCCGTCTCCAGCTGCCGCAGCATTCCCCATTCTCTTACATAAGTTTCCAATAAAGAGCGCTGGGCCGCCTCATCGTCACATATGGCAATCTGTAGCATCTCTCATCCTCACTCCATTCCGTTCCTGCCCCGATCCTTTGGAAGACGCTTTTTCGTTTCCAGCGCTCCTGCCTTGTAAGCCTCCGGTGGTACTTCCGACTGCCCTAATGGCTCATCCTCCCTGGCTTCTCTGCCCTCACAGTTCCAGCCTCATCTCAATCTCACCGTTGTTCACCACTTCCCCGGTAGGGCGAAATCCCAGCTTCTCATACACATGCCTGGCAATCTCATTCCCCGGCGCATAGTCCAGTATCAGGAAATCGTACTTCCCAGACTCCCCTGCCAGTCGGATGATTTCCTGGATGGCCCAGGTGCCGTAGCCCCTGTTCTGATGCTCCTCAGGGAACATGACCCGCCATATGACAAGGCATCTCTCCTCCAAATCCTCGTCCAGCATCATAAAGCCTACTGGCTTGTCGTCGCAGTAAATCGCAAAAGGGTCGACATCCCCGTTCTCCCGATACAGCCAGGCCTGGGCCAGCGAGTAGACATTGGACGCCACGAACCTCTCGCCCTCCGGACGCTTCATCGCCACAACCGCCTCAAAATTATCTTCCGTAATTTTCTCAAAATGTATCATAATTTCCGATGCCTCCTGTCACTTTCTATCATGATAGCATACTTTTCTCCCCTTGTCTGCAAATTTTCTTGCCAGGGCTTTCGGATTATTGTAAAATAAGTTTAACCAATCCATATGAAAAGGAGTCGAATCATTATGTTTGGGCTATCAAAGTCAAAATCAAAAAATCCTGAGGAACAGCTGAAAAGCTGCCAGCAGAAGCGTGACTGGGCGGGGCTTGCCAGGGCTTACTATGATATGGGCACTGCCGCCATGGAGGAAAAAGATCTGTACCGGGCTGTGCTGTGGCTGCACCGGGCGGACACCATCTTCAGCGCCGATGACAGGGTCTACAAAAAGGTGGGGGAGAAGCTGGTGGACGACTGCTCCGACCGCATTGGTACATTGGAGGACGGCACTCTGGTGTACAACGACATCTACGAAGAGATTACGGAGAGGGCGCAGGAGATGGCGGACATCCAGGTCAGGCTGTGGGATCTGCTGGCCATTGCCCGCCTGACAAAGCTGGGAGAGAAGCTGGGAGAACTGCCCGGCTGTGAGGTGCTGGGGCAGTTGGGCTATGCCGTGGATCTCATGTTCCGCTCTTTCCAGAGCCCCATTTCCCAGGAGGAGTACAACGAACTGATGGATATCTGCAATGCCCTCTATGAATTCGGGGATTCCGAACCTTTCTACGCGGGCGGCGAGATCGATGTCCCCGGCAAGGCGCCTTTCCAGGTATTCGACTTAAACGGTATGTTCGGTGTACATCTGCAGATCAACGGATACATAGACAGCCATCTGCGGCTCCTGGCTGCGCTGAGCAACGGTCAGGAACCCGACCCCACGGAGAGCTTCATGAACGGCTGCTCTTTGCTTCCCGATTACTATGTCCGCACCACCGGCCGGAATCCGGATGACATTCCGCAGATTCAGGCGGAGCTGTCCCGCATCTGGGACGACTGTCAGTTCGTCTGCTCCGGATTGGACTGGGATACTTTCAAACAGAGGCTGGACGCCTATAAAGAGCTGGATATCCTGGGAGAGGGCTGACCGTCTCCCGGCCGAAAACCGAATACGACGCACCAAGAACAGCCGCTGCAGGAATCGCCGTCTCCTGCGCGGCTGTTTTGCCGTCTTATTTCGACATTTTCCACTCCTCTTTCATATAATGATACAGAAACCAAGACGGGGCTTGCGCATCGCAGCCCCCGGGACGAATGAGACGCATCCCGAAGACAGAGAGGTGGACTTTATTGAACTATTTCAACGGGAACAACCACTACAATAGGAACAATATGTACAACAGGAACAACATGGACAACAGAAACAACATGGACAATAGAAACAACATGAACAATCAGAACAGAACACACATGGCCTCAGATCAGCCCGGCCCCGTAAGCCCGGTGGAATCCGCAGGTCCCATGGGACCCATGGGGCCAAGGGGAGAGCCCGGCCCTCCAGGCTGTCCCGGAGAGCGGGGCGAGCCCGGGCCCCAGGGAGTCACGGGTCCTCAGGGACCGCAGGGAGTCATGGGTCCCATGGGGCCAAGAGGGGAGCAGGGCTTACGCGGGCCGTCAGGGCCTCCCGGCTATCCCCAGAGCAGCATTTTTGCGGCGTTCTCCAATACCGGCTTCACCATGCCGGAAAGTGCTGCCCTCCCCCTGCGGCCGGATGTTTCGGACACCACCGGGAACATCGTTCCCAAAGGCTCCCGCTCTGTGGCACTGACTCCCGGCTTCTATGCCGTCTACTATTATGTATCCGCAGAGTTGAAAGCGCCCGGCTTTGCAAAGCTTGTGCCCGTGTTCAACGGATGCATGCAGTCAGGCTATATGGACTATGCCGCCGCCAGAAAACGGCGTGAACAAATCCGGCTGTCCAGATATTTCATTGCCGAAATATCAGAGGTCTCGCCGCTGTCTTTTCTATGGCGCTGTACGGAATCTGCTTTCGTCGTCAGCATGAATCTGGCGGTACAGAAGCTGTGCAGATAAGGCAAGACCCCCTATCCCGCCCTTTCGGCATCTCCTGCCCCGGGGCGGTATGACACCAGCCGACAGCCTCCCGCAGAGCACATCGCGTCTGCAATGCAGGGGGCTTTCAGTCTCCGCGGCAATGACCGGCGCCGAAAAAGGCCCTCCGGTATTGACTGCGGGAAGAAAGAAACGAGGTATAAGATCCCAAGTTTGTGTCTGCGCGGCATCCACAAACTTGACATGCGCAAAAGGCCGCGCAGAAATGGGGTAAAATATGGCAACCATCAGTCTCTGTATGATTGTAAAAAACGAGGAAAAGACTTTGGAGCGCTGCCTGAACAGCGTGTGCGGTGTCGTAGACGAAATCGTCATCGTGGACACCGGTTCCTCTGACCGAACTATGGAAATCGCGGCGAAATTTACCGAAAAAGTATACCAGGATCCATGGAGGGATGATTTTGCCGCTGCCAGGAATTTTTCCTTTTCCAAAGCCCACATGGAATATTGCATGTGGCTGGATGCCGACGACGTCCTGGAACCGACGGAAAGAGAAAAATTTCTTCACCTGAAGCAATCGCTGCCGCCGGATACGGATATGGTGATGATGAAATACAATACTTCCTTTGACGAATCAGACAATCCCGTCTTCTCCTACTATCGGGAGCGCCTGATCCGAAATGTACCGCAGTACCGCTGGGCAGGGGAAGTCCATGAAGTGATAACCCCCGCAGGAAATATCCTGTACTCCGACATCTCGGTCTCCCACAGAAAAAACGGCCCCGGAGACCCCGACAGAAACCTGAGGATATACAGAGGCCTCATTGAAAGCGGAAAGGAGCTGGAGCCCCGTCAACTGTACTATTATGGGCGCGAGCTGTATTACCACCGGGAATATGAGGAGGCAGTCTCTGTCTTTCGTCGGTTTTTGGATCTGCCCGATGGCTGGGTGGAAAATAAAATAGAGGCCTGCTCTGTCTGCGCCGACTGCTATTACAAGCTGGGAAAAAGCGATTACGCGCTGCAGACGCTCCTGCGCAGCCTGAGTTTTGACACGCCCCGGGCGGAGCTGTGCTGCGATATCGGAAGCCATTTCCTGAACCGCGGAGATTATCAAAATGCCATCTATTGGTACGAGACCGCACTGACCAGGAAGCGGAATGACCGAATCGGAGGCTTTGTTCTGCCGGACTGTTATGACTACATCCCTCTGCTGCAGCTATGTGTATGCCACGACAGATTGGGAGAAAGGGAAAAGGCAAAGGCATACAACGAAAAAGCCGGCTTCTGCAAGCCATATTCCAAATCGTATCTCTATAATAAACAGTATTTCGACAGCAATCCATAGCGCCCCGGGCTTCGGAATCTGCGGAACAAAAGCCGGAGCAGGGCCCGGATATTGACATTATCCGACATTTTAGGAATATATGTGACAAAAACGCAGAATATTCATATAGTGTCTATTACAAGGGATGCGGAGTGAAAGACGACGCAGCTGATCCGGACAGATGCGGTCTTTGGTCCGACAGCCTTTGCCAATCATCAAAAAGGATGTGATTGTATGAATCAGAATAATTTATGTAACTGCAACCAGAATTACGGCAACAGCCAATGCTGCCATCCCTGCTGTGAGCGCGGTCCCGCCGGCCCCAAAGGGGATCAGGGACCTCAGGGGCCTCAGGGCATAAAAGGGGATCCCGGGTGTCCCGGGCCAAAAGGAGACATGGGAGAGCAGGGACCTATGGGACCACAGGGCATTCCCGGCGAACCGGGCGCAAGGGGACCCAGGGGAAATACCGGGCCCGTCGGGCCTACCGGAAACACGGGCCCCAGAGGAGTCCAGGGGCCCAGAGGTTATGCCGGCCCCCAGGGCATTCAGGGTGTCCAGGGTGTCAGGGGCGATATCGGGCCGAAAGGAGACCCCGGATGCGAGGGGCCGAAAGGGGACATGGGTCCGATAGGTCCCATCGGAAATACCGGCCCTGCCGGGCCTGCCGGACCGCAGGGCGATATAGGACCTCAGGGGCCGAGAGGTATTCCCGGCGCCACCGGACCCACCGGCGTCACAGGGCCAATGGGGCCTCAGGGCGTCACCGGACCGCAGGGTGTCCAGGGTGTCACCGGTCCCATCGGTCCACAGGGGCCTAAGGGCTGTCCGGGAGATACGGGCGCCATGGGACCTACCGGGGCTGTGGGACCCACGGGGCCTACCGGAGCAACGGGGCCTGCAGGACCCACCGGGGCGGATGGGGCGGACGGCGCTGCTGGACCTACTGGCGCTACTGGACCTACCGGCGCGGACGGTGCTGCTGGACCTACCGGTGCTACTGGGCCGACCGGCGCGGACGGTGCTGCTGGCCCCACTGGCGCTACCGGACCTACCGGACCCACCGGCGCGGACGGCGCTGCTGGACCCACTGGCGCTACAGGACCTACCGGCGCGGACGGCGCTGCTGGACCCACTGGCGCTACCGGACCTACCGGACCCACCGGCGCGGACGGCGCTGCTGGACCCACCGGCGCTACAGGACCTACCGGCGCGGACGGCACTGCTGGACCCACCGGCGCTACAGGACCTACCGGACCCACCGGCGCGGACGGCGCTGCTGGACCTACCGGCGCTACAGGACCTACCGGTGCAGACGGCACTGCTGGACCCACCGGCGCTACAGGACCTACCGGACCCACCGGCGCGGACGGCGCTGCTGGACCTACCGGTGCTACCGGACCTATCGGCGCAGACGGCGCTACTGGACCCACGGGCGCTACAGGACCTACCGGCGCGGACGGCGCTACAGGACCTACCGGTGCGGACGGCGCTACAGGACCTACCGGTGCGGACGGCGCTACAGGACCTACCGGTGCTACCGGACCCACCGGCGCGGACGGCGCTACTGGACCCACCGGCGCTACAGGACCTACCGGCGCAGACGGCGCTACTGGACCCACGGGCGCTACAGGACCTACCGGCGCAGACGGCGCTGCTGGACCCATCGGCGCTACCGGACCTACCGGCGCAGACGGCGCTACTGGACCCGCTGGCGCAACGGGCCCCACCGGCGCGGACGGCGCTGCTGGACCCACTGGCGCTACTGGACCCACTGGCGCGGACGGCGCTGCTGGACCCACTGGCGCTACCGGACCCACTGGACCCACCGGCGCGAACGGTACCGGCGCCATCATCCCCTTTGCTTCAGGTCTTCCCGTCACTCTGACTACAATAGCCGGAGGACTCGTAGGACTTCCCGCCTTTGTAGGCTTCGGAAGCAGCGCTCAGGGGCTCACTGCGCTGGGAGCGACCATAGACATCACCAATGCCAGCGGAACCCTTTCCAACTTCGCGTTTCAGGTTCCCCGAGCCGGAACGATTACGTCATTCAGCGCATTCTTCAGCACGACAGCCGCCCTCTCCCTGATCGGCTCCACTGTCGTCGTAAGAGCCCAGATTTACCAGTCCACGACGCCGAACAATGTATTTTCGCCCATTGCCGGAACGCTGATCAGCCTGTCCCCCTCCCTGACCGGAGTCATCTCTATAGGGACTCTGCTGAACGGTTCTCTCACGGGGCTGAGCATCCCCGTTACGGCCCAGACAAGGCTGATGCTTGTACTCTCCGCATCCGCAAGCGGTCTCACACTGCTCAATACCGTCGCGGGATATGCCAGCGCCGGATTAGGAATCACCTGACCGGCGAAAATACCACACACCTTTTCCACCGGAGGGCGGAGGGCTACGGCCTTCCGCCCTCTGAACATGATAGCCATAGCCGGCGGCCGCGACTGTGCCCGGAAAGCCGAAAGCTCCGATAGCTGCGCACAACTGCACAGAACTTTATGGTTTTCGGCTAATTTCAGGCACGACTTTCGCTTCCGCAATAAAATTCAAATTCCCTCTTCCCATTTTCCTTTATTTGTGTTATAGTAATGGAGATGGAAGCATAGCTCAGCTGGGATGAGCGCTCGCCTGACTAGCGGGAGGCCAAGGGTTCGAGCCCCTTTGCTTCCATTTTTTATGGGGTTACAGGTATCTCTCTTCTGTTCATTTCCTTGCGACATCGCAATATAATTCGCGTCAAAAGTCAAAGCGCCAGCTTATACAGCACTAAGGTATTAAGACTTACCCCCTCATTCTGAGCCTCAATTACCAGTCTCTGGTGCAGCGTCTTCGGAAGCCTTACATTGAACTTCCCGCTATAACTGTCTACCCTCTCAGGTTCTGGTATTGGTAGATTGTTTTCCAGTTTCACCTTGATATATCCCTCCATTGCTTCATTGAGGCTTTCATACAGTTCTTCTATTGTGTCCCCTGTGCTCTGGCATCCGTCCAGTTCAAGAATCCGGCCATAAAAATAATGTCCGCTTTCATCATTCATTTCCTGAACTATTCTTGTGTACGGAAGCTTCATGTAATCTTCGACTCTCAGCATTTTTATCCTCTCATTTAAGTAGTAGAACTTTTCATAGTAACACATTTGCATCTGGCAAACTCTTAAGTATCTATCATATCCAGAATAGACTTGTTATCTCTCTATTCTGTTCAGTATATCAATAACATATGCTTTCTTCAGCGGATTTTCTTGTTTTATTGTAATTAGGTCTCCTGTCTCTTTATTTAGATAATGCTTATGGCTACCTTTCTGCCTAACCGCTTCATACCCATAATCCGCTAGTACCTTATCTGCTTCCTCTGGCCTAATCCCATTCGGCTGCCTTATCATCTTGTCAATAATTTTTTCTGTCGCAGGCACCCCCTCACCTCCTTTTCTACACAGTACCATATTCAGTACTATAAAGCAAGTATTTTTTTCTGAAAAGAACTGTCGTGAAATGGCCTCAAACCGGAACAACCGTCGATCCGGCACTGCTACACCTCCAACTCATACAATGCCATTGCTCTTCCGTTCCGGCAATCTATGACGTCCACGATTTTAAAGCCAGCGTTTAGATAAATGCTTTTGACTGCCTCCTCATCTAATCCAGTATCCAGGCGAATATATCGGATGCCACGTTTGCGGCACTCTGCCCGGAGCGCTTCCGTGACAAGGCCTGTCATGCCCATCCCGGCAAACTTGCGGCACACGCAGAATTTATGCAGATACGCAGCCTCATATTGGGGAGCGTCAGGCCAGTAGTCCGAGTCCGCCCATTGCAAAATAAAGGCACAGACAATCTCTCCGGCCATCATTCCGATACAGAAATTCTCCGGCCTGGCATTGGGAGTAATCAGCTCTTCCTCTGTCAGCCATTCATCAGGCCAGACCCGGTATCCCCGCCCCCGCCCCCACGCAGCAACCGCGCGCATCACGGAAACCGCCTTTTCCACTTCACCAAATAAAATCTCAATCTGCCCCATTTGCCTTACCCTTTCACGGCAGCAATCCGAAAGCCACAGACACTTGCAAATAAACTTTTCAACAAGATACCTGCCCGGCCACAATCGCCGCATTCAATGAAAATCTTCTCTAATATGCCTCTGCTTCTGCTTCAAATCCGATAGAAATACTGCCTCTCACATTTTCCAGAGCGCAGTCCGGCGCCCGGAGGAACAGCCTATAAGTTTGCATAAATGCCAAGCCCAAAGAAGCCTACTTCCCGGAGGGCAAAACACTATTCGGCTGGGACCGCCACCCAAAAGAATGTGACTGCCAGAAAAACGCCGGGAAACGCCGGAAGCCAGCCACCGGGAATGCAAGCGCCGGGAGCTATGGATTGATTTTGTGGGGTAATGTGGGCACATTACCCGGCGTGAACTGGAATTATTTCCGTCCGAGATACCTTCGGACTTTATTTTTGTAGATGTTGTATTCTGCCCCAAATGTTTTTGACAAAAACGTTTCTTCTTGTAGTATTTGCAGATGAAGCATTGTCATAGCAAAGACAGAAAGCACCAGCAAAACCCAGTTAAAGGCTATAAGCAGCAGACCAATATAAACACAATCAAAAGCTAAAAAAGCGGGATTTCTGCTAATGCTGTAAATCCCGCTGGTAATGATTTCTGTTTTATCGTTTTCTGCTATGCCAGCCCGCCAACTGTCTTTCATTGTTACGACTGATACAGTAAAAAGAATATCTCCGATAAAGCCAAGAACCACACCAACCACAACGAGCGTCTGCGGCAGATATAGGGGAGCCAAAAACAGGCTGAGGACCTCTGCCACAACCACGGAATAAGTGGCTATTTTCATAACCAGCTCAATGTAGAATACTTTTGTTTTCTGCTTGCCTTTTGCTATTTGGTCTGTCTGTATGCCTTTTCTTTTTTGCACTATCATCTTGCTAATGTACACCGCATAAAACACCGCAAGTATCAGTAACCCTATAATTTTCATTCTGTTTTCTTTCTTGTAGGAACAGTATTTTGATAAGACCAGTATAACACACAGAAACAGATTTTTCTACTTCAATTACAATGACAACCGTCATTTTGACAGGCGGTAAAGAAGCAAGGAAGACTGTACAGACAGCCGCCCTATGTGGTACAATAAACCTACGGAATAGTAGGGCTGGCTGTCGGAAACGGGGGACACTATGCCAAGACAGACCGCCCAAAACTCATTACCGCCCTTTATCCGAGATTGTCGCACGAGGTTTGGAGGGAATGCCCAAAACCGCCTTATCAAACATCATAATCAGTAATTGGAGAAATTGAAAATATGAATTGTGTAAATACGCTACAAAATTTTATAGAGTTAGATGTGCCGGATTTTATCAATGCGATTACAGAATTAGGTCTCAATGGTTCAGAAGTATGTATTCATGCATCAATGAAATCTTTCGGCGCAGATATCAAGTGCGGTATAAACGGAATAATAAATGCTTTTTTAGAGCAGAAATGTACAATAATGGTGCCGACTTTTTCAGATATCTATGAAGCAAGACCCGTGGCCAAATATATGCCCGCAAATAATGGAGCCGGGGATTATTCATATTTTTTAGAAAAAGCCGATACTGACATAGCGCCTTTTGATATAACAAGTAAAGAGATTTCTACCGAAGATATGGGCATATTTTCCCAATATGTGCTGAATGACGAGAAAAGCGTAAGAGGAAATCACCCACTTAATTCTTTTACCGCATTAGGTGATAATGCTCAGAAGCTCGTCAGTGGCCAAACACCTAAAAATGTATATGCGCCGTTAAAACAGCTGTGTGACAATGATGGATATGTCCTTTTAATAGGAGTCGGCCTTGATGCAGCAACTATCATTCATTTTGCAGAGCAATCGGCAGGAAGAACGCCTTTTATCCGCTGGGCTTATGGCAGAGAAAGAAATGTCATACCTGTATCGGCAGGAGGATGCTCAAAGGGTTTTGGGCATTTCAATGACGTATTGTCCAGCTATGCGAAAAAAATTACAGTGGCAAAAAGTGATTGGGTTTGCTATAAGGCAACAGCCATTGTCAATGTATGTCAAAAACATATAGAAAATAATCCGTATATTACTCATTGCGGTAACAAATATTGTGACAGATGCAATGATGCTGTGTGTGGTGGTCCAGTTTTAAATAATCGTTTTTGGGATTGAAATTGATTGAAAATATTCCATTTACACCGTATAATCAAAAATACAAAGAAACACAATGTATTTTTGAGAGTCTAAAGCAGAGGGGAGAACCAAATGGCATTATCACAGGAAAGGATCTATACCATCGAGGACATATACGCCCTGCCCGAAGGTCAGCGCGCAGAGCTCATAGACGGGCTGATGTACATGATGGCACCGCCCAAGACGATACATCAAAGAATATCCGGCGCCTTGCATGCTGCTATCTATCAGTATCTCAAATCAAGAAAAGGCTCATGTGAAGTTTTTGCCGCGCCTTTTGCCGTATTCTTGAGCGCAGATGGAAAAAACTATGTGGAACCAGACATTTCTGTAATCTGTGATAAAAATAAGCTGAATGAATACGGCTGCAATGGTGCACCCGACTGGATCATCGAAATCGTTTCTCCCTCAGATTCCCACAGGGATTACGGCATCAAGCTTTTTAAATACCGCACAGCAGGTGTCAGGGAATATTGGATTGTAAACCCCATAACCCAAACCGTTACTGTCTATGATTTTGAGGATGAGTCAAGAACAAACCAGTATACCTTTGATGACGAAATCCCTGTATGCATTTACAGGGACTTGATTCTCCAAATATCTGATTTGTTATAATGTATACACCATAATTTCGTATGCTATGGCGTACATGGAATCAAAAGTTGACATGATGCTCAATTTCCCAAACCCAGAAAAGGAAGCGTGCCTGATTATATGGAAGACAAATACCATATCCATCCCATGACAATAGAATATGCCCGGGAAATCGCCGCATGGACTTACCAGGGCCCATATGCCGTTTACAGCTTTCAGCCTGACAAGGAGATCGTATCAACATATGGAAAAATCAATACATAATCCCGCAATTACATATCAAAAGACCGATCTCCATGTCCACACCTGCGCCAGCGGCCACGGCACCACGGACAGCATCACCGACCTGGCCAGGGAGGCAGCAAAACGGCAGATGGAGGTGCTGGGCATCAGCGACCACGGCCCGGCCAGCCCGGGCAGCGCAAGCCTGTCCTATTTCCGCAGCCTGTTTTTGTGCGAGCCAAAACGCTTCGGCGTCTATCTGCGCTATGGCGCAGAGGCCAATATCCTGGACAAGGACGGTGGTCTGGACATTCCCGACGAGATTCTGGCAAGGCTTGACTACTGCATCGTCAGCATGCATCGCCCCATCTACGCTTCCGGCTCCGCAGCGGAGAACACGCAAGCCTATATCCGCGCCATGCGCCACCCTAACGTAAAAATCATCGGCCACTGCGACGACTCCCGCTTTCCCGTGGATTACAGAGAGCTGGCAAAGGCCGCTCTCTCCTTTGGCGTAACGCCGGAGCTGAACAATGTGTCTTTGCTTCCGGACAGCTATCGCCAGGACTGCCGGGTCAATGCCATCCGGCTGTTACAAGCCTGCGAATCCCTCTCCTGCCCCATCGTCCTGTCCAGCGACAGCCACGGCCGGGCACACATCGGCGATGTGGCCGCGGCCGCGTCGTTGGCTGCGGAAGCAGGATTCCCAAGGCAGCTTATCGTGTCAGAACCATAGCCGTGATTCCATTTACAAAAAATACAATACCATATACTTTAAGTCCCAAAAAACACCTAAAAGCCCTTGGTTCTGCCAAAGGACAGCACAAACCTAGTCTTCCCATCATTCAGGACATCCTTACCCTCCGACAAAGGAATCGGAACTCTCGCCGGCAATGACAGGGAGGATATTGGCACCTGCCTGGGAGGCTTTCCGCCTGCGGCGGCCAGTGCGATGGACGCGGTCTGGGCGGCTTTCTCAATGGTGTGCATCAGGCCGAAAGCCGTGTCGAAATTCTTTACACACTTTTAGCGTTTCAGCTGTACCTCATCCTCATACTTCCTGATCTCGGCATAGAAATCCTTGTCGGACACCACGCCGCAGCGCTCACAGTACTCGTTCCACACATCGCCGAAAGGCAGGGTCTTCACCGCCTCCTGCTCCACCATCAGCTCGGTCATACGGTTTTCGTCCTGAAGCTTCTTTAGCGCCTGGTTGGGCGTGCACATAGCGGTGAGCAAAGCTTTCTGCCAACTGCGGAAGCCCATGGCCCAGGCGGAGACCCGGTTGATGCTGGCATCGAAGTAGTCCAGAGCCATATAGACCCTGTCCAGTCCGTTGCATCTGACGATCTCCTTTGCCATCTCCTTGGTCTCATCGTCAAAGAGCACCACATGGTCGCTGTCCCAGCGGATAGGCCTTGTGATGTGCAGGGCGATCTCCGGATAGAAGCACAGCAAAGCGGGAATCTTGTCGGACACCACCTCGGTAGGGTGATAATGACCATTGTCCATCAGCGGCAGGCAGCCCTCGTGGGTAGCGGCGAAGCTCAGAGTGAACTCAGCGCTTCCAACGGTGTATGCCTCCACGCCAATGCCGAATACCTTGGACTCTACGCAGGGCTTTACCTTGTCCCTGTCGTAGGGCTCAGAGAGAATCTGCTCGATGGAATCCTTGTATCTCTCCCTGGGGCCCATACGGTCAGCCGGGATGTCCTTGTATCCATCCCCCGTCCAGATATTCATGACGCAGGGAACGCCTGTCTCTTCCGCAAAATACTGGGAGATGCGGACACATGCCTTACCATGCTCAATCCAGAATTTCCTAGTCGCCTCGTCAGGGCTGGAAAGCGTCAGGCCGTCCTTTACCTTGTCATGGGAGAAAAATGTGGGGTTGAAGTCTATGCCCATGTTCCTCTCCTTTGCGAACGCCACCCACTTGGCGAAATGCTTGGGCTCGATTTTATCTCTGTCCACGAACTCGCCTGGCTCAAAGATGGCATAGCTGGCATGGAGGTTGAGCTTCTTCTTGCCGGGCATCAGGCTCAGAGCCTTGTCCATATCCTGCATGAGCTCTTCCGGGGTCTTGGCCTTTCCGGGGTAGTCTCCGGTGGTCTGGATGCCGCCGGTCAAAGGGCCGTCATGGTCGAAGCCGGTCACATCGTCTCCCTGCCAGCAGTGGAGCGCCACGGGAGCCTCCATGCATTTTTTTATGGCTGCCTCTACGTCCACGCCGTAGGAGGCGTAAATCTCTTTTGCGGATTCAATTCTTGCTGTCATTTTTTCTTCCTTTCTTCCTCTCTTATTGCTATTATAGTATCACTTATCCCTGCCGGAAACTGTCCGTCTTCCATCGAAACGTTTGCCGGCCACTAAACTCTTTCGCTCCCGTCTCGGCCTTGTCTGTCAGCCAAAGGGCAGCTGCTAAAGGCAAGGCCTTATCCTTATCTCTGACCCGGCCTCCTATGGCTCATAATGGTTGATGGGGAAAGAAGCAAACACGCAGGCTCTGGCAGCCTTTAAATCCGCCAGTTCCCCTGCAGTCATCATCTGAGCCGCGATATTTCCGATAGCGGTAGCCTCGGTAGGCCCTGCGTACACAGGGATGCCCGTAGCCCGGGCTGTCAGCCTGTTTAAGTAGTCCGCATTGGAGCCTCCGCCCACGATATGTATCTTGTCATATGTCTTTCCGGTGATGCCCTCTATCTGCTTTATGGTCTTGGCATAGCATTTCGCCAGGCTGTTGTAGATGACGGATGCCACCTCGGCAAGGCCCTCCGGCACCTGCTGCCCGGACTCCCTGCAGGCATCCTGGACTTCCTTTGTCATGTTGGCCGGAGCCAGGAAGCGGTCGTCATTGCAGTCCACAATGGAGGCAATGCTGCACTTGGAAGCCATCTCACAGATTTCCCCAAAGCCCAGATCCCCGCCGATCTCTTTCTTCACCGACTGAATCATCCACAGACCCATAATATTCTTCAGATATCGGAAGCGATAGTCATAGCCGCCCTCGTTGGTCAGGTTGCTGAACTTACTCTCCGGCGAACAGTTGGCCTCCGCCAGCTCCGTCCCCATGAGAGACCATGTGCCGGAACTGATGTAGAGCGCGTCATCGCTGTCCGTGGGCACTGCTATCACAGCAGAGCCGGTGTCGTGGGTGGCGGGCTCCACTACCTTGCAGTTAAACCCTACCTCTGCCTGCACCTCCTCTGTCAGTTCCCCCAGCACGGTGCCGGGCGTAACCATCCGCCTGAAAATCCGCTTCGGGTAACCCAGCCGCTCGATGAGCTCCATGTCCCAGTCCTTGGTGTCCGGGCTCACCAGCTGCCCGGTGGTGGCTTCCGTGTACTCCGTGGCCGCCACGCCGGAGAGCATATAATGGAAATAATCCGGCATCATCAGCATGGTCTTTGCCTTTTCAAGCTGTTCCGGCTTCTTTACTTTCAACGCCATAAGCTGGTAGATGGTGTTGAAGATCGCTTTCTGGATGCCTGTGCGGGCATAGAGTTCGTCCTCGGAGATGATCTTGTATACTTCCTCGTCCATCCCCTTGGTGCGCCCGTCCCGGTAAGCAACCGCGTTGCCGATGCGCTCCCCGCTCTCGTCCAGCAGCACAAAGTCCACCCCCCAGGTGTCCACGCCCACGCTGACGGGAATCTTGCCCAGTTCCCCGCATTTCTTCAGGCCCAGCTTGATCTGCGCGAACAGTTCGTCCACATCCCAGACACTCTCGCCGTCTTTCTCCACCATCCCGTTGGGGAAACGGTGCACTTCCTCCAGCACCATCCGTCCATCTTCCAGATGAGCCAGGATATGGCGGCCGCTGGAGGCGCCGATATCAATGGCGAGATAATATTTGCATGAGTCCATTGCCATCCCTCTCCTTCCTTTCTATATAGGAGCTTTGCAGAAACAGCTCTTTCATCTTTAATAAAGAAATTGTACCATACTTTCCGGAACAAAAAAAGGCCTTTTTCAAATATTTGTGGAAAAACCACAAAAAAATTCGGAATGCCACACAACAAACCTGTGACATTCCGGCTGTTTTTATTATTTTAGAAGTTTATCAAGAACATATGTTTAACCTTTTCCTCAACTTGTCGAGCCCCTTACATACACATCTTTCTATATATATTCACGTCTTCCGCCATGGCCGCTTCCTTTTGGCTTCTCAAATGCCGCTCCAGCAGATTTGCGTCCGCCATGATGTTCCTGATATCAGAGATCATCTGCCCTGCATGGTCAGAGGAATAGATATGCTCACCGGCTATGAAATCCCTGTTATGAACTGTTTCCTGAAAGGCAAAGATCAATTGGTGATTCAGGAAAGCCCTGCGCACTGCAGAAACAATCTCTGACTGATGATTGATGTCAAGATAATAGTCGCACTTTTTAAAAAGCTCCTCCAGAACTTTCATTTTCACATTCGGGTACAGATTCACATTGACGTATAACCCCATACCGGTGAGCTTAGAAGACATTTCCGTAAGCGCAGCGATATGAAAGTTCATCTCGGGAAGTGCTTTCACAATCCTCTCCAAATGCTCAATCTGATCAGAATTCGTGCAGATAAGAGCCTCCGGCTTATGACCGTTTTCTCTCTCAAAAGAATAGATAAATCCCAGCCTGTGCACCATGTCCTTTCTCGCGCCAAGGGCAATCAGCTTCTCATAGGACTTCCTTTTCTGCACCATGATCCGAGCCGCGCGGCTGGCTTTTCCGTTTAAAATGACCTGCATATTCCCGGGAATGTCCTCTCTTTCCGGTTCCTGCCAGAACAGCACGTCCCTCTTTGCCTGTGGGTCAAGCCTCTGGGATACGAAAAACGGCGTGGACAGGGAATTAAAGAAAATCCTGCTTTTCTGAAAGCCCGCCCTTTCTAAAAAATAAAGCACAAAATCCGTCTTTGACCGGAAGAATTTCACTTCCTCTGCCTCATTTAAAATGATATCTCCCGTAATATAATTTTCCACGATGACTTCCCGTCCTGCAGCGGAAAAATAGGATTTGTTCACCCTCTTTCCTTTCGCATCAAAAGCCGTCCTGGCATACAGCCCACCGTAACGGTTGTAATGATCGCTGAAGCGGACAATGCCTCTCTCATCATACCAGTCCACTGCTTTCACCAATCGCCTGTGCGCAGGCTCCGCATAAAATATCTTCCCTCTGTCCCGGTCCAGATCCTGCACCTTGCCGCTTTTATTGTCCCCGCTGATTTCCCAGTAATCCGGCGCCGTGATCTCATTAAAGTACCTGGGTCTGGCCGCCTCTCCTCTCTCCTTTTTAAAGTCGCCGAGGAAAAAGCCATACGCAGTAAGGCAGTCATCCGGTAAAAAGCCATCATCCTCAATCACCGCCGCCGGGCAGTCATAGCCCGCCTGCTTCAGGGATTCATGAAGGCTTCGGCTCTCCACGGAGTAATTGTCAAGAAGAAGCAACATATCATTTATTTCAACGTTCTTTTCCATTTTCTTTCCACCTTTCCGGTAAGATATCCTTGCGCCTTTTCATAGGAATGCCGATGGAACGCCTCCAGATTAGCTTCCGTAAACAAACGGACAACGCACTCTGTCAGCTTTTCAATGCGTTCTTTGTCGCTCATCCTGTCATTCACCGCAATCCTGTATCCGTTTTCTCCGTCATCGATGAACACCTGATTTCCATAGCGCACATTGAATCCTATAATCGGCAGCCCGGAGCCCACAGCCTCCATCAGCGTAAGCCCGAAGCCCTCGCTGGTGGATCCTGCAAGATATGCCTCGTAGTTCTTGTACACCTGGTCCAGCTTTTGCTGGCCGCAGAGGCGCACATAGTCTCCGCACTTTAGCGCAGCTATCTTCTCCCACAGCTTCTCCTCTTCCACACCCTTGCCGTAAATGTCCAAAGTTACATCCGGCACCTGTTTTCTGGCAGCTGCCACCGCCTCAATGAGCCAGTCAATATGCTTTTCACCGGCCAGCCTTGATGCCGTGATAAGGGAAGATTTTCTCCTTGTTCCCTCCGGCACTTTCAGTTCGTCCAAACTTCCCACGGGAATTGTGACGACATTGGGAGTCACACCCAGATACTGTTTAAACTGCTTCTTCAAAAGACGGTTCTGCACATCTGTGGAGACAACATAAAAGCTCACATGCTTATGCCGGGAAAACGCATATTCATAATAATTATTCCAGAGGATGCGCTCCTTGTCCGTGGCGCTCTCGTTGAAATGATCCGCGTGAATCACAACGCCGATCCGGGCCGGGGCGGCATTCTGCATGACGGTCTGCCCTATCCCCGTTGACCTGTCGATGATAACGATGTCCTGTTCTGTCAGTTTCAGCTTGGACACCATATATCCCACCAGTTCCTCCTTTGAGTACAGCAGCTTATCCGGAAACCGGTACATGACCATATCTTTATCCGTGATCTCTTCGTATGCCACAGTTCCGTCTTCATTGAAAAATCTGCGCTGATACAGATGCGCCTGCTTGTCAAGGGGCGCGTAATACTCGGAATAGATGCGGCAGTATGTATAATAATCTTTCCGAATCAGATATCCTCTGGAGACCATCTCCACCCTGTGAACCCTGTCGCCTGCCTCGTGTGTCAGATAGACTGTATAGTAAATATCTGTCCCAGGAAAAGTGTATTTCGCCTTGCTTCCCTCCCTGGAAAAGGTGAATTCTTTGTTTCCAAAGGAGGCCTGCAGCTGCTTCAGAGTATAGGTCACCGGCGAGATCTTACAGTCCGTAAAGAAAGTGTAGAGCCAAAGGATCTCCGAATCTAAAAAGCCCATATTTTCTGTCATGTGCTGGATATTGTCCCTTGGGAACATATCCGTGAAAACAAATTTCGCGTCCAACCCTATGTTGCGCAATACTTTCGCCCTGTAGGCCTGCGCATATTCCACGCCGCTGCTGGCCCAGCCGATTCCTAAATTGAAGTTGTAAATCATTGCGTTTTCCTCCTGGGGGAAATTTAATGCCTTTTTCTTTACCTTTTTCTGAAATCTTCAAAATATAGCTTCCCTTTGCTGTTGCAGATGTTCATTCATCACTGCTTTACTTTCCATAATCGCTCGAATATCTTCAATCATCTTTCCTGCATTCTCTACCGAATAAATATGACTGCTTGCAACATACTTTCTGTTATGTATAGTATTCTCAAAAGCAAAGATTAACTGATTACTTAAAAAAGCCCTATACACTGCGGACGCCATCTCAGTTTGATGATTTATATCAAAATAGTAATCACACTTCTCAAAAAGATTATCCAAACCATCGATTCCAATGCCCGGATATAAAGTTACATTACTATATTTTCCCATATTCATAAGCTTAGGAGACATCCTTGTAAACGCAGCAATATGAAAATGCATTTGAGGTATTGTTTTTATCAACTCTTCACAATATTCTATCTGATCTGAATTTGTACAAATAAGAGCTTCTGGGCGATGACCATTATCCTTTAGGAAAGAATATTCTTCTGTCACCAAAGATTTCTCATTTCTTCCAGCATCCATCAGCAACTCATTGACAGCGTGTAACAGCAATTCCTTTGTAAAATAACCATTTTTAATCAAAAAACTGACTTTTTTTGTATTATGAGTCAACTGATAATATTGTTCCTCTGTAATATTTTTTACTATCCTTACTGCTTCCTCCAGCGATTCAACCGCAAATCCCCATCCCCGTTCCTGAATAATCTGCGCATTTTGAATGCCTTTTTGTATAATAACCGGAATTCTTGCCATTAGATAAGAAGATAGTTTGTACGGTTGATTACATTTATAGTAATCCGAATTATCCGACTGTTCCCATATCAAACCAAATCCACCATTTCCATACTCTGTCAACAACTCTGTAGTATTTTTCCATCCTCCAAAATCAATATTTTGTTTCTCATGCGAAAAATTTTTGCAAAACAATCTTATTGGGATATCGTAGTTCCATGATTTGAGAAATTTAAACCTGTCTGGTGCCCCTGGGAAAAAAATTTGTCTTTGAAATCCTGGCTGTTTAATCTCTCCATTAAATAAGAAATCAAACATAGTCTGGATCAAAACCTTTCGCACTTTCAGCCCTTTTTCACGTAAAACATCCAACATTGCTTTTGATGGAACAATGATTAGATCAACCATATTGTATATTTCTATTGTTTTCTCCCAAATATCTTCTGATCTTCCAAACATAAACGGTATTACATCATGAATGAAAATTGCAATTCTAACATTGAGATGGAACCGGATGGTTCGCAATAACATTTTATCATAGCGAAACGAATCTTCCTGCCATGTCGGAGATTGAAAAATTATAATATCATCATCTTCTACCGCCGCCGTAATTCCATGCATTCTTTTTCTTAAGTCAGTATCTGTATCCTGTCTTGTTGTACGACTCAATAGAGACATTTCTGTAAATCCAAGTTCTTTCGCAATTCCAGCAACATTTTGCTGTGCAATTATTGCCGCCGTTCCCTCCCCATCTCCATACAGATTGGTAATATGTATTTTCATAAAAACCCCTTTCTTATATTCGCCCGCTATGCCTTTTCTATCCACATTTTCAGCCACTCTATTTCTATGCCTAACAAAGCTTCTACAAAAAATCCTATCCTACATTATCCGTTAATTTAATTGCCTTTAGTCCAAAAATTTAATAAAGCTTCCCACTTATCTGTCAAATTATTAGTACAAAAAGTCTGCGCAATTCTATAAGAATTATTATGATATTCTCTTAGCCGTGTCTCGTCAGAAAAAATATCCACAATCTTTTCAGCAATAGCATCTGTCAGCTTATCATCATCTCCATCCACGTATTCTGTATGAAACTCAACCAAATATCCATTATTTTCAGGTTGTATAAATAAACGGTTTCCATATTTTGCATCAAGTCCAATCATAGCTGTTCCTGATGCAACAGCTTCCATAAGAGACAACCCTAGCGTTTCCCATAATGAAGCGGTTATATATACCTCATAGTTTTTATAAATTTCTGTAACATCTGTCCATCCCATAAATCGAACATAGGACTGTGCCTCATTCTGTGACACTATGTTGTGGAGATATTGATAATAATCCTTATCAACACCCTCCCCATAAATATCTACAAAAATATTTGGATTCTTTTTATGTGCCTTTATCACACTTTTTATAACCCACTCAACCTTTTTCCGTCTATGAATGCGGGAAACCGATAACATAGAATATGGTTGTCTCCCCTTTTCTGAACATTTTAGACTATCAACTCCTCCTGCTGGTATTATTCTTATTTCAGGTACAGCGCATCCATATTCCTGCAATCTTTCTACCAGTTCACATTTCTGCTCCTCTGTGGAAACTACTATCGCATTAATCATCCCTGAATACTTAAAGCAATAATAGTATTCTTTATTTAGATATACATCATAAGGATCTTCTCCTTTTTCATAAAAATGCCCAGAGTGCATTATGACAACCAATTTAGCCATCCCTTTGAACTGAAAAATCGGCCGCAATAAATCATAACTGGCAGGGCGATCTAAAATAATGATGTCCTTTTCCTTTAAATCCAATTTCCGAATAAATGCTGCTAAAAACTGCTGCTTTGTATAGCATCTACCGTCTGGGAACAAATACCATTCCCTGTTTCTTTCAAATATCTGATCATAGACTGCCTCCCCGCCCTTGCTGTAAAATGTGCGTCTCACCAGTTTCGCATAGGCTCCCTTGTCGGATCTGGCTGTCACATAATAATTTGTGTAGGAAATTCCGTCTGTATAAATTTCTGTGCGGATCAGCTTGGATCGATTGAAATAGTGAATGCCCCAATAATAATCTTTGTTTTCTTCGTCCAATAGAATAGAGGCAACAAGCGCTCCCTTGCGAATCAGCCTAACTTCATTTTCATGTTGCTCTATCCCTGTACAGCGCAGGCATTTTTTGAGTTCTTCCAGCTTATCTTTTGTCTTGCCGCATAGCTTCACTGTTAAATTACCTGTAAAACACTGATGCATACAGAGCATTTGCTCCAGCTTGATCCCAATATTTTTGTATCTGATGATATCTTCCCTCCTGGGCAGACTTTCAAAAATAAATTTTACAGGATATGGTAAATTCTCCAATATTCCAGCTCGATATCCCTGGGCGGTATCGACTCCTCCAAATACAAATCCTGCCAACAAGGAAAATATGTAAACCGACATATTCTCTTTCCTCAACCCTCTCCTGATTTTATGCTTTTCTTGCTATTAAATTCATCCACTTTTTTTGAATCATTTCTGAGAAAAAATTTTTTGCAATTTTATAGGAACATTGATGAAACTTTTCCAAACGTTCTTTATCCGAAAATATGTCTACTATTTTTTTAGCCATCTCAGTAATCAGCTTCTCTTCATCATTTAAGCAACTCACATCAAAATCCACCAAAGCACCATTCACATCGGGCTGAATAAACAGACGGTTGCCATATTTTACATCCAGCCCAATCATCGCCATTCCTGACGCAACGGCTTCCATCATAGAAAGACCCAGAGTCTCCCATAGTGACGCAGTTATAAAGACCTCATAATTTTTATATATCTCCGCGACATCTACCTGCCCCATGAATCTGATATATGACTGTGCTTGATTCGAGGATACGATATTCTGCAAATATTGCGTATGCTCTCCATTGCCGCGGCCATAAATATCAAGAGAAATCTCCGGATTCATCTGATGCGCTTTTATAACACTCCTTATAATCCAGTCAATTTTCTTTCGCTTATCAAGGCGGGAAACCGATATAAGCGAATATGGCCGCCTGTCTGTTTCAGGGTATCTCAAGCAATCGATACCCCCTGCCGGTATCACTTCAATTTCAGGGATACTAAATCCGTACTCTTGAAGCTTTTCTATCAACTCTATCTTCTGCTCCTGGGTGGAAACCACCATGGCATCAATACGATTGGTATATTTGAACCAATAATAATACTCATAATTCAAGTATAAGCGATTTGTATCTTCTCCTTTTTCAAAATAATGTCCGGAATGAAAAACGGAAATAAACCTAGCTTTATTTCCAAACTGAAAGAGCGGCTGAACAAAATCAAACTGTGCAGAACGATCTAAGAGAACCGTATCTTGTTGTGTCAAATTTAGTTTCCTGACAAATTCTGCAAGCAGCTGCGATTTTGTCAATATTCTGCCGTCCGGAAACAGATACCATTCCTTTTTTCCCTCGAATATCTGATTATATGCAACAGCGCCTTCACAATTACAAAATGTACGTCTCACCAACTTAGCATAGGATTTTACACCTGATTTTGCAGTAATGTAGTATTCTATATAACAGGCGCCTTCCATATATTTTTCTGTTCGAATTAATTTCCCAGTGCTGAAATATTGGGTTCCACAACAATAGTCTTTTTCATTTTCATCCAGCATAATCGTTGCCAAAACTGTTCCGTTTTTCAGCAGCCGGATCTCATTATCCAGATATTTCACGTCCGTATAGAGCAAACTTTTTTTCAATTCTTCCAGTTTGTCCCTCGTCTTCACAGTTGACCTCAAAGATCGGGCATCTGTAAAATATTGGTGGACACTGAGCATTTCTTCCGCATGAATTCCAACCCTGCTATAATAGTCAATATCTTGCTTTCTCGGTAAATCTGTAAATACATACTTGATGGAACCAGGAAAATCTTTCAGAATTTGAGCTCGGTATCCCTGAGCATTATCTACTCCATGAGGCAGATATCCAACTACCAGACTAAATACATAAACCGCCACTTCTACTCCTCCGTCAGTCCCACTGCTTCCATGAATTCTTTCCAGCTTTGCCGCTTCTTACATTGCTGCTTTTCCAATAGCCTCTTCATCAAATCAGGATTCTGCATGACCGTTTTTATAAAAGAAGTGAACTTGCTGAAATCCTGACTGGGAAATACACATTCTTCGGTTATTAACTTCTTATTATGTATGATATTTTCAAATCCCATGATCAGCAAATTTTTCTGCTGTGCAGTATCAATTGCATTTTGCACTTCCTGAAAATAATTGATATCCAGGTAAAAATCGCACTTATCCCACAATGCATTTAAATCCCCCTTGCTAATCTGGGGATATACTTTCACATTTTCGTGCTCTCCCAGCCTGCGGAGCTTGTCGGAAACCTGTGTGCTCGCAGCTATATGGAAATTGACTTCCGGCAATTCATGAATCAGTTCCTCAATCCTCTCCAGCCTGTCCGAAGCCGTTAAGACAAGCGCCTCCCCTTTTGCGCTGTTTGCCGGATATTCTTTCGGAATATTGCAAAAACAATATCCGTTCTTCCCACCCATATTGACATACTTATTCAGCAGTCCATCGCTGGGAAACCAGACATATTCCCACATGCTCCTGTCGCCCGATTTGTATTCCAGGCATTGGAATCCCTCGTCATTCTCTACAAACAGCACCCGCTTTTCCCCTGCCCCAATTTCCTCCATGTAATACGAAAGGAATTCGGCATAGGAAACAAAGAAAGCCCTCGTTTTGCCTCCCTCAAGCAGAGTGACCACGTCATTTTGAGGCTGCTCCACCACCATTTCCTGATTCCTGCCGGAATAAAAAACTTTAGACTCCACATTTCCATCTATGTCCAGAAATTCGCTTGCATATTTCAGGGCGTACTTGTTATAATGATCAATCTTGTATTTCCAGCCGTTTTCCATGCACCATTCAACGCGCTTCACATTTCTTTTTTCGATGGGATCCGTAAAATAAATATCCGCCTTTTTGCATCCCATATCATAAATTCCGCCATACAAGCCTACCGCCCGAATCTCCCAAAACTCCGGTACTTCAATAAAATCAAAGAACAGATCCTTTTCCTCCAGAATCTCTTCCTCTTTTCCATACGTATAGTAAGCATAAGGCGAGAGTATTCCTCTTGGCAGAAAACCATCGTCATTCAGCACTACAACCTTTACGTCAAGAGCCGCCGACTGCATCGTCTCCAATAATTTCCTTGTATTATCTGTATATTTATCAAAAACAACTATCATCCCGCACCTTCCCGCCATAACGCAGCCATGGGACTGCCCCACTTTCGTGAAAGCAGCCCCCCGCAAGTCACATGAAAATGTTTAAAAATCCCAGAACCACCCACACAACAGCGAGAACAATATTCACGATCCTCAAAACCTTATTCTTCACAGAAAATACAAGCGCCAGGCTGTACACCGCAAGTATAAACTCCAGAATAGTCACAACGGTAACCGCATCCAAATTTCCAAACATACTTTTCCCTCCTGAATTAAGTTAATATTTTATTTCAAAAGATCTGCGTATGCAGCTATTTCCTCTGACATAGCCGCTTTCTTCTGCAAATCAATTTGACCCTTTATGATCGCTTTCTGTCCCATGACTTTATTTAAGAAAGCAATCATTTCTTCCTGATTCTCAAACACATGCTCCGGGGCCACATATGCTTTGTTGTGCAGTGTCTGCCGAAATCCTAAAATCAGTTGATTGTGCAAGAACGCCTGCTTCACCGCGGACACGATCTCCGCTTCATGGTTAATATCCAAA
Organism: Lachnospiraceae bacterium; assembly: GCA_022799755.1. Classification (GTDB taxonomy): domain Bacteria; phylum Bacillota; class Clostridia; order Lachnospirales; family Lachnospiraceae; genus Acetatifactor. The sequence goes on from JAAWOU010000014.1 coordinate 42,688, forward strand.
TAGTAATCGCAGCTTCGAAACAATTCCTCTATCATTTCACTGCGCGCTCCCGGATACAGAATTACATTCTGGTACCGGGAAAGGCTCATCAGTTTGGAAGACATCTCTGTAAGCGCAGCGATATGAAACTGCATCTCCGGAAGCGCTTTTATCAATTCCTCACCCTTTTCCAACCTGTCGGAATTGGTGCAAATCAATGCTTTATTCTTGAATGTATTCTGTCTGCTGTATGCATACGAAAATCCAAGAGGGGCCAGCACTTCCTTTGACGCGCCCAGTTCTATCAGCTTTTCATAGCTGTCCTTTTTCTGCACATAGATTGTTTTTGTGCGTTTCGCCCCGCCATTCAGGATCAGCTGCATATTGCCGGGTATGTCGTTTCTGGCTCCCTCCTGCCAGAACAATACATCCTGCTGTCTTTCCGCCGGCATTCTCTCTGACACGAACAAGGGCGTGGACAGGGAATTGAAGAAAATTCTGCTCCCCATAGCGTTCAGTTCTTCTAAAAGCTTTAAGATCAGGTCCACCTTACTTTTATATACATAAACCCTGCCGTCTCTGTTCAGGATAATGTCATGGGTGACGAAATTCTCCAGAATCGTCTCTCTGCCTTCCGCATCAAAGTACGCCTTACAGAAACGCTTTGCATTCTTGCTGAAAAAAGTCCTGGCATACAGGGCTCCGTATCTGTTGTAATGGTCGCTTACCCTGACATTCCCTTTTTCATCCATCCAGTCTACCACGCGCACCAATCTTTTGTGCTTTGGTTCCGCATAAAAGATATGTCCCCTCTCATGGTGCAGATCCCTGACTTTTCCGTTTGTGTTATTCCCGCTGATCTCCCAGTAGTCAGGGACATTGATCTGGTTAAAGTACCGCGCTTTCCCGGGCACCTTGCCGCTTGCCTTGAAATCACCGCTGAAATACTGGTAGACAGAGAGTACGTCCTCCGGGAAAAAACCATCGTCTTCTATGACGATCACCGGCCCCGTGAAACCGGCTCTCCGAAACGACTGGTGGAGCATTTCACTGTCTTCCTTATAGTTTTCCAGCAAAAGAACCGTGTCTGTCAGCCCACTATCTTTTTCCATTTCTGCTCTACCCCCTTCGTCAGAAATTCTTCCGCTTTTCTGTAGGAATGCTCATGAAAGCTTTCCAAATCCGCCTCTGTAAACAAACGTATCACACGGTTCGTCAATGCCTCAATCTTCTGCTTCGCCGTCATATGCTCGTCCACCGGAATCAGATAGCCGTTTTTCCCCTCCTCAATAAAAGTCGGATTTCCATACCTTACATCAAAGCCTATGATCGGAAGCCCTGCTCCCACGGCTTCCATCAGCGTCAGTCCGAACCCCTCGCTCATGGAACCGGACAAATACAATTCGTAATCCTGATATACCTCTTTCAGATTCTGCTGGCCCCGGAGAATGATGTAATTTTCCGCCCCAAGCTTCTTTATCAGTTCTTTCAGCTTCTGTTCTTCGCTGCCTTTCCCATAGATATCCAACGTCAGCTGAGGGACTGTCCTGCGCGCCTTTGCAACAGCCTCTATGATCCAGTCAATATGCTTTTCTGTGGCCAGTCTGGAGGCTGTCAGGATCGAATAGGGCTTACGGTTGACCGTGGGGTATTTCAGTTCGTCCAAACTGCCCACGGGGATTGTGTAGACATTTGGCTCCACCCCCTTATACTTCAGGAACTGCTCTTTCAGTAGGCGGTTCTGTTCCTCCGTAGCCGTGACATAAAAGTCAATATGCCGATACATGGCAAATGCATATTCATAATAGTTGTTCCACAGAATGTAATCCTGATCCGTGCTTCCCTCGCTGAAATGATCCGCATGTATCACAATTCCCACTTTGGCATCGCCTGCATTCTGCAGAATCGTCTGGCCGATTCCCGTGGTGCGGTCGATCAGCACCACATCCTCTTTCGTAAGCTTCAGGCCTGATACCATATGACCTACCAGTTCCTCTTTCGAACAGAGAAGTTTGTCCGGAAACTGATACATCACATTCCCGTCATCATTGATTTCCTCATATGCCACCGTGCCGTCTTCATTGAAAAACCGCCGCAGATACATATGGGCTTTCTTATCCAAAGGCGCATAATACTCGGAGAATACTCTGCCATAAGTATAGAAATCTTTTCGGATCAGACATCCGCCCGAGACAATCTCTACCCGGTGAACGCGTTCCGACTTTTCATCCGCAAAATAGACCGCATAGTAGCTGTTGCTGCCCTGAAACACCAGCTTTCCGGTTTTTCCGTCTCTGCTGTATGTATATTCTTCTGTCGGAAGCGTCTTTTTCAAGTCATCCAGCATAAAGGAAACCGGAGCGATCTTATAATCCGTAAAAAATGTATACAGCCAGATAATTTCCGAGTCCAGAAATCCGATGTTCTTCGTCAGATGCTCAATGTTCTCCGTTGAGATCATATCCGTAAATACAAACCTTGCGCCAGCCCCGATATTCCTGAGCATGACCGCCCGGTAACTCTGGGCGTACTCCACTCCGCTGGATGCCCAGCCTATGCCAAGATTAAAATTATATATCATCTTAAGGCTCCTATCCTTTCCTTTTCATTATCAATGGACGTCAGGGGAATAAGACATACATCCGTCCTGTCTTGTCGTATGCTTTTTCACCCAGAAAGATATTGCGCACGATTTCTTTTTTAATGGTATTTTCCATACGGAGAAAGGAGTCATACGCTTCCCCATGGTATTCAAACACAGGATTCCTCTGGGCGGTAGCCCGGCCGCTGACCACATACTGCAGCTGCTGCAGATAATCCACCTGCTCCACCCAGGCATTGTCAATCGCATTTAAGGAACACAAGCGGATGTACTCCTTTAGTTCTTCCTCTGAAGAGAACGACCTCATTTTATTCTTCCATACAGTGTTTACATAGGCCTGCAGCACCCTCTCCAGATCCTTTTTCTTTACATGCATGATATGCATAAACCTGTCATCCAGGTTATAAGAGATATTGTTCAGCACATACCTGGTAATATCTCCTGCTTCAGGATGCCGCTTCTCCTGCAAAAACAGATGCACGCTCTCATTTGCCAGCTTCTGTACTTTCTCAAACTCCAGACTCCCTCCGTCCAACAGCCTGTTCCTGACGTCGTACATCATCACTCTCTGGCGCTTCATAACCTTGTCATAATCAACCGATCTCTTTCTTCGGGCTACAGCCTGCTCCTCCTGCAGCTTCTGCGTGCCGTTGATCAGCTTCTTTAGCTTTCTTTTTGAAATTCCATGATCCCTGTCAACATACTTTTCCAGAATCTTTTCCCCTATTGCAGAAACGGAGTCATCCTCCAGAGAGACAAAAAACTGGCTGCTGCCCGGATCCCCCTGGCGTCCTGCCCGGCCTCTCGCCTGCCGTTCCAGACGTATGTTCGCCATACGCCCAATCCCGATGACCGCAAGTCCGCCCAGTTCCTTTACTCCCGGCCCCAGACGGATATCTGTCCCCCGTCCCGCCATGCCGGTGGACACGGTGACGGTGCCCTTTTGTCCTGCCTCACTGATAATCTGAGCCTCCCAGTATGCATTATTTGCGTTCAGCACGCTGTGAGCCACTTTTTTCTCGATCAGCACCCGGGATACCAGCTCCGTATCCGCAATGGTAGAGGTTACGACCAGAACCGGCTGGCCGGTCTCATGGCGTTCCAGCACCTCTTTAACGGCCTCCTCATACTGCAACTGCGCATTTTTAAAAAATAAGTCTTTCTTATCTATTCTCTGCAGCGGTCTGTTTGGCGGGATGACTACCACTCTCTTTTTATATACCTGGCGCAGTTCCTTTTTTGCATCGGCAATGGTTCCGCTCATGCCCGAAAAGCGCGGAAACAGCAGAAAGAGATTCTGAAAGGTAACAGATGCAATCGCCCTGGTCTCCTGGGTGATTTTCACCCCTTCTTTTTCTTCAATTGCCTGATGGATACCGCCCCGCAGCTTCATACCGGAAAGGACGCGTCCTGTGCCATTGTCTAACAGTGACACCTCCCCTTTTTCCGTGACCACATAATCCTTGTCTCTCTCCATCGTGATCCGGGCTTTCATCGCAAGGGTCACATGTCTGTTCAGCTCAAAGTTCTCTTCGGCATAGAATTTCTTAATGCCAAAATACTGTTCCGCATAGTCCACCCCTTCGTCCGTAAGCCATACGCTTTGTTCTTCCTCTGTGTAATCGCGTTCAGGCTGCAGAGTGGTCACGAAGAAGTCCGTCAGCTTGTACAAATTAGACTGAACCCGGGGCACGCCGGATATGACAAGAGGCATGGTAGCCGCGTCCATCAGGACCATATCCGCCTCATCGATGATGACATAATGAAACTCTCTCAAAAAACGTTCTTCCGCGCTGGACACCAGATTGTTTAACAGATAATCAAACCCAAGCACCGCATGTGTCGTGTAGACGATATCCGCATTATATATCTTGCGCTTCCCGGCGTTTTTCAGGTTCTCCTCCTGATTCACTTTCACGCCCGAGCATGCATGCAGCCCCAGGAATTCATATACCGGTCCCATTTCTTCGGCATCCCGGTCTGCCAGGTAGTCGTTCGCCGTAACCAGCATGGTGCTCTTTCCGGTCAGGGCATTCAGATAAAGGGGCATGGTGGCCGTCAGCGTCTTGCCCTCTCCGGTGTTCATCTCCGCAAGATAGCAGTAATGCAGCGCGATTCCTCCCAGGATCTGGCAGTCATAAGGCTCTTTCCCCAGGATCCTCTTATCCGCCTCGCACACCACCGCATACGCTTCCGGAAGAAGGCTGTTCGTGGATGCGCCTGCCGCAAGGCGTCTCTTGAATTCACCCGTTTTTTTCTTCAGCTCATCATCGCTTAAGCTGCTTACACGCAGCTTTTCTTTTTTTACTTTTTTTAATATATGATAAAGTTTTCTATTCGCCATCTGTTATTTCCGTTATTATAATAGAGTGAAAGTGAAACTGTTTTGCTCCCGCATTAACCAATTGCACCTCGTAGCTGAACGTCTTCAAAGGGCACTGGAAATCCGCTTCGCCGTCTCTGATGATCTGACTTCCCGCTTCCGCGTCGTAGCGGTCATAAAAAATCAGCTTCAGAATCAGCTCATTGGCAGACTCCGTTGAAACATCCAGACTGATATGGTATCTGCCTTCTCCGTCTATCATAGGAAGGGCAGGCTCAATTCGCATTGCCTGATAGTTCACCTTGGAAAGCCATCGCTTTATGACCGCTCCGGGCGGCATCAGTTCATTTTTAAATTCCACGTCATCTTTTGCATGAAACTGTATTTCAGATCCGTACACATAAGCATTTTTCACATATTCATTCCAATAAATCTTCCATACTTCGCCAGCCATCTTCCTCGCCTGTCCATCCTCTGTCATGTTCTGTCAAAGTCATTTCGTATAATTCCCCGATACTGGTTTACAAACCAGCCCACAATGCCAGATGTATTGTCATTATGTCGTCCATGAATGCCTTTTCCGTAAATCTGAGTATTAGCGTTCTTTAAATGAGACTGCAACTTCTCATACGCCGTTCCATCGTAATCATCTTCTATCATATATGCCACCGCAAACCTGGTGCCGCTCCAGTCTGTCTGGTCAAAGGCATTCCAGAACCTGTCGTTTAACTTACTGACTGCATCCTGACTCAGGCTTCCACATACTTTGTGGAGCACATCCAATGATGTGGGAAAACCGCCGGGACGTCGGATTCTTTCATTCGCAGCCACATCTCCGATACTGGCCAAAGGCTTGCCAATCAATATGGTATGAGGATGAATCCTGCATCCGTAATACAATGCTCCAAATGTTCCCATGGAAAGACCAGATAAAATCACTTCGGAATTCTGAAATCCGAGTTTCTTCATATGCTCCCTGATAATCTGCTCAATACTATCCTCATACTTCTCCGACCCTAAATAAAAACCTCCGCCCTCCAACCTGGATTCTGAGATTAAGAGGAAAGGATGCCCCATTCTCCGCATCATATAATATCCTTCAAAGCCCTCCTGGGTTTTATATCCGGAGAAATAAACATTTAACGGCGGCATAACATTACCGGGATCAAAATAATAAAAAACCTCTTCCCGTTCTGATGTCACACTTCTCTTTCCGCCAGGCATAAAAACCCCTTTTCCCTTTCTTGAGTGGCGGTCATGCAGCGCTGTCACCGTCAGATGCCCTGTCCCTTTTGCACGAAGAGAAGCAAATATATGTCCCACCTTTTCACTTCTATTCTCAATATAAATAACGTCTCTCAGCTCGCTCTCAGAATAAGTATGGACACTTTGTACTACAGGATCCGTGCCATAACCAAACTGAAGAATTACTATTTCCAACGATATCTCAACCGTCTCATCCTTTGCATATTCCAGCCAGAATTCGATTGTCTGACCAATTTCAATCGGAATGTTGTTCCGCCAGAAAACTATCTGCGTCAATTCATTTCCGTACTCTCCAGCCAGGTCAATTCCCTCATATCCTTTCCAGGAAACCTTTCCGGAAAATCCCTGGGCTATGGACATGTTTTCAGGTTTATACTTCTCTCCATAAGAACCCGCAAAGTAATCTGGCAGCTCCTCTTTCAGTAAATGCGCCAGCCTTTCCGCAGAAATCTTTTTTCCCATTTTCCTGATAGAAAACCGCCGTGTCATACTGCCTTTTTTCAAGGAAACTTTTTCTGTCACAAAGACACAGTATGCCCTGGAAAACTGCATCAGACAGTCAAATTCATCCGCCGTGATCTCACGGTCCAACAACACTACATCAAAATCCTTTTCCGGCGTTTCCGAAAGGTCCGGCTCGTAATACCATTCTGCGCAGTCTGATATCTGCATCGTTTTGCTAAAGTCTTCCGTTCCCAACTGTAGTACTCGTACTGTTTTCAATGTTGGCAATAACCTCTTTCCATCTCTCAATCAGATACTGCGTTGTATGAGTCTTTCCCAGTTCAAATGACTGAATCATTGCTTGATTCCAGTTGCTCAGGCTTTCCAGATAGTATTTTAAGTCTTCATCCAGCCTGGACAGGTCTTCGTTTATTCTCCCATTTTCCCCGGGGCGCATATACTGAGTAGCCGTCCTTACTATCTGCGGAACTCCCATTCCCACACAGGATATCTGTAAAAACAAATCCGGTATGTCGGCCAGATCCACCAAAAGCCTCTGCTCTCGTACACATTTATTTACCGACAATTCATCGACACACTGCTCTACTACAAACAATATAGGAATCTGGTCTTCCTTATCTAACAAAAATTCAAATTTATTCTTGTTTTCTTTTCTGGCCCACTCCGGCGGATATCCATTGCGTCCCAGTATCTCGCTTACCTGCCTCAGCAATACATCTTCCCGGTTAAAATCCGCCTTTCTGGTAAACAGGTGCACCCTGGCTTCGTGGTTGCTTTCCAGGTACGCAGCGAAAGATTTCACGCCGGCCTCCAGCATCTCCGATGTCAGAGAATCTACCGGAAACAGCACTTTCTGCACGCTCAGCTGCAGACTGATTCCCGGTTCCAGACGAGTGTCATAGGGCGGAATGTTTACTTTGGCTATCTTTTTTAAGTCAGCCTGCTTCAAAAGATTCTGAAGATTATCTTCGGAATCCGTCACGATATACCTGCCCTGTGAAAAGGATTGCACTACTGCCTTGTCGTTCATTGAAACTCTATTCCCAAAAACGGAAAAAATTGTTTTCCTGCCGGCCAGCAGTCTGTCAATCATAGCCAGGTGCTGATTATGCGCCGCGATACAAAAAATATCTGTGTTCCGGGTAGTCCGAAGCCAGGATGCGAACACCTCCTGAATAACCTCCTCCATTGACCCGTAAGAAGTCTTCAAAAAAGCGATCCTGTCTTCTCCTCCTGATGTATGTACTGTATACTGATTGCTGCGGGGATTCACGGTTACATGCCCGTCCGCAAAATGGCAGAGCTTCCAAGTACCCTTTTCTGTCAAATACTGTTCATACGCTTTTTCTCCGTTTTCATACACAGAAGTACATGACACAAATCCTCTGTCGTCATATATGTTTTTGCGTGTGACCTGGCCGTTTCTGTACAAGTCGACCTGTATAAGATTCCCATACTCCCCAAACTCAATCTGCGCATATCTTTCCCCATCCAGCATTGCGATGATTGAAAATGGTGAATAAATAAACTCAATGTTCTTCGGCCAGTTCAGATTGTGAAAAGAAAAAACTGCCTGCTTTTTCCTGCGCACCTCCTGTACCGCGTCAAACACAGACCAGTAGGGTGCCCGAAACGCGCTCTGTCTGTGCAGGAAATGTCTGAAATTCGGTGTATAAGACAACAGCAGAATCTCATACTCGCAAATGGCATTTCGCTGGAATAGCTGAATCTGCTTGACCGTATCATCTGTCTCCGTCTGCATACGGCGTTTATGCCAGAATTGCTCGTTTTCTTTCCATTCATTTCTCAGATACCAGGCCGGTATAAAGTATAACATGAAATGTTCTATATCCTTTCAAAATGCCCTTGTGCCACATCCATCAATCCTTATATCTCAAAGGAAAAATGAGTAGGAATCAAACTTCCAGTATGTTTTCACCTCTCGGCACAAAGCGCAGGTAATGCTGGTCAAAATCATTGCCGTAGCCGGTAATAATGCCAGTTCTGATGATATTTTCCCTTCTAATGCCAGCCCCAATGACACCCCCATCATCGTGCACAATACGATGCCGCTGAAAGCACATAATGTAATAAGCCTTTTCCTTAAGTATCTCTTTGTCTTCTTTCCGGCATATATCCCTACAATGCTGTCCCCGCCTTTTTGCAGATGTTCTGCCATCTGCCCCGGAGAAAGCATAATAAATGAGAACAGCGTATTAAGGGTAAAAATAATGCCCAGATATGCAATGACTCCTGTACCGTCTGTCAAATCCAGCCTTTCCATAAAAAGTTCCAAGGCGTTTTTGTCAGTAAAAAAGAATATAAGAAAATTTATTATAAGTTTCAACAGCATTAAAAAGGTCACTGCAAACATAACCGGCATTATGCCGATCGGATCCAGTTTAAATGCAATATAGCTTTTATCCGCATATTCATTATGAATTGATACACGCTGAACCCGTATGCGGATAATAATATTCTCCATAACCAAAATTACCACAGACATGATAAAACACAAAATCAGTGGATGATAAAGCTCTGACCATGTAAATTTCTGTACCGTGGAAACCAGGTTGTCCAGAATATTCACAAGTATGATAGGCATCTGGGCACCAATTCCGTGCTCCTTATTCTGTTCTGCCATTCCATGTATCATAACAGCGCCTATCGTCATCTCCAAAACAGCAATCGCTTTCAGCGTCTCAGTGCCAAGGCTTGACTCTTTGAACACTAAGCCTTCCGCCCTTGATACTGCAAATGCGAATGCTATTGCAATCATCAGCAGGAATTTAAACCGTGCTGTCTTTCTGGGAGAAGAGCGGGCCTTTGCTTCACTGCTTCTCACGGCCGTCAAGATCCACATGACCAGAGTCGACATAATATACGGCATGATTCCCAGCGCAAACAATGTATACTGATACCTGTCTCCACTGATCATGGAAATCATGATATTATCAGAATTCAGTTCTTCCAGCTGATATGCTGCCGGATCTACCCTATAAAGCAAGAGACTTCTTCCAGCCATATAGACTGCAAGAATCAATATAGTGACCAGGAGTCTTCCTCCCAATTCATGTGTATTATGTTTTTTCAAATAAATATCCCTTCATATATGTCTCTCCGGCTGTTACACCGGAGAGACACACATATTACTTTAAATGACTGGTTCTAAAGATTACTTTTCCTCTTTCTTCTTGTGATCAACTGCTTTTTCCTTTTCCGCCCTGTTCTGACGGTATCCTTCCACAGCACTTGCCACCGCTGCGACCACAGGAATCCATGACCACCAAAGCTTTTTCGAGGCTTCCTCCGTCGGCATGTTTGCAAGCGGTACCTCTTCATCTTCAACATTTTCCAACTCGTCCTCATCATCAATTACGCCAAGAGGAACTTCTTCGTCTTCAATGTCTTCTTCCTCGTCAATGTCTTCTTCCTCGTCAGCAACGTCCTGTTCGTCGTTCTCAACAACATCCGTTTCTTCAGCAGCTTCCTGTTCCTCCTCAGCCGCATTATCATCTACACCGCCGAGAGGTGTTTCCTCGTCGGGTATTGTTACGACTTCCACGGGCTCCGGTTCAGCATCGACTATAGGAGCATCTCCTCCGCCAACGACTATATTTGTTTCAGACTCACTGGTGCTGTCTGATGCGCTGGTGCTGGCGCTTTCGCTGGTGCTCAGGCTTGCGCTCTCACTGCTGCTGGCGCTTCCGCTGGTGCTCAGGCTGTCGCTGGTGCTGGCACTTCCGCTGGTGCTCAGGCTTGCGCTCTCACTGCTGCTGGTGCTTCCGCTGGTGCTCAGGCTGTCGCTGGTGCTGGCACTTCCGCTGGTGCTTCCGCTGGTGCTCAGGCTTGCGCTTTCGCTATTGCTGACACTGTCGCTGGCACTTAGGCTTGTGCTCTCACTGCTGCTGATGCTTCCGCTGGTGCTCAGGCTGTCGCTGGTGCTGGCACTTCCGCTGGTACTCAGGCTTGCGCTCTCACTGCTACTGATACTTCCGCTGGTGCTCAGGCTGTCACTTAAGCTATCGCTCAAACTGTCACTCAGGCTATCGCTAAGGCTGTCACTTAAGCTGTCGCTCAAACTGTCACTCAGGCTATCGCTTAAGCTGTCGCTCAGGCTATCACTCAAGCTATCGCTAAGGCTGTCACTCAAGCTATCGCTAAGGCTGTCACTCAAGCTATCACTTAAGCTGTCGCTCAGGCTGTCACTCAGACTATCGCTTAAGCTGTCATTCAGACTATCACTCAAACTGTCACTTAAGCTATCACTCAGGCTGTCACTCAGACTATCACTTAAGCTGTCACTCAAGCTATCGCTCAGGCTATCACTTAAGCTGTCGCTTAGGCTGTCACTCAAGCTATCGCTAAGGCTGTCACTTAAGCTGTCGCTCAGGCTGTCACTCAGACTGTCACTCAGACTATCGCTTAAGCTGTCGCTCAGGCTGTCACTCAGACTATCACTTAAGCTGTCGCTCAGGCTATCACTGAGGCTGTCACTCAGACTATCGCTTAAGCTATCACTCAAACTGTCACTTAAGCTGTCACTCAAGCTATCGCTTAAGCTGTCACTCAGACTATCGCTTAAGCTGTCGCTTAGGCTATCACTTAAGCTGTCGCTTAGGCTGTCACTCAGGCTGTCACTTAGGCTGTCACTCAAGCTATCGCTCAGGCTGTCACTCAAGCTATCACTTAAACTGTCGCTCAGGCTGTCACTTAAGCTATCGCTAAGGCTGTCACTCAGACTATCGCTTAAGCTGTCACTCAGACTATCACTCAGGCTATCACTTAAACTGTCACTCAGGCTATCACTCAAACTGTCGCTTAGGCTGTCACTTAGGCTATCACTTAAGCTGTCGCTAAGGCTATCACTCAGGCTATCACTCAGGCTGTCACTGAGACTATCACTTAAGCTG